>NZ_JASTTJ010000027.1:0-142961 GCF_032248645.1 Streptomyces zaehneri
TTTTCAGCCCGTCCGGCGCTTGAGGACGAGGCCCTTCAGGGGCCGAAGCGGGGGTCCGGGGGCGGCAGCCCCCGGGGACGGGAAGGGAAGGGGCGGCGGGGACGGGAGGGGACGGGGCGGCGGGGGCGAAAACCCCCTGGGCGGTCACCGCCCCACTCCACCCGCCTCACTCCCCTCCGAACCGTCCACTTCCTCGCCCTCCCCCGCCTCCCGCAACTCCGCCCACCGAACCTCCCGAGCCACATCCCCATGCCACACCGGCTCCACGTAGCCCTCGGGGCGCCCGGGGTCCAGTGGGTCGATGAGGTCCAGGGGATCGATGAGGTCCAGGGGGTACATGGGATCCCGGGGGCCCATAGGGCGCATGGGGTCCCCGAGGTCCATAGGGTGCGTGGGGTCCCGCTGGTCCATGGCGTCCAGCGGGCCGCCTGGATCCACCAGCTCGACAGACGCGGGCGCAACCGCAGGCACGGGCGGAGCGGTCGGCATGGCGGGCACAGGCGGCACGGACGGCGCGGCCGACACGGACGACGCGGACGGCGCGGACGGCGCGGACGACACCGGCGCGACAGTCTCGGCAGCGTCGCCATGCGCGAACGTACCGCCGCCGCGCACCACCGGCGAGAAGTCGTACAGCTCGGCCCCCACCACCGAGCCGGCGACAGCAGAACCCGCAGAGCCCATAGAGCCCATAGAGCCCGCAGAGCCACCCTTCCCCGCCCTCGCCGTCCCCCAGCGCAGCCACCCCCGCACCACCAAGGCCACCGGCACCCCCACACCCACGGTCCACAACACCACCGCACCCCCCACCTGCCACCACACCGGCCCGAACCGAGCCAACGCGGAAACCCCCAACGGCCCACCGGCCAAACCCGCGAGCCCTCCCATCAGCACCCCGCACGACACCCCCGCCAGCACCACAGCCCCCGCGGTCCGCCCGCGCGACCACGCGCCGCCGGCCCCCGCCTCCCGCGCCACGCACACCCCCACCATCACTCCGGCGACCACCGGTACCACCCCCACCGCCCAGTTCCACGGCGTCCCGCCCCCCGCCTCCGGCACCGCCGCCAGCAGCGGGAACGGCGGCAGCAGGGGCGCCGGGTCCGAGGACAACGGCGCCACCACATGTCCGGCGCCGAGGACGTACCCCGGCCCGAGGGCGTAGGCCGCCCCCCACACCGCCGCGTTCGGAACCAGCGCCACGCACAGCAACAGCACCGCGAACCGCCCCGACCAACCCTCCGTCAGCTGGAGAAACGCCTCGCGGGCCGCGCCCACGTGCCACACCGAGGACACCGCCACCAGCGCCGCCCCGCCCCCGAGGAGCACCGCCGCCCCGGCCCCCGCCGCGCGCCCGGCGACCCCGAGCCGCTCCCGCCCGGCCGGCTCGAGCAGCAGCAGCCGCACACCGCGGGGCAGCACCAGCAGCGCGCTGTCGACGGGCCCGCGGGGACAGCCGTAGGCCGACCACACCCCCGCCCCGGCTGCCAGCACCGCCACCGCCGGCACGCACGCCGCCGTCCACGCCCACGAGGGCCGCAGCGCGCCACCGGTGGCGGCGTAACAGGCGACGCCCGTCCCTACGGCGAGGTAGCCGAGCACGACACCCGCCCACGCCGTACGGGCTCCCCGACGCGTCGCGCCCTCGTCGTCACGGCCGCCCCCGTCCACCGCGTCCCGCGCGGCGCGCCGCACCAGCCACACCGGCAACGCGAGCAACAGCAGCGGGGTGACGCCGACCGGCGCGGGGATCCCGGACAGTGTGTCGACGCGCACCAGTTCGGCGCCATGGGCCAGCAGCCACAGCGCGGCGGCGACGTGCAGCGCGCCGTCCGGCCCGCTGTCGGGATACGGCGAGCTGATCCACAGCACCATCACGAGCACGGCGAACGAACCGAGCCCGAGCCCGGCCGCGAGCGCACCGCCCAGGAGGCCGGCGGCCAGCCCGGAAGATCGGTCACGCATCCGGCTGAGCAGGGGCGACAACGACAGTCGGCGAGCGGTCATCTGGGTCACGCCCGTCATGCTCCCAACGACACGCGCTTTCCCGTCGTAACAGGCGAAGTCCCGTTGTGTCGCTCAATATACGTTTATGTACATTTTCGTGCGAAGGGTTCCCCTGTGACACAGAGCCCTGCCCCACTCCCCCCGCCCGAGCTGCGCAGACACCTGCGCGAGGCGGCCTCGCTGACACCTGATCAGGTCGCCGAGCGGGTGGGCGTCACCCGGGAGACGGTGCACGCGTGGGAGTCCGGCCGCACGACGCCGCGCGGCCGCAGGCGGGAGGCGTACGCGAAACTGCTGGCATCGCTGACCGAGGCGGACATGGTGACGAACACCCGGGAGGCGGCGCGCCCACCCCAGGTGACGGTGTGCCTGAACAACGACTCCCACCACCCCGAAACCCTGGAAATCCCCGGAGGCGCTGGAGGCACTGGAGGACCTGGAGGCACTGGAGGCACTGGAGGACCTGAAGACCCCGGAGACCCTGGAGCCCCGGAAGCACCCGGAGGCCGGCCCACCGGGACCACCCTGACGCCCGATCAGGCCTTCGACGCCCTCTACGCCTTCTGCGCCCCCGCCCTCGTGCGGCAGGCATACCTGCTCTCCGGCCGCCGCGAGCTCGCCCGTGAATCGGTCGAGCGGGCGTTCCAACTGGCCTGGCAGCGCTGGCCCGAGGTGGCCGTGGACCGGGACCCGGCGGGCTGGGTGCGGGCGACGGCGTACGAGTACGCGCTCTCGCCCTGGCACCGGTTCCGCCCCCGCTACCGCCACCCGGAGCCGCCCCCGTCCGACGCCGCCGACCGCGCGCTGCTGGACGTCCTGCTGACCCTCCCCGCACCCTACCGCCGCACGCTCCTCCTCTACGACGGTGTCGGCCTCGACCTCCCGGAGACGGCGGCGGAGACGGAGGCGAGCACCCCCGCGACCGCGAACCGGTTGCTGCACGCCCGCGAGGCGGTGGCCGCGCGGCTGCCCGAACTGGCGAGCCCCTCGGCACTGCACCAACGGCTGGCGGAGGTGGCGTCCGCCGAACGGCTGTGCGCGGCCGAGCCGACCACCGTGCGGGCGGGCAGCGAACAGCGAGCCCGCTTCTGGACCAGGGCGGCGATCGCGTTCACGGTCGCGATCATCGGCGCGACCGCACTGACCGTACGCACCGCCCCCACCCGCTACGAGCCCGCGGTGCCCCCCGGCGAGACGGTGCAGGGCGTCCCCCCGCGATCGGCCCCCGGCACGCTCTCGGACGCGGAACTGAACCTGCGCGCCAAGCTGAGGTCCGGGATCCTGCACGGCCCGCAACGGCTGATCCCGCTGGCCGAATGAAACCGGCCCGGATCCGCCCGGCGCGGCGCCCACGCCCCGGAAACGCCGGTGGGCCCGCTCCCCACAAGGGGAGCGGGCCCACCGGCACCCGGCCTGGAACTCAGCCGGCCGCGAGGATCTCGCGGGCCAGCTTCGCCGTCTCGGTCGGCGTCTTGCCGACCTTGACGCCGGCGGCCTCGAGGGCCTCCTTCTTCGCCTGGGCGGTGCCGGAGGAGCCGGAGACGATGGCGCCGGCGTGGCCCATGGTCTTGCCCTCGGGCGCGGTGAAGCCCGCGACGTATCCGACGACCGGCTTCTTCACGTTGTCCTTGATGAAGGCCGCGGCCCGCTCCTCGGCGTCGCCGCCGATCTCACCGATCATGACGATCAGGTCGGTGTCGGGGTCGGCCTCGAACGCGGCGAGGGCGTCGATGTGCGTCGTACCGATGATCGGGTCGCCACCGATGCCGACGGCGGACGAGAAGCCGATGTCACGCAGCTCGTACATCATCTGGTAGGTCAGCGTGCCGGACTTCGAGACCAGACCGATACGGCCCGGCTTCGTGATGTCGCCCGGGATGATGCCGGCGTTCGACTGGCCCGGGGTGATGAGACCGGGGCAGTTCGGGCCGATGATCCGGGTCTTGTCGCCCTTGGACACGGCGTACGCGTAGAACGCGGCCGAGTCGTGGACGGCGATGCCCTCGGTGATGACGACGGCCAGCGGGATCTCCGCGTCGATCGCCTCGACGACGGCGGCCTTCGCGAAGGCCGGCGGCACGAAGAGGACGGACACGTTGGCGCCCGTCTTCTCGATCGCCTCGGCGACCGTGCCGAAGACCGGGATCTCGGTACCGTCGAAGTCGACGGACGTGCCCGCCTTGCGGGGGTTCACGCCACCGACGATGTTGGTGCCGTCCGCCAGCATGAGCTTGGTGTGCTTCATGCCCGTGGCACCGGTCATGCCCTGGACGATGACCTTGCTGTCCTTGTTCAGGAAGATAGCCATGGCTGTTCTGTCCCTCTTCCCTTACTTCGCAGCCGCGAGCTCGGCGGCCTTGTCGGCCGCGCCGTCCATGGTGTCCACACGCTGCACCAGCGGGTGGTTGGCGTCGGAGAGGATCTTGCGACCCAGCTCGGCGTTGTTGCCGTCGAGACGCACGACCAGCGGCTTGGTGACTTCCTCACCCCTGTCCGCGAGCAGCTGAAGCGCCTGGACGATGCCGTTGGCGACCTCGTCACAGGCGGTGATGCCACCGAAGACGTTGACGAAGACGGACTTGACGTCCGGGTCGCCGAGGATGATCTCCAGGCCGTTCGCCATGACGGCGGCGGAGGCGCCACCGCCGATGTCGAGGAAGTTGGCGGGCTTGACCCCACCGTGCGCCTCACCGGCGTACGCGACGACGTCCAGGGTGCTCATCACGAGACCCGCGCCGTTGCCGATGATGCCGACCTCGCCGTCGAGCTTGACGTAGTTGAGGTTCTTCGCCTTCGCGGCGGCCTCGAGCGGGTTGGCCGACGCGTGGTCGACGAACTCCTCGTGTCCCGGCTGACGGAACTCGGCGTTCTCGTCCAGCGAGACCTTGCCGTCGAGGGCGATGACGTCGCCGGAGGCGACCTTCGCCAGCGGGTTGACCTCGACGAGGAGGGCGTCCTCCTCGATGAAGGTCTTCCACAGCGTCACGAGGACATGGGCGACCTTGTCGGCGACCTCGGCCGGGAAGTTCGCGGCCTCGACGATCTCACGGGCCTTCTCGGGGGTCACACCCTCGTTGGCGTCGATCGGCGTCTTGGCGACGGCCTCGGGGCGGGTCTCCGCCACCTCCTCGATCTCCATGCCGCCCTCGACGGACGCGATGGAGAGGAAGGTGCGGTTGGCACGGTCGAGGAGGAAGGAGACGTAGTACTCCTCCAGGATCTCCGGGGCCGTCTCGGCGATCATCACCTTGTGGACCGTGTGGCCCTTGATGTCCATGCCGAGGATGTCCGTCGCACGGGCGACGGCCTCGTCCGGGGTGGCGGCGAGCTTCACGCCGCCGGCCTTGCCACGCCCGCCGACCTTCACCTGGGCCTTGACGACGGACTTGCCACCGAGACGCTCGGTGGCTGCGCGGGCCGCCTCAGGCGTGTCGATGACTTCACCGGCCAGCACCGGTACATCGTGCTTGGCGAAGAGGTCCCTCGCCTGGTACTCGAACAGGTCCACGCGCTTCCGTCCCTATCAGTGATCTCGCGGTTCGTTGTCTGCGTGGGCGTGCCGCGAGGGCAACGTGACGTCCGCCGTCTGTCAGTCACAAGGGAGGCGCACACGGTGTCCGAGCGCGCGGCATGTCCGTCTCGCAGGTTATCGCTGCTTGCATGAGGCCCCTAAATCGAGGGTCACACCTGAGCGGTGATACCTGTCACATGATGCCGGGATCACTGGCACCCGGTGCCGGGTGTGAGGAGATCGGGCGGAGACGGGAGCGGAGACGGGAAGGGCCTCACCGGGTTGGGGTTGACCCGGTGAGGCCCCCTGAACAGCCCCTCAGGGGCTCAGGTCGGTCGATCCTCACCCCAATGAGGACCACTCGACCCCAACCGTGAGGTTTCGGTCGGACGAACCGGTGGCTTTCGGCCGTCCGGGGGCCTGCCGCCTCACGGAGTCAACCGGTCAGACGCGTGACGCGCTGCCGTGGACCGTGGTTCGCGCAATCTGCGCAGAGCCCCGAACGCCGGAAGGCCTGGGTGAACCGGTGGATCGGGTGATCCGGTGGACCGGGTGATCCCGTGGACCGGGCGATCCCGTGGACCAGGTGATCCCGTGGACCGGGCGATCCCGTGGACCAGGTGATCCCGTGGACCAGGTGATCCCGTGGACCGGGCGATCCGGGTGAACCGGTGATCCGGGTGAACCGGTGATCCGGGTGATCCAGCGAACCGGGGCTCGGGGAGGAAGGGCGCCTGGCCCTAGCCGGGGAAGACCGGGATGTTCCGGTGCCCGTCCCGGGTACCGGCCGCCTCGGAGCGCGCGGCGCTGCCGGGCACCAGCCGCAGCGGGATCCGGTGACTCAGGGTGACGGCATGTGTGTCGCCGTGCCGGGACGCACCGCCGTCGAGCGCCGACGCACCGCAGCTCAGCACCCCGTCACGGTCATCGGCGGGCCCGCGGCGCACCGGCCCGGGAGCGTACGCAGGAGCCTGACCGGTGCGGGCGGACGCGACGCCGTGACCGGCGTCGACCGAACCCCCGCCGTCGGTGCTCACCGGGCCGTACGACGCCGTCTCCGCATCCACCGCCACATCCGCCGCCGTGTCCGCCGCCGTCACCTTCGCGGTCACCGGCACCGGCACCGCGCCGACAGCCTTCCGATCACCGAGCCCGAGCCCGTGTCCGTCCGGTGACGGGGTGCCCCTGGAGCCCTGTCCGGGCACCTCCACGACCGGCACCGGAAGCGTCCGCACCGGAACCGACGGAAGGGCCGGAAGGTCGGAGAGGGCGGGGAGTGCGGGGAGTGCGGGCAGGTCGGGTAGGTCGGGCAGGTCAGGAAGTGCTGGGAGGGTGGGAAGACTCGGGAGGTAGGTCGGGCCGGAGACGTCAGGGAGCTTGGGAAGATCTGCAAGCACGGGGAGCTTGGGGAGCTTGGCGAGCTCGGAAGGGTCAGGGAGCTCGGGACGGGCAGGCGCGATCGGCAGCCGCGGCGACGACGAGACGGGCGGCGGCGACACCTGCGCCGAGAGCCGCCCACGCTGTTCACCCACGGCCGCCACCACGACATCACCGCCCGCCGGAACCGAACTCAGGCCCACGACCTGGTCGGTCACCCCGGCCGGCACGGACGGGACCTGCGGCAGGGCCGGTGCGGAAAGCGCCGGCACGGACGGGACCGGTGGCAGGGCCGGTGCGGAAAGCGCCGGCACGGACGGGACCTGCGGCAGGGCCGGTGCGGAAAGCGCCGGCGCCGACAGGGCCGGTGCGGACGGGCCCCCCGCCGCGTGTGCCTGTTCCCCGCAGAGAAACCCGAGCGCGAACAACCCGCCCACCAGGAGCGCCAGTTGCACCACGCGCCGCCCGGCCGCGCCGCGCACGACGCGCAGGATCCGCAGAGCGGCACCAGGCAGGGCGGTGGGCCAGGTCAAGGGGGGAGGTTCCTCCCGTGCGGCGACTACGTGCCCCGATCCTTGCATGTGCGTCCCGCATCGCGTCAGGCGGTGTCCGGCACGGGCAGCGGGCGCTTCTCGATCGCCGCCGCCATGACGTCCGGGAACAGATCGGGCGTGCAGGCGAACGCCGGTGCGCCCAGCGCCGCGAGTGCCGCCGCGTGCTCCCGGTCGTAGGCGGGCGCCCCCTCGTCCGACAGCGCGAGCAGCGCGACGAACTGCACGCCGGACGCCTTCATCGCCGCGACGCGCTTGAGCATCTCCTCCCGTATGCCTCCCTCGTACAGGTCACTGATGAGCACCACCACCGTCTCGGCGGGCCGCGTGATCTGCGCCTGGCAGTACGCGAGCGCCCGGTTGATGTCCGTTCCGCCGCCGAGCCTGGTGCCGAACAGGACGTCCACCGGGTCGTCGAGCAGGTCGGTGAGATCGGCGACCGCGGTGTCGAAGACGACGAGCCGGGTGCTGATCGACCGCATCGACGCCAGTACCGCCCCGAAGACCGACGCGTACACGACCGACGACGCCATCGAACCCGACTGGTCGATGCAGAGGATCACCTCCTTCTTCACGGACCGCGACGCCCGCCCGTAGCCGACGAGCCGTTCCGGCACGACCGTGCCGTACTCGGGCAGGTAGTGCTTGAGGTTGACGGCGATCGTGCGGTTCCAGTCGATGTCGTGATGGCGCGGGCGGCTGACGCGCGTGCCTCGGTCGAGGGCGCCGGTGAGCGTGGCCCGGGTGCGGGTGGCGAGCCGCTTCTCCAGGTCATCGACGACCTTGCGGACCACGGCCCGTGCCGTCTCCTTCGTCGTCTCCGGCATCGCCCTGTTCAGCGAGAGCAGCGTGCCCACGAGGTGCACGTCGGCCTCGACCGCCTCCAGCATCTCCGGTTCCAGCAGCAGCGCGGACAGCCCCAGCCGGTCGATGGCGTCGCGCTGCATGACCTGGACGACGGAGGAGGGGAAGTACGTGCGGATGTCCCCGAGCCAGCGGGCCACCGACGGCGCCGAGGCCCCGAGCCCCGCCGAGCGGTCCCGGCCCGTCCGCGCCCCGTTCTCCTTTCCGTAGAGCGCGGTGAGCGCCCCGTCCATCTCGGCGTCCCGCCCGGAGAGCCCGTGGCCGGTGCCGTCCGCCGTGTCGCCCCCGAGCACCAGCCGCCAGCGCCGCAGCCGCTCCTGTCCGGCCTCGGTCGTCGCCGCGTCGGTCGTCGTCATGTGCCCACCCGCGCGAGTTCGTCGTCGTCGGCCGGGCCAGGTTCCGGCCCCGGCCCCAGCCCCAGCAGCAGCCGCACCACCGGCAGGACGGCGTCCGCGCGTCCCTCGTCGAGTCCGGCCGCGAACCCGGTCGTCCCGGAGTCGGTTCCCGGCCCGCCGCCCCGCTGCCCCGGGCCGCGTCGGACCAGGTCGCCGAGCGTTCTGCGCACCCCGGGTTCGTACGCCGAGAACGTCCGCCGCAGCAACGGCAGTACGTCCTTGAACGCGTCCGCCGGCACCGCCGTGAGCCATCCGTCGACCAGCGCGAGCAGCCGTTCGTCGTGCACGAGGAGCAGCCCGCCCCCGGCGCCGCCTCCGACGAACCCCTCGATCCAGGCGGCCGCGTCCGACGGCGGTGTCCCCGGTGACAGGGCGAGCCCCATCAGCCGCGCGGCCTCGTCCTGGTCCAACTCGCCCTCGTCCAGAAGCAGCCGCACGGCCCGTCCCCGGATCACCCCGGGCACGGTGTCCCGCCCGGAGAGCGCCCGCAGCACCCCCCGCCAGCGCTCCCGCAGACCCCCGCGGCCCGCCCGGGACCCGCCGCCGAGGCCCCGGTCGACCCCCGTGGAGGCCCCCGGGCGCCCCTCGCCCCCGTCCGTCCGCACGGCTCCGGAGCGGCCCTCCGCTGCCCCGGCCGCCGTCCCGGCCTCCGTCCCGGTCAGTGCGTCGGTGGCGTCGGCCCGCGCGTCGGTCAGAGACCCGGTCGGTGCGTCTGCCGATGCCCCGGTCGGCGCGTCGGCCCGTCCCGGGGTCGTCGACGTCTCCTCCAGCATCCCCACCGCTCGGTGCACCGCGTCCACATGGCGCCGCATCTCGTCCGCCGCGTCCGCGTCCAGTGAGGCGCAGGCCGGGGGGAGGCCGACGAAGACCCGTTCGGCGAGGCCGGCGGCCACCTCCGCCAGCGCTCGGGTGTCGGTGCCCCGTACGTCGCCGTAGCGCAGCGAACGCACCAGCGCGGGCAGGGCCTGGGCGAGATGGCCGACGTCCGTGTCGAGTGCCGCCCGGTCGGCGAGGACCCGCATCACCGTCGGGAGCGCGTCCGGCAACCCGGCCAGGAGGCAGCGCTCGGCGAGCCCGGTCACCTCTGCGAGGCCCCGCGCGGCGACGGCGTCCGCTTCCGCCTTGGCGGTGGCCGCGGCGAGGACGGTCGTCCCCCACACCCCGGCCTCGGCGGTCCGCACCGACAGCTCCGGCTCCCACCGCAGCCGCCACGCCTCCCGGAACGTCCCCGTACCGCCCGGCGAGGCGGCCGGATCGCCCCACTCGATACGCAGCAGCCGCAGCCGGTGCAGGAGCCTGCTGCGCTCGGCGTCGTTGTCCTTGCGCAGATCGAGCGCCAACTCGCGTGCTCCCGCCTCCGGTTTGAGCCGCAGCCGGCGCTGAAGCCGGTCGAGGTCACGCTGCAACGGCACGGCGGGCGCACCCGCCGGCACCTCGCCCAGGACGTCCCCGACCACCAGCCGGTCGCGCACCAGCGCCAGCGGAACGTCCGAGCCTTCGCACAGCACCGCGCGCACGGCGTCGGACGTCTCACTCAGGCCGGGCAGCGGCCGGCCGCGCAGGGCGGCGAGCGTCTCGGCCAGCCGGACGGCCTCGATGACATGCGCCGAGGACACCATCCGGTCCTCCGCACGGAGCAGGACCGCCACCTTCGTCAGCCAGCGCTCGACCGGCCGGTCCGGCGCACCGAACAGGTGGGCGTACCAGCCCGGCGAGTCGATACCCGCCCCGTACCCCCCGGCACGGGCCAGTCTGCGGTGGGTCCACGGCACCCAGGTCAGGTCGGCCTTGACCTTGGGCAACCCCTTGAGCAGCGCCCGGTCGGCGGTGACGGCGACCTTCCGGCGCAGCGCGGGCACATGCCATGCCCCGCACACCACGGCCACCCCGTCCGGCCCGAACTCCCTTTGTGCCGCTCGCACTTGGATGCGCATGTACGCCTCCCGCACGAGATCCCGTCCGCTCCCGTGCTCTCCCGCCTCGGTTGCGCACGTCTCCCTCAGCGCCCCCATGGCCTCCTCGATGGCGGCGAACGGCGCGAACGGGTCCTTCGCACCCGTCGGCCGGTGCTCGACGACGTCCTCCCACCACCGCTCCGGGTCGTCGTATCCGGCGACCGCGGCGAGCCGCCCGAGCGGGTCCCCCCGTACCCCCTCCCAGGCACCGGGCACATCGCCGTCCCCACTCGCGCCCCCGTTCCCGTTGCCGTCCCCACTCGCGCCCCCGTTCCCGTCGCCGTCCCTGCTCTCGCCCCCGTCGCCGTCCCCACTCGCGCCCCCGTTCCGTTCTTCGGGTCGCGGCCCCTTCTCCGGCCCCTCCTGATCGCCCTCCTCGTGCCCCTCCTTCTCCCAGGCCAGGGTGTGGGTGGCCGGGAGGTCGATGAAGCGGGCGGGGACGCCGTGCTCCAGGGCCCAGCGGAGGGCCACCCATTCCGGGGAGAACTCGGCCAGCGGCCAGAAGACCGAGCGGCCGGGTTCGTCGACGGCGTGCGCGAGCAGCGCGACCGGCGGCCGCATGTCCTCGTCGGCGGCGAGCGGGATCAGCGAGTCGGCCTCGGGCGGCCCCTCGACCAGTACGGTCCGGGGCCGGGCGGCGTCCAGCGCCGCCCGTACCGCCCGCGCCGACCCCGGCCCGTGGTGGCGCACCCCGAGCAGCAACGGCCGGCCCGCCTCCGGGCCCTGGCCGCCGCCCTCCGCGACGCCCGTCATCCCCTGCCCTCACGCCTGCGGGGCCACCTCGTGTCGTCGTCCACAGCCACCCTCCACGCTCCGCGGGCCCACGCCCGAATCTCCTCGTTCCCCTCGCTTGCGTCGCTCCCGTTCACGCGCTCACCTCCCGGCAGGCCCGGTAGAAGTCCGTCCAGCCGGCCCGTTCCCGGACGACCGCCTCCAGGTACTCCTGCCAGACGACCCGGTCGGCCGCCGGATCGCGGACGACGGCGCCGAGGACGCCCGAGGCCACGTCCCCCGCCCGCAGCACGCCGTCGCCGAAGTGCGCGGCCAGCGCGAGACCGCCGGTGACGACGGAGATGGCCTCGGCGGTGGACAGCGTGCCGCTCGGCGACTTCACCTTCGTACGTCCGTCGGAGGTGACGCCCGCGCGCAGTTCGCGGAAGACCGTCACCACCCGGCGGATCTCGTCGATGCCGTCGGGAGCGGCCGGCAGGTCGAGGGAGCGGCCGATCTGGTCGACGCGCCGGGCCACGATGTCCACCTCGGCCTCGACGCTCTCGGGCAACGGCAGCACCACCGTGTTGAAGCGGCGGCGCAGGGCACTGGACAGCTCGTTGACCCCGCGGTCGCGGTCGTTGGCCGTGGCGATGAGGCTGAACCCGCGAACCGCCTGCACCTCCTGCCCCAACTCCGGTATCGGCAGTGTCTTCTCGGACAGGATCGTGATGAGGGTGTCCTGCACATCGGCCGGGATCCGGGTCAGCTCCTCCACCCGCACCGTCGCCCCCTCCGCCATGGCCCGCATGACGGGGCTGGGAACCAGCGCGTCCCGGCTCGGCCCGTGCGCGAGCAGCTGCGCGTAGTTCCAGCCGTAGCGGATCGCTTCCTCCGGCGTGCCCGCGGTGCCCTGCACCAGCAGCGTCGAGTCACCGCTGACCGCCGCCGCCAGGTGTTCGGAGACCCAGGTCTTGGCGGTGCCAGGGACGCCGAGCAGCAGCAGGGCGCGGTCGGTGGCGAGGGTGGACACCGCGACCTCGACGAGGCGGCGCGGGCCCACGTACTTCGGCGAGATCACTGTGCCGTCCGGCAGGACGCCGCCGAGGAGATAGGTGGCGACGGCCCACGGCGACAGCTTCCAGCGGGCCGGACGCGGGCGGTCGTCCTGTGCGGCCAGCGTGGTGAGTTCGTCGGCGAAGGCGTCCTCGGCGTGCGGACGCAATGCTTGCGCCGGCTCGGTCCCACTCGGTTGCGCGGACGTCGGATCTGTCGTGGGATCTACGGACACGGACATGGCTGAGGCCCCCTCCAGCTCGGCCGGTTCGGCATCTGGTGTCCACCGTGCACCACACCACTGACAATGCGATCCGACCTGCGAAAACACCCTCCCGGTCACCCGCGAAGGACGGCCGGCCGGCGGTCGGCGGACGCTCGCCGGACCGATTGTCAGTGGTGGGATCTACCTTCGATGACATGACTCAGCAGGGGGTGCGCTGGACGGCGGACCAGGTGCTGGCACTGGCGCCTGACTCCACGTCACGCAAAGCGGGAAGCAAACTCGGCACGGCCGATCCGTGGTCGGGCACGGGCAGTTCGCGGGAGGGCGCGGTATGGGGCTTGTGCGAGGGCAGCGGCGGCACGCCGTACCGGACGGTCGTCGACACCGCGGACGGGACCGGTCCGGCGTACAGGTGCAGCTGTCCGAGCCGGAAGTTCCCGTGCAAGCACGCGCTCGGGCTGCTGCTGCTCTGGTCGGGCGGCGAGGAGGCGACGCCGGCGGGGCGGGCACCGGACTGGGCCGAGCAGTGGATCGCGGGACACAGGCGTACACAGGAGAAACGGGAGGCCGGCCCCACCGGTTCCGGGTCCGCTCCAGCCGATCCCGAGGGAGCGCGCCGCAGGGCCGAGCGACGCGCCGCGCGGATCACCGCGGGGGCGACGGAACTGGAGGAGCGGCTCGCCGATCTGCTGCGCTCGGGCCTGGCCACCGCCGAGCAGTCGGGGTACGCGCTGTGGGAGGAGACGGCGGCCCGCATGGTCGACGCGCAGGCACCCGGACTGGCCTCTCGCGTGAGGGAGTTGGGGGCGGTCCCGGGGTCCGGGCCGGACTGGCCGGTGCGGTTGCTTGAGGAGTGCGCGCTGCTCCATCTCCTCGACCAGGGCTGGTTGCACCGTGAGCGACTGCCGGAGGCCCTGGCGGCGACGGTCCGCGCCCGCGTGGGTCTGCCGACCGCCCCGGCGGGTCCGCCGGTCCGCGACCACTGGCTGGTGCTCGCCCAGTACGACACGCCGGACCCGAAACTGACGACCCGCCGTATCTGGCTGTACGGCACCGTCTCGGGCCGCACGGCTCTCCTCCTGTCCTACGGCGCCGCGGGCCGCGCACCGGAGCTCACGCTGCCCGTCGGCCTCGCGCTGGACGCCGAGGTGTCGGCGCACCCGGGGGCGGCGGGACGACAACGGGTCTCTCTCGGCGAGCAGTTCGCCCCACCCGTCCTCACCGGGACCCGTCCCCCTGGCATGACGACGACCGAGGCGACCGCCCGCTACGGCGAGACCCTGCGCCACGACCCCTGGCAGGACTCCGTCCCGGTGACGCTGGACAACGTCATACCGACCCCGGACGGCGACTCCTGGCAACTGGCGGACACCGAGGGCGACACGGCGCTGCCGCTCACCCCCGCGGCGATCTCACGCCCCGGCCTGTGGCGCCTGGTCGCGCTCTCGGGCGGTACCCCCGTCAAGGTCTTCGGCGAGTGCGGCCATCGTGGTTTCACCCCGCTGACGGCCTGGCCGACGGCCCCGGGAGAGGCGGTACGCCTGTGCTGATCCATCGCCCCGCAACAGCGACAACAGCCGCGCCGGGCGCACCAGGCGCACCAGGCGCACCAGGCGCAAAACGGCAACAGCCACGGAAGGGAGTCTCGTGAACGCCATCCCGCCCCTCCCCCCACCGCCCGCCTGGGAGGACCTGGTCACCGCCGCCCTGCTCGGCACGGATCGCCGTACACCTCCGGGCGCGGCCCCCGGCCGGACCGCGCCGGCCGCGCTCCTGGACGCGGCGGCCGCGGAGACCGTACGCCGACGGGCCGGCCTGCGCCCGGGCCGGGCGGCCGCTCGGCCGGCGCCGGCGGCCGAGGATCCCCGTCCGGCACTGCCCGTCGCGGCGGCCCGCCGGCTCGCCTTCCTGCTGGCCGACCGCCCCGGCACCGGCGCCGGCGGCCGCAGAGGCACCGCACCGGATCTCATGGAGCTGCTGCCCCAGTGGCTGACCGCGGTGAACGCCCGAGGGTTCGCCGCGCCCGCCGAGTCCCTGCCCGCGCTGCTCGACGCGGCGCGCGGACGTACGGACCTGCGCCCGGCGGCGCTGGAGTTCGCCGGACCGCGCGCCCTGTGGCTGGCCCGGCTGAACCCCGACTGGCGGTTCGCACTGCGCGCGACACCGGGCGGCGGCACCTCGCTGCCGGGCCCCGCGGAGACCGAACGCGCCGAAAGGCTCTGGCGGGAAGGCCTGTTCGCCGAGCGGGTGGCCCTCCTGGCGTCGATCCGCTTCCGCGACCCCGACGCGGCCCGCGAACTGCTGGCCGCGTCCTGGTCGACGGAGCGTGCCGAGGACCGGCTGATGTTCCTCGACTCGCTGCGCACCGGCCTCGGCCCACGGGACGAACCCTTCCTGGAACAGGCCCTGACCGACCGGTCCCGCAACGTGCGGGCCACCGCCGCGGAACTGCTCTCGGCGCTGCCGGGTTCGGCTCTCGCCGCGCGGATGGCGGTCCGGGCCGGCGCGTGCGTGGCCGTCGACCACACCCTGGACACCCCGACGCTCCTCGTGGAGGCCCCGCACGAGTGCGACGCCGCCATGGAACGCGACGGTGTGTCGGCGAAGGCGCCGCCCGGCCGGGGTGAGCGGTCCTGGTGGTTCGGCCAACTCGTGGAGGCGGCCCCGCTCGCCACCTGGCGGACGCGCCTGGGCGGCCGTACGCCGGAGCAGATCGTGGCGTTGCCGGTGGCCGACGACTGGCTGGGCGAACTGCACGCCGCCTGGTGCCGGGCCGCCGTCCGGCAGCGCGACGCCGGCTGGTCGCGGGCGCTGCTCGGGGTGCCGTCGGCGCCGGGCGCGGGCGGGCCTGGCGCGGTCTCCCTCGCCGAACGGGCCAAACTGCTGGGCACGCTTCCGGTGACCGAACGGGCCGAGTGGGTCGCCGGTTTCATCGCCGCCCACGGCCTGTCGGAGGCGTTCCAACTGCTCGGCGTGTGCCCCGTGCCGTGGGCAACGCCGCTCGGCCGTGCCGTCGTGGACGCGCTCAACATCGCACGGGACGCGGGCAGTTACCCCTGGAGCTTCAGCGGCGTCATGGGCCTGGCCGAACGCTGTCTCGACCCGGAGGAGGCAACCCGCCTGGACGCCCTTTTGGCAGTACCGGACGAACCGGAGGACGCCTCCCCGGGCGCCGGCGGCTACTGGGCGGAGGCATTCCAACGGCTGTGCAGGACGCTGCGCCTGCGGGCGGTGATGGCAGCGGAACTCAACCCCTAGAAGCGGCACCCGACGCCCACCGGCCGGCCACCCATCCCGCCCGGCACCTCAGGAAACGCCGGTCCATCCCATCCAGCCCGCTCAGCACCTCAGACGCGCCGACCCACCCCATCCAGCCCGCCCGGCACCCCAGGAACCCCGGTCCACATCGACCAGCCCGCCCCGGAGACCCGGAACCCCGGTCCACATCGACCGGCCCGTCCGGCGATTGAGGACGAGGCCCGTTCAGGGCCGACCGGGGGTCTGGGGCAGCGCCCCCAGGGAAGGCCGACCCGAAGCCACCCGCGAAACAACCGCTCAGGCGCCGGCAGGCTGCCGCACGTTCGCCCGGACCCAGTCGACGATCGAAGCGGTGGTCGCCCCCGGCGTGAAGATCTCCGCGACCCCCTTCTCCTTCAACGGCGCGATGTCCGCCTCCGGGATGATGCCCCCGCCGAACACCAGGATGTCCGCCGCGTCCCGCTCCTTCAGCAGCTCGATCACCGCGGCGAAGAGCGTGTTGTGGGCCCCGGACAGGATGGACAGACCGATCGCGTCGGCGTCCTCCTGGATCGCCGTGCCGACGATCTGCTCGGGCGTCTGGTGGAGCCCGGTGTAGATGACCTCCATACCGGCGTCACGCAACGCCCGCGCGATCACCTTGGCCCCGCGATCGTGGCCGTCGAGCCCCGGCTTGGCCACCACCACGCGGATCGGACCGGCTGCCACACCCATCACTGCCTCCATGAAGCGACTACGTCCATCCTCAACGGCACGGACACCCCGTGCCACACCGCCCGGGGAAGTGAACGAACGTTATCGTCAGCATCCCGCAACCGGCAGTTTCACGGTGTGGACCGAGGGGGAAATCACACGAAGGGACACTTTCACCGCGCACCGATCCCCCGCACCACGGGGGAACAGTCGCACCGGGAGCCGCAAAGAGGTCGCCGTACCGTCACGCCACAGGCCGCTGGCGTGGCGGTACGGCGCATCGGAAGGCACGATGGGCACGTAGGACAGGTAAGGCACGACAGCGGGGAGCCTCGTCGCCAGACCGGCAGGGTTCCTTGTCGTCATCGGTGTAACGGGTGTCACACAAGCCGTACACGCCCCGCACGCCAGGCCGCACCCGCCCCACTCCCTGCCGTGCCCGATCGACCTCCTCCACCGCGACTTCCACGAGGGCACACGGGGGACAGAGAAGTCCTCAGCGTGCCGACAGGAGGTCGGCCATGAAGGTCACCCGGGCACTTCAGCCCATTCTTCCGCTGTGCCAGCGTCTGCTGCCGGACATGCGGACCCTTCCGGGCATCCTGAACCTCTCAAGCCTCCCGAGCCTGCCGAACCTCCCAGGACTCCCCGGACTCCCCGGACTGCCCAGCAGACTGGCCGGGCTGTCCCTGACGCTCCTGAAGGCGACCGCCCTGGATCTCGCGATCCTCGCGGGCCATCTGCTCCTCTACCCCTCCGGCATCGCCCAGGAGCGCCGCGTCACGGCCCGCCCCGCGCTGCCCAGGCCGACCGGCGCCGAGGACCCGGCACAGCTGCCGACCAAGGCCCCTCTCCCGGTCGTCCTGCTGCACGGGTTCATCGACAACCGTTCCGTGTTCGTCCTGTTGCGCCGCAGCCTCGCCCAGCACGGCAGGCACCGGGTGGAGTCGCTCAACTACTCCCCTCTGACCTGCGACATCCGCACGGCCGCCGAGCTGCTGGGCCGGCACATAGAGGAGATCTGCGAACGCACCGGCAGCTCGCAGGTCGACGTGGTCGGACACAGCCTGGGCGGCCTCATCGCCCGCTACTACGTGCAGCGGCTGGGCGGTGACGGCCGGGTCAGGACGCTGGTCACACTGGGCACCCCGCACTCCGGCACCCGGGTGGCGCCGCTGGCGAACGCGCACCCGATCGTGCGCCAGATGCGCCCGGGCTCCGAGCTGATCGAGGAACTCTCCCGGCCGGCACCGGGCTGCCGTACGCAGTTCGTCAGCTTCTGGAGCGACCTCGACCACCTCATGGACCCGCTGGAGTCCGCCTGTGTCGAGCATCCCGACCTGTTGGTACAGAACGTCCGGGTGACCGGGATCGGCCACCTCGCCCTGCCTGTCCACCCGGCTGTCGCCACCGGCATACGGCAGGCCCTCGACACGACCTGTACGCAAGCGCCCGTCGGCGCCCGCACGGACACCCAGGCCGACGGCCTCACGGTGGCCTGACGGCGCCCCTGCCAACACCTCCGCGACACCTCCGCCGGCGCCCCGCACGACCGCCCGACCCCCGCCCGACCCCCGCCCGACCCTCGTCCGTCCACCCTTCGACCGCCGTCCGACCGCCGCCCGACCCTCGTCCGTCCACCCTTCGACCGCCGTCCGACCGCCGTCCGACCGCCGTCCGACCGCCGTCCGACCGCCGTCCGACCGCCGTCCGACCGCCGTCCGACCGCCGTCCGATATCGAACGTCATTCGAACGTAGGGCCAAACCCGCGTCCGTCGTCCCCCGAAACACGGCCGAATGCCCCTTTCCCGCAGGCACGAAACCTGCGGAAGATTGTCGTGCCCGCGTACTGCCGGGTACAGTCGCCGCACTGCTCTGGCAGCCCCTGTTGTCGGCGAAAGAGAAGTTGGTGAACGACCGTCACCCGTCGGGGATCATGACCACCCCGACCCCGGCTTCCGACGCCGCTTCGGCGCACTACGCGTCGTACGGCACCCAGGAAGCCCAGCAAGACGGCTTCACCACGTACCACGGTTACGAGACCGGCCACTTCGCGCCGGCCGACCCGCTCTTCGGTGAGCTTCCCGGCGGCGGCACGGCCTCCGCGACCGGCACGTACGACAACACCCAGTGGGGCACCGGCACCCACCAGATCCCGGACACGGGCAGTCACCAGACCCTGAACTACGACGGGTACGCGGCCCAGCACCAGGCCGCCTACGACACGGGCGGATACGACGCCACCGCCTGGTCAGCGGATCCCCACCAGCAACTGAACGCCGTCCCGCAGCAGGGAACGGCACCGGATGTCAGCGGACAGTGGGACGCGAGCGCCTGGCACCAGCCCGACCAGTCCGTGAGCCCCGCCGACCAGACCCAGCAGTGGGAATGGGGCACGCAGGCCTTCGACACCGGCGCCTACGACGCCACGCAGTGGAACTCCGACGGCGGCGAGAGCACCCAACAGGCCTCCGGCGAGCACGAACAGCACGCCGAGGTCCCGTTCGACCAGCAGGCCACCGCCACCTTCGAACAGGTCGGGCTCGACGAACACGCCCCGGACGAAGGCGAGTTGTCCGACGACACCCCGCTGCTCCTCCTCGACGACCAGGAGGAGGCGGCCCCGGCCCCCGCGCCGGGCGGGCGGGCGGCCGCCCGCAACGCGAACCGTTCCCGGCGCCGGATGCCCGCGAAGCGCTCCGCGCTGCTGACCGTGGCCGTGCCCTCGGCCTGTGTGATGGGGGTCGCCGGGATCGCCGCGGCCTCGGTCGGCACGCTGACCGGCGGCGACGACAAGGACACCACGGCCTCCGCCTCGGACGCGCAGCCGGTGAAACCGGTCGCCGCCAACAACAAGCTGGACGCCCAGCTCGAGACCCTCAGCGCCGGAGCCGACGACTTCGCCGACCGGGCCAGCCGGACGCAGGAACGTATCGACCTCAAGACGCAGCAGGAAGCCGAGAAGAAGAAGGCGGCGGCCGAGGCGGCCCGCAAGGAGCGGCTGCGCCCCAAGTACGCCCTCCCGGTCGCGCAGCACGGCCTCAGCGCCTACTTCGGCCAGGCCGGCATCAACTGGATGTCCCAGCACACCGGTATCGACTTCCCCGTCTCCTACGGCACGACCGTGATGGCGGCGACCGACGGCACCGTACGGACGCAGTGGAACAGCGCCTACGGCAACATGATGATCGTGACGGCCAAGGACGGCACGGAGACCTGGTACTGCCATCTCTCCAGCTATCGCGTCTCCTCCGGTACGACGGTCAAGGCCGGCGACCCGATCGCGTACTCCGGCAACTCCGGCAACTCCACCGGCCCGCACCTGCACTTCGAGGTCCGGCCCGCGGGAGGCTCCGCGATCGACCCGCTGCCGTGGCTGCGCAGCCACGATCTCAACCCGACGTAGACGCTCGACCCGACGTAGACGCTCTATCCGACGCAGCCACCCGCCGTAAGCCCGAGCACGACTGCTTCCGCTCGCCGTAAGCGCATGAAGTGAGCCCCCGCCGTCGAAGCGGGGGCTCACTTCATGCGCACAGCCACAGGCACGGGCGCGGACCCGGCCCCGGACCCGGCCCCTACAGCTTCTCCACCGGCGCGTACCGCAGCAGCAGACGCTTCGGCTTGATGTCGCCGAAGTCGACCGTCGCCTCCGCGTTCGCGCCCGTGCCCTTCACGCCGACGACCGTGCCGAGACCGAACTGGTCGTGGGTGACGCGGTCGCCGACGGCCAGCGTGACCACCGGCTTGTCTGCGGCGGACCGGCGTGTCGCGAAGCCGGACGCGCCCGCGGCCGAGGAACGCGAGCGGGACGAGGACAGCGAGGCCGCCACACCGGAGACGGGACCGGAGGACACGGGCGCGGTCGCCCCCGTCCGCTTCCAGTCCACATGCGTCGGCGGGATCTCCTCCAGGAACCGGGAGGGCGGGTTGTACGACGGCTGCCCCCACGCGCTGCGCAGCGCGGACCGCGTCAGGTAGAGCCGCTCCCGCGCGCGGGTGATCCCGACGTACGCCAGGCGGCGCTCCTCCTCGAGCTCCTTGGTCTGGCCGAGGGCGCGCATGTGCGGGAAGACGCCGTCCTCCATGCCGGTGAGGAAGACGACCGGGAACTCGAGGCCCTTGGCGGTGTGCAGGGTCATCAGGGTGATGACGCCCGAGCCGTCGTCCTCGTCGGGGATCTGGTCGGAGTCGGCGACCAGGGCGACCCGCTCCAGGAATGCGGAGAGCCCGACCGGCGTCGTGCCGTCGCCCTCCGCCTCGCCGGTCTCCTGCTCGAACTCCAGGGCGACGGCGGCGAGTTCCTGGAGGTTCTCGATCCGCGTCTCGTCCTGCGGGTCGGTGGAGGCCTGCAACTCGGCGAGGTAGCCGGTGCGTTCGAGCACTGCCTCCAGGACCGTCGCCGGAGCGGCGCCCGACTCGACGATCGTGCGCAGCTCCTCCATCAGCGCGTTGAACCGCTTCACGGCGTTCGTCGACCGCGAGGCCATGCCGTACGCCTCGTCGACCCGCTTCAGGGCCTGCGGGAAGCTGATCTTCTCGCGCTGGGAGAGGGCGTCGATCATCGCCTCGGCGCGGTCGCCGATGCCCCGCTTCGGCACGTTGAGGATACGGCGCAGCGGCACCGAGTCCTCCGGATTGGCCAGCACGCGCAGGTAGGCCAGGACGTCCCGGACCTCCTTGCGCTCGTAGAAGCGGACCCCGCCGACGACCTTGTAGGGCAGGCCGACGCGGATGAAGATCTCTTCGAAGACACGGGACTGGGCGTTGGTGCGGTAGAAGACGGCGACATCGCCCGCCTTCGCGTCGCCCGCGTCCGTCAGGCGGTCTATCTCGTCGGCGACGAACTGCGCCTCGTCGTGCTCGGTGTCGGCGACGTAGCCGGTGATGCGCGCGCCCGCGCCGGCGTTGGTCCACAGGTTCTTGGGGCGACGGGACTCGTTGCGCTCGATGACCGCGTTGGCGGCGGACAGGATCGTCTGCGTGGAGCGGTAGTTCTGCTCCAGCAGGATCGTCGTCGCGTCCGGGTAGTCCTCCTCGAACTGGAGGATGTTGCGGATCGTCGCGCCGCGGAAGGCGTAGATCGACTGGTCGGCGTCACCGACGACGCAGAGCTCGGCCGGTGGTACGTCGTACTCGCCCGGGGGTACGTCGACGGGGTGCTCGGAGGTGCCGACCAGCTCGCGCACGAGGGCGTACTGGGCGTGATTGGTGTCCTGGTACTCGTCGACCAGGACATGACGGAACCGGCGGCGGTAGTGCTCGGCGACGTCCGGGAAGGCGCGCAGCAGATTGACCGTCGTCATGATCAGGTCGTCGAAGTCGAGGGCGTTCGCCTCGCGCAGCCGGGACTGGTACATGGCGTAGGCCTGGGCGAGGGTCTTCTCGAACCCTCCCCCGGACTCCGTCTGGGAGGTGCCCCCAGCGGCCTGGGCGGCGAAATCCTCCTCGTCGATCAGCTCGTTCTTCAGGTTGCTGATCTTGGCGCTGAAGGACTTGGGCGGGTAGCGCTTGGGGTCGAGGTCCAGGTCGCGGCAGACCAGGGCCATGAGGCGCTTGGAGTCGGCCGCGTCGTAGATCGAGAACGACGACGTGAAGCCGAGCCTCTTGCTCTCGCGGCGCAGGATGCGCACGCACGAGCTGTGGAAGGTCATCACCCACATCGCGTGCGCGCGCGGGCCGACGAGCGCTTCGACGCGTTCCTTCATCTCGCCCGCGGCCTTGTTGGTGAAGGTGATCGCGAGGATCTGCCCCGGGTGCACATGCCGCTCGGCCAGGAGGTGGGCGATGCGGTGGGTGAGCACGCGCGTCTTGCCGGAGCCGGCGCCGGCCACGATGAGCAGCGGAGAGCCCGCGTGGGTGACGGCGGCGCGCTGGTTCTCGTTCAGCCCCTCCAGGAGCGCGGCCGCATCCAGGACCGGGCGCGGGGCGCCGTCGCGGTAGTGGGTGTCCCGGTCCGGGGGCACGTCGAACTTCCCGCCGAACAGATCGTCCGGAAGCGACTCCGGTCCGTGATCGTCCTCGGGCGGTGGCGGGGGCTCCTCCTCGTGGGCGCGGGGGCCCTGGAGGTTCGCCAGGAAGCTGTCGTCAAAGAGGCTGCTCATCGCTCTCCGAGTCTAGGGGGCGCCACTGACAACCCGCCGCCGTCCCGGGAACATCTCCCGCCCTCACCCTCCGGGACACCCTTGTCACGATCCGCGACCCGCACGACCGCGACGCGGACTTCCGACCGAAGGTCACGAAAATGTATCGGGCATATCGCCCATCAACCTTCACACGGACCACACGAGTTGGCTACCGTGCCGAAAGGCCGTACGACCCCCACCGGCGAACCCCGCCGGACCGCACGGCCTCCGCCGAGTCCGCCGCGTCCGCTCACGCCGACGGAACCGGGGAGTCACCGAGACCTCGGGGTGAATCGGCCCGACGCCCTTCCAGGGGCGGGCCGTAGGGCAACCCTTCCGACACACCTGCCCGAATCCTCCCCCAGTGCCTGACCAGCCTGGGCGAGACCCCTACCGCTGACCCGGCAGGCGGAGCACTGGAAGGAGTCGCCTCCCTTGGCGTCGCAGCACCGCAAGCCGCGCTCCGCGGGCGCGCGCGTGGCGGGGATACGCACCCCCGCCCTCGCCACCGCCGCCCTCACGTCCGTGGCCCTGCTCTCCCAGACGGCGAACGCCGCTCCGTCGGACGACGGCAAGCCGAGTCTGGAGGAGGTCGAGAAGAAGGTCGACGACCTCTACCGCCAGGCGGAGTCGGCGACCGAGAAGTACAACGCCGCCAAGGAGAAGACGACCAAGCAGCGCAAGCGCACCGACGGCCTCATGGACGACGTCGCCCAGCGCACCCAGAAGCTCAACGAGGCGCGGGAGGAGCTGGGTTCCTACGCCGCGGCCCAGTACCGCACCGGCGCCTCCGCGCCCGGCACGGCGGCCTTCCTGCTCGCGGACACCCCGCAGGACTACTTCGACCAGAACCAGCTGATGAGCCGGCTGACCGACCGCCAGAAGGGCGCGGTCGACGACTACGTCACCGAGCGGTCCGCGACGATGAAGCAGCGCCAGGAGGCCACCGAGAGCCTCGCGACGCTCACCGACGCGCAGAACGACCTGAAGATCGCCAAGGCCGCCGTCCAGAAGAAGCTCGGTGACGCGCGCGAACTGCTGTCCCGGCTGACGGCCCAGGAGAAGGCGCGCCTCGCGGCGATCGAGAAGCAGCGACAGGAGGAGGCCGCGCGCAAGGCGGCGGAGCTCGCCCGGCAGCAGGCGGCGGAGCAGGCCACGGCCCAGCAGGAGAGCGGCGACGCGTCGGCGGGCACGGCACCGTCCTCGACCGCCCCCTCCACCTCCGCCTCCGCCTCCGAGGACCCCGCGTACGCCACCAAGGCGGAGAAGGCGCTCGCCTTCGCCCGCGCGCAGATCGGCAAGCCGTACGTCTGGGGTGCCACGGGCCCCGACTCCTACGACTGCTCGGGCCTCACCCAGGCCGTGTGGAAGGCGGCCGGCGTCACCCTCCCGCGCACCACCTACGACCAGGTGAACGCGGGCACCACGGTCTCCCTCGCCGACGCCCGGCCCGGCGACCTGGTCTTCTTCTACGACGACGTCAGCCACGTCGGCGTCTACATCGGCAACGGCATGATGATCCACGCCCCGAAGCCGGGCGCATACGTCCGCGAGGAGTCCGTCTTCTACGACGGCGAGTCGGGCATCCACAGCGTCGTACGCCCGGCCTGAGGACGCGGGGCACGCGCGCGTGGGACACGGGGGCCACGCACGCGTGGGACACGCGGGACACACGCGCGTGGGACACGCGGGACACACGCGCGTGGGACACGCAGGGCACGCGCGCGTGGAGCATCGCAGGGCACGCGCGCGTGGAGCATCGCAGGGCACGCGCGCGTGGAGCTTCGTTCCCGGGCAACATGATCCACCGCGCCCCTGGGCGCACGCCCCGCGCCCTGCACCCGCGCGTATTTCCGGGCGCCCGCGCGCGTGCCCCGCTTCCGCAGCCCGCCGTGCTCCTTAGCATCGGCCGCATGCCAGGCTCCCCCGCCCTCCCGTCGCCGGCCCCCTCCCCCGGCTCCCCGCTCCGCGTCTGGTGGGCGCAGCGGCCACCGGCGGCGGGGGCCGCGGTCATGGCGACCGGCATCATGTCGATCGGACTGCACCTCACGGGATACGACGTCCTGTCCCGCGTCACGCTGGCGATGGCGGGCCTGGCGTGGGTGGCGCTGGCGGCGGACTTCGTCGTACGGCTGGTGCGCAAGCGCGAGCGCTGGCTGACGGAGGCGGGCACGCCCGGGGCGCTGAACGCGGTGGCGGCGACGACCCTGCTCGGCACGCGGGTCTCCACGCTCGGCCGGCACACCCTCGCCGAGGCGCTGCTGGCGCTGGCGGCGGTGCTGTGGCCCGTGCTTGTCGTGACCGTCGTACGGCAGTGGAAGCGGGGCATGCCGGGGGTGGTGTTCCTGTGCTGTGTGGCCACCCAGGGGCTCGCCGTGCTGGGAGCGGTCCTCGCCGAGGCGGAGGCCGTGGCCTGGCTCGCGCACACCGCGCTCGTGCTGTTCTGGCTCGGGCTCGTGCTCTACGGCGTCGCCCTGGCCCTCTTCGACCTGCGGCAGGTGGCCGAGGGCGCAGGGGACCAGTGGGTGGCGGGCGGCGCACTCGCCATCTCGGCGCTGGCGGGAGCGGGGCTCCTCGCGGCCGACGACGGGGGCCTGTATCTGTGGAACGCCGACGACACCGGCGTCCTGCGCACGGTGACCGTGGCGCTGTTGGTGTTCGCCCTGGCCTGGTACGCCGTGCTGCTCGTCGCCGAGGTGCGGTGGCCGCGTCCGCGCCACGACATGTGCCGCTGGGCGACCGTCTTCCCGATGGGCATGACGGCGGCGGCGACCCTGTCCGTCGCCGGCGCCGTCGACGTGCCGTCGCTGGAGGGGCCCGGCGAGGTGCTGCTGTGGGTCGCGGTGGCGGCGTGGCTGGCGGTCGCGGCGGCGGCCCTCGTCACGGCCCTGGCGTCCGTCAGGTCCAGAGCACCGCGATGAAGATGTTCGCCACGGTCAGCAGTCCGACCAGACCGAACAGGGGCTTCTCCACCGTCTCGTCGTCCCGCTTCACGTAGACGAGGCCGAGGATCACGATCAGCAGGGCCAGCTTCACGCCGATCTTGATGTTGTTGACGTGCTGGTCGTCCGCCTGGTTGAGGCCGACCAGGATCACGCCGGTGACCAGCATCGTCGCCGCGCCGTGGAGCATCGCGGGGACGAAGCGGGCCGTGCCCTGGCCCATCGCCTTCATCTGCGTGAGGAAGCCGCCGAGGAGCGCGGCGATGCCGATGATGTGCAGGCCGACGAAAAGATGGATGAGTACGTCCATGAGGCCGGATGCTAACGACACGTGCGGGGGTCACTCGCCACCGGCCCTCCCCTTCGGCCGTATGTGCATATATGCGCTCCATAGCAGTCCGCCGCTCCGACGTGTCACGAAATCGCCGTTTCGGTCAGCACGCCGCGCGAACCCGACGGACCGGGTCCGGATTTTCGGGCATTTGTGATCATGACGCGATCCCCTCGCGTCACTTCCGCACTTCGCGTTACCGGACTGTCACAACCGGGCCTAGCGTCCTCCCCCAGGTGACCGGCTCCCCACCGCCGCCCGGGCCAGGGGCGGCAGTCGGCCACCACCGCCGAGAAGGTCCGGCGGCGTCCCGCTCCCCCAGTGCGGGCCGTCGCCGGACGCGTCAACCGCCCTCCGGGGCCGTCCGTCCGCTCCCACGACGGCTCTCCGGTAGCTGTACGGACGGATGAGGCGGTCGTACGAAAGGACGTGCAGTCCCACGTGGCAGCGCACCGCAAGCCCCGACAGCGCTCGCTCGGCGGCCAGACGGCCCGCACGGCGTTCACCCTCGCTCTCGCGGGCGCCGCGACGGCGACGGCCTTCGACGGGACCGGACAGGCCGAACCGAACCTGACTCCGGTCCAGGTCAAGGCGAAGGTGGCGAAGCTCTACCAGGAGGCGGAGGAAGCCACCGAGAAGTACAACGGCGCCCGGGAGAAGGCGACGGCGGCCGAGCAGCGACTGGAGAGCCTGCGGGACGAGGCGGCACGCAAGGAGGAGAAGCTCAACACGGCACGGGAGACGCTGGGTTCGATGGCGGCGGCGCAGTACCGCAGCACCGGACTCGACCCGGCCGTCCAACTGGCCCTCTCCGACGACCCCGACCGCTACCTCGACGGCGCCGCCTTCGCCGAACGGGCCGGGGACCGCCAGTCTGCCGCCGTCACCCGAGTACGCAGACAGCTGCGGGAGATCGAGCAGCTGCGCGGCGCCGCGCGTGCCGAACTGACCTCGCTCACGGCGCGCCAGGCCGAGCTGAAGACCCACAAGAAGACGATCACCGGCAAACTCGACGCGGCGCGCCGCCTGCTGAGCCGGCTGACGGCGGCGGACCGGTCCCGGATCGGCGAGGGAACGAGCGGCGGCACCGCGAGCGGCCGCGCCTCACGCTCCTCGACAGGCGGGCGCGACGGCCTCCAGACCCCCGGCACGGCCACCGACCATGCTCCCAACTCCCGCGCCGCGGAAGCCGTTTCCTACGCCTACTCCAAGCTCGGCAGCCCCTATGTATGGGGCGCGACCGGGCCGAACGCCTTCGACTGCTCGGGCCTGGTCCTCGCCTCGTACCGCTCCGCCGGCCTCTCCCTGCCCCGCACCACCTACGCCCAGATCGGCGCCGGACAGCGCGTCTCCCGCTCCGAACTCCTCCCGGGCGACCTGGTGTTCTTCTACTCCGGCATCACCCACGTCGGCCTCTACATCGGCGACGGCCAGATGATCCACGCGCCGAACCCCTCGGCTCCGGTGCGCGTGGCGCCCATCGACGAAATGCCGTTCGCGGGCGCGACGCGCGTCGTGTGAGACCGCCCGGTGGGGCACGCCCGGTCAGGCGGCCCGTCCCTCACACCAGCCGTCGTGCCGTCGCCCAGCGGGTCAGCTCGTGCCGGTTGGACAACTGGAGCTTGCGCAGCACCGCCGAGACATGCGACTCGACCGTCTTGACGGAGATGAAGAGCTGCTTGGCGATCTCCTTGTAGGCATAGCCCCGGGCGATGAGCCTCAGCACCTCGCGCTCGCGCTGGGTGAGACGGTCCAGGTCCTCGTCGACCGGCGGGGCGTCCGTCGAGGCGAAGGCGTCGAGCACGAACCCGGCGAGCCGCGGCGAGAACACGGCGTCGCCCTCCTGCACCCGGAAGATGGAGTTCACGAGGTCGGCGCCGGTGATCGTCTTGGTGACATAGCCCCGGGCGCCGCCTCTGATCACCCCGATCACGTCCTCCGCCGCGTCCGACACGGACAGGGCGAGGAAGCGCACCGGCTGCTCGGCGTCGGCCATCAACGGAGCACAGCGGCGCAGTACTTCGACCCCGCCGCCGCCCGGCAGATGGACGTCGAGGAGAACCACCTCGGGCCGGGTCGCGGTGATCACCGTGACCGCCTGGTCGACGTCCGCCGCCTCACCGACCACCTCGACGCCGGTCTGCTCGGTCTGGCCGATCTCGGCCTGTACTCCCGTACGGAACATGCGGTGGTCGTCGACGAGGACCACGCGCACATGGCGCCCGCCCGTGCCGCCGCCGGAGGACTGCGCCGGCTCGGCCGCCTCCGCCGCTCCCCCTGTGCCGTTCGTGTCGGTCGGGTCGCTCATGACGTCTTCTCCGCCCTCTCCATCTCCAGTTCGACCTCCGTGCCGCCGTCCGGGACGGCCCGCAGTCGCGCCGTGCCCCCGTGGCGCTCCATGCGGCCGATGATCGATTCTCTGACGCCCATGCGGTCGGCGGGTATCGAGTCGAGGTCGAAGCCGGGTCCGCGGTCCCGGACGGACACGAAGACCGTCCTGCCCTCGACTTCGGCGTAGACCTGCACGGCGCCGCCCTCGCCACCGTACTTGGCCGCGTTCACCATCGCCTCACGCGCGGCCTGCATCTGGGCCCCGACCCGTTCGTCGAGCGGGCAGTCGCCGACGACCACGACCTCGATGGGGACGCCGTGCTTGTCCTCGACCTCGGCGGCGTTGCGCCGCACCGCGTCGGCGACCGTGGTCGGCTCGTCGGCCTCCTCCTTGCCGGTCCCCTCGGGTTTGTAGAGCCAGGTGCGCAGGTCGCGCTCCTGGGCGCGGGCGAGGCGGCGCACCTCCCCGGCGTTCTCCGCGTTGCGCTGGATCAGGGTCAGGGTGTGCAGCACCGAGTCGTGGACATGTGCGGCGACCTCCGCGCGCTCCTGCGCCCGAATGCGCATCAGGCGCTCCTCGGAGAGGTCCTGGGTCATACGGACCAGGTAGGGACCGGCGAGGAGCGTGATCCCGACGAGGACGGCGAGGGCCGCCTGGAGCACGGAGCCGAGGTGGGCGGCGGAGCCCTGGAGGACGAAGATGCCGGAGACACCGGCCGTGACGAGCAGAACGCCGGCGCCCGCGCGCAGGAGCGTGAGCGTACGGCGTCTGCGGCCGACCTCGACCCAGCGGGCCCGACGCGCGTTGTCCGCCTGCCGCCAGACCAGGGCGACGCCCGCGCCGACGAGGACGGCGGGCAGCAGATACGCCTTGGCCCCGCTGCCCAGATTCACATTGCCCACGAAGACCATGGCGATGACGACCATGAGGAGCAGCGCGACGATCTGTCCCTTGTCCGGTTTGCGGGCGACGAGCCTGCGGCGGCCGTCCGGCGCCGTCTCGGTGCCGACCAGCGCCGGGGGCTTCTGTCCGCCGACACCGCCGACACCGAGCGGCACGAAGAACCAGAAGGCCGCGTAGAGCAGGGCGCCGAGACCGTCCGCCATGAACAGGCCGGCGAAGACGAGCCGCACCCACACCACGGGCAGCCCGAGATGCCCGGCGAGCCCCCGCGCCACGCCCCCGAGCCAGCGTCCGTCACTGCTGCGGTAGAGCTTGCGCGGCGGCCGCGGTTCGACGAGTGGCAATGCTGCGGCTTCCGGCATGCCAACGATGGTCACACGGGCGCAGGTCCCGGGCATCAGGGTTCGCCCCCGAGACTCCCCTGATCTCCGGGGTCCTCGCCCGTCGAACGCCTCCCCCGCCCCGGATCAGGGCCGATATCAGGGTCCGACCAGGGTCATTCCGACTGCCGCGAGGGCGGCTCGCCCGCCACCATGGACTCATGACAGATCACCAGCACGCCGCGGACGCCGTGCCCGACGGGGGCACCGCGCCCGACGCGGCCGCCCCGTCCTCCGGCGCCCGGGGCGCCGCGGGTGAGGAACCTCGCGCGCACGTGCGGGCGGGCGCGCACGAGAAACAGGGAGAGGGCGCAGAACGCGACCCGTCGCAGGGCTCCGACCCGGGCACGGGCACGAACGCCGAGGACAGGACAGTGGTCGAGGCTGCCACGGAGGCCGCGACCGCCGCCGCGGCGGCGGCCCGCACCGGCGCGGCAACCAACGGCGGGACGGAATCCGACGACGCTTCGCGGGACGGAATCCGAGGGCAGGGAGAAGGTCCAGGCCCGGGAGGAGGCCAGGGGCCGGGAGGAGGCCAGGGCCCGGGAGTAAGCCAGGGCCCGGGAGGAAGCCAGGGCCCGGGAGTAAGCCAGGGCCCGGGAGGAAGCCAGAGGGCAAGCGGAAGCCAGAGGCCGGGCGGAAGCCAGGGACCTGGTGGCCCCCGGACACCGCAAGACGCCGAAGCGGTCGGGCCTCCGCCCAGGTTCCAACGGGACCGCGAGCACAAGGTGCTCGCCGGGGTGTGCGCGGGCCTCGGGCGGCAGTGCGACATGGATCCGGTGATCTTCCGGATCACGCTCGCCGTGCTCTCCGCGACCGGCGGCATCGGCCTCATCTTCTACGGCTTCGCCTGGCTCTTCGTCCCCTACTCCGACGACGAGCAGAACGAGGTGCGCAAGCTCCTGACCGGCCGGGTCGACGGCCAGGCTCTCGCGGCCGTGCTGTTCGCGCTGGTCGGCTGCGGAGTGTTTCTGTCGATGCTGAACAACGGCAGCGTGCTGACCTTCGCCGTCGTCGTCTCCTTCCTCCTCGCGGGCGCCGGCTACTGGTCACGGCACCGGGACTCCTCGGACCCCGACCCGCTGGCCGCCCAGGCCGTGGCCGACGCGCCACCGGAGGCCCAGGCACCGCCCGTCCCCTCCGCCTACCCCTCCTGGTGGCGGGACCCCATCGTCAAGGACGGCACCCACGACGGCGGCACGGGCTATCTGTGGGGCCCGTGGGATGCCCGTGCCCGGGACATCACGGCGACCATCGACGTCGACCTCGTCGGCCACACGCGCCGCCCCGAGGACATACGCACCCTGCACAAGCCGTACGCCGGACCGCGCGGCCCGCGCTGGATCGGTGGCTGGCTCTTCCTGCTCGCCGCTGTCGCGGCCGCCCTCGTCACCCGGCTCACCTGGGACGACCACCCGCTCGGCACCAGCCTGCAGGCCGGGCTCGCGACCGCGCTCATCGTGCTCGGCGTGGGTATCGCGGTCAGCTCGTTCCTGGGGCGGACCGGAGCGGGGTCGGTGTTCCTGGCGATCGTCACGGCGGGTCTCCTGGCCGGTACGAGTGTCCTGCCCAAGGACATCGGGACGCACTGGACCGACACGGTGTGGCAGCCCGCCGCGGTGGCGGACGTACGGAGGGCCTACGACCTGGGCACCGGGGACGGCACCCTGGACCTGTCCCGGCTGGAACTCGCGAAGGGACAGACGGTGAGCACCAATGCCGAGGTGGGGGCGGGCCGACTGCGGGTGATCGTCCCGCCGGACGTGACCGTGAAGGTGAGGATCGACGTGGGGCTGGGAGACATCCAGCTGCCGGGCGACGACGAGAAGGATGTGGACGTGCAGCCGGGCAAGCACAAGGAGGTGACCCTGTCGCCGGCCTCGGGCGGCAAGGACGCCGGGACCATCGACCTCGACCTGCAGGTCGGCGTGGGACAGGCGGAGGTGGCCCGTGCTGCGTCATGAGTTCCGGCCCGGCAGGCTGGTCGCGGGCGCCTTCTTCACCCTCGCGGGCGTCATCTACGCAGGTGACGCGGGCGGCCTCTGGGAGACGCCGTGGTTCGTGGTGATCCCGGTCGTCACGGCCGGCCTCTGCCTGGCGGGCGCGACGGGCTTCGTGGCGAGGAGCATACGCAGACGACGAGGCCCGTCGCGCCGGACCACCCCGGCCGGACCGGGCCCGGACCCGGCCCCCTGATCGACCGACCGGCTCACCGACTCACCGACTCACCGACTGAGGGGCGCACGGGCTCACGGGCAGATGGGCCCACCGACCCACCGACCCACCGACCCACCGACGGACACACTGACCGGCAGACCGGCAGACCGCATGGTCCACGCGTCGGTGGGGCTGTCCGGGCGTAGGCCCTACCTGGCTCGGGTCCCCGCTCGTTGTCGCCGCCTGGAGCGCCAGGCGGCGTCGAGGGAGAGGACGGGGGCGCCGGCGAGAACCAGGGGCAGCCAGGCCATCAGGTAGGCAAGATCATTGCCGTAGTAGTAAGGGTCCGAGGCCCAGCTCACCGTGAGCCACAGGCTGAGCGAGATCAGCGCGCCGCCGAGCGCGGCGAGCCGGGTGAGAACGCCCAGCAGGGCGCCGATACCGACGGCGAGTTCGCCGAAGGCCATCGCGTAGCCGAAGCCGACGGGGCTCTTCAGGGCCATGTCGACCAGGGCCGGGATGGCCGAGGAGTCACGGACGGCGCGCATGGTGTCGCCGATCGAGCCGGCGCCGCTGTCCTTCAGGAAGGCACCGTCGGTGAGTTTGTCGAGGCCTGCGTAGATGAAGGTGACGCCGAGGAAGATGCGCAAGGGAAGGAGCGCGTACCGGGTGGCGGTGTCCCGCCAGTCGCGGCCGCCGCCGTCGAGATAGGGGGGGTGGGTATCCGTCCGCATGCCGTGAGTCATCTCCCGTAGCCGCCTCTCGCCCGGAGTGGTGGGACCCCTCAACAGACCATACGTACGAAATGGGGGGTGCGCTCAACTGGTTGCACGAGCTCTCGGCACCACTGGTTCACTTCGCCCGACGGATTCACTCCGGCCCGTCGGCCCGCCCGAGTCCGAGGGGTCCCCTCCACCCCACCGGTTCAGCCCGTTCCAGTCCGGTCGGGTCTGGTTCGGCCTGGTTCGGCCTGGTCGGTTCAGTCCGTTACGTCGATGGCGTACCGGTTCGTCTCCGTACCCGCGGCGGTGACGACCTGTACGTCCACCCGGCCCGGTTCCACGTCCGCCGGGACGGGGACGGTCAGGACGGCGTCGGTGGGGTTGCTGAAGCCACCGGTGACCGGCACGAGGGGGACGTGGACATGGACCGGGCCGATCCGGACGACCATGCGGGAGAGCCGGTCGGCGGTCTGGGCGCCGGGCGGGACGAATCCGGCGCCGCGGATCTCGATGTCGTCTCCGGTGCGGATCGGGGCGTCGAGGTCGCCCGCCTCGCGAGAGCGGACGACGGAGAGGATGACGGGGCGGCCGCCCTCCGCGTACTTGCCGGCGAGGTAGGTCGCGGCCGAGACCAGGACCACGCCCGCCAGGCCCCAGGGGAGGTCGGGCAGCTGGTCGGGGCGCCGGGCCAGCCGGACCGCGGCGAAGGCCAGGGCGACGGCGCAGATCACGACGTACTGGATGTCGGCGAAGGTACCGCGGCCGGAGTCGTCGGTCAGCAGGTCGGCGGCCCGCGGGCGGTGGGCGCGGACCTTCTGCAGCCGCTGGCCGAGGACCCGCAGGCCGACCACCCGGCGCACCAGCACGGCGATCCCGCAGACGACGGCGAGGACGGTCACCACGCCGGCGCCGCGGGAGAGATCGAGCCCGGCGAGCAGCGCGTCGCGCTCGGCGTGCCCGGAGGCGGCGGCGAGCCGGCCCACCAGGACCAGTACCGCGTAGGCCACGAGCAGCACCCAGCCGACGGCGACCGCGCGGGAGGTGGAGAGGCGGTTGTCCTCGCCGATCACGGGGGCGAGGGCACCGCCGCGCGCCCGGTGGAACCAGGAGGCGGTGGTCAGCGCGCCGGCCACGACGAGCGCGGCGAGGAGGCCTGCGGTGCGGGCGTCGGTCCAGCCCGCGCCGATGGCGGTCAGGGACTGCACCAGCAACAGCGCCACGACCGACACCCACACGGTGACCGCTGTGCGGAGCCACAGGCGGGACAGCCAGGCCTCGCCCTCGGCGCGGCCGCGTTCGGCGACGAGTTCCGCGGACTGGGTGAGCTCCTCGGAGACCCACTGACGGGAGGCCGAGACGGAGTGGGCGACGGCGGCCGGCAGGCCGTGCCCGGCCGCGAACCCGTCCCGCTGCACCAGGAACTCCGCCACCGCTCGCCGGTGTCCCGCGCGGGCGCCGTGCGGGCAGTCCCCGCAGGTACAGCCCCCCTCGTGAGTGCCCGGCCCCCTGCTCGACTCGGTGCCCTGTCTCGCCTCCTGTACCGCCATGTCCGACGCCCGCCTTCCCCACGACCCGATCGGATGGCGACCCTCGAAGGACCCTGTCCGGATCCCGGCCGCCGCACTGAGAACAACTCCCCCGCAATGACAGCGAATTGTGCCCTACGGCACACCCCTTGTTCCCGGCAGGTCTGGTCAGCGCGGGTGAAGCGGGCCGGGCCGTGTTGACCCGACTGCGAGAATTTCCGTATGGCCGAGATCATCCAGCGTGACGGGACCTGGGCCTTCGACGGCACATCGGTCAGGATCACCCCGGGACTCCACCGCTCCGTACCGCTGTTCCGGCAGACGTACGGGGAGATCACCGTACCCCTGGAGGCGGTCGCCGGGATCGTCTACGAGCCCGAACGCAAGCGCGGGCGGCTGCGGATGCGGCTGCGTGAAGGGGCGGATCCGCTGCTGCACGCGACCGGCGGCCGGCTCCCCGATCGTGCCGATCCCTACCGGCTCACCGTGGACGTGGACCGTTCCGAGGTCGCCGAGTACCTCGCCGAGGAGATCCGGCACGCGCTGCTCCTGGACCAGGTCCCGGGCGAACCGACCAAGGCCTATCTCCTGCCGGGTCCGTCGGTTCCGGTCTCCGTACGCTCCTCCGACGGCACCGTCTCCTTCGACGGCACCCAGGTACGGATCGACTGGGCGGACACCTCGGACCGGGTGAAGCGGGCGACGGGCCCTCGCGTGATCAGCGTCGGCGATGTGGTGGGGGTCGAGTGGCTGCCCAACTCCGGTCTGGAGGACGGCTTCCTGCGGTTCGTGACCCGCGAGACGGTGTTCTCGAAGCTGCCGGCCGAGAAGGACCCGTACGCCCTGGACCTGTGGGGGAACGTGAGCCGCGACCTGCTGACGGCCCTGGTCGCGACCGCGGTCACCGCCCGTCTCCCGCATCCCTCCACGCACACGGGTGCGGAGCGCAACCACGAGCGCGACCAGGAACGTGAGCAGGAACGTGAGCAGGTACGTGAGCAGGTACGTGAGTACGGGGACCTGGCCCGCGGGCGTGGGCGCGCGCTCGCGGCGTCCGTCCCGCACCCGTCCGACCACCACGACGTCCTGCTGCGCCGACTGCGCGAGTTGGGCGAGCTGCACCGGGACGGGGTGCTCACCGACGAGGAGTTCTCCCGGACGAAGGCGGTCGTGCTCCGCGGTTTCTAGAACGCGCACCGCCACACGGCCTCCATCCAGCACGCGGCGGCCCAGCCAGCACGCGGCGGCCCATCCAGCACGAGGCGGCCATCCAGCACCGGGCCTGCGGACGCGGCTTCCGAACGCGCCTTCCGGACACGACCTGCGGACGCGACCTGCGAACACGGCCTGCGGACAAGGCCGTCGGGGTGGGGCTCAGCTCAGCAGGTCCGGCTCTCCCCGGCTGATGTCCTGCCACAGCGGCTGGTAGTTGATCCACGCCACGAGGTCGCCGCCGAGTTGTTCCCGGGTCGCGACCGCCGCCCGGTGGTCGATCAGGACGGGCCGGCCCGCCGCCCGCGCGGTCAGCTGGACCTGGCTGGAGCGTTCCATCGACAGGAACCACCAGGCGGCCGCGTCCACCGAGTCGCCGACCGTCAGCAGCCCGTGGTTGCGCAGTACGAGAGCCTTGCGGGAGCCGAGCGCGGACGCGATCCGCCGTCCCTCCTCCGCGTCGACGGCCACGCCGGTGTAGGCGTCGTAGAGGGCGTGGTCCTCGTAGAACGCGCAGCTCTCCTGGGTGATGGGGTCGAGCAGCTCGCCGAGCGCGGCGAGGGCACGGCCGTGCACCGAGTGGCAGTGGGCGACCGCGACGACGTCCGGGCGGGCGGCGTGCACCTGGGCGTGCACGGTGAAGGCGGCCTGGTTGACGTGGTAGCGGCCCTCGACGACCTGTCCGTCGGCGTTGGCCAGCACCAGGTCGCCGACGGTGACGTGCTTGAAGGGCATCCCGAACGGGTTGACCCAGAAGCAGTCGTCGAACTCCGGGTCGCGGGCGGTGATGTGCCCCGAGACCCCGTCCTCGAAGCCGAGCCGCCCGAAGATGCGCACCGCGCCCGCCAGGCGTTCCTTGCGGTGTCGGCGCTCGTCCTCCACGGAGTCGTGCATCGGCGGCATCGCGAACTGAAGCCGGTCGGTGGGCAGGGGGGCAGGCGGCGTGGGCCCGTGCATCGGTCCTCCAGCACTGGTTGCTTTACGACGCGGAAGTTACCGTCGGTCAGTGCAAAAGGGCAGAGCCGTTATGTAAAGATGACGATTTCCGTCACCTTCGGAGCACACCGTGAGTCTCACCGACCGCCACATCACCGCCCTCATGCGTCAGATCGCGACGCGCAACGACATCGAGCTGGTCCATCCCTTCGCGGAACTGGAGACGTTCGGCGCGCTGGTCTACCTCGCCGAGTGCTACGGATTCCGGTACGAGAGCGTGCGCCTGGTCGGCAAGCACCGCATCATGCACGTCCAGCTGGTGCGCGACTCCAGCCCCTGGGCACGGCAGCGGGCCGCGGCGAACTCGGCGGCCTTCCCCGACCCGGGCCCCGGCCGCCCGGTGCCGGGCATGTACCTGGGCTCGCTCACCCCGGTCCCCGAGGTGCAGCCGGAGGTCGACGTGATCACGGCGCTCATCCGCCACGACGCCCTCGGCGCGGCCGCCAACCGCAAGCAGCTGCTGGCCATCGGCTGGGGCTCGGCGGTGCTGTTCCTGCTCATGGCGGTACTGACCGGCAACTACGCCGTCCTGCTTCCGCTGGCCGTGCTGATGCCGCTGTTCATGCTGGGCTCCCTCAAGGTCAACACGACCCGGCGCGCGAAGCTGGCGCAGCGGCTCACGGCGGCCGGCTGCACACCGGTGCGGGACGCGGCGGGGCTGGAACGGTACGTACGGCCGGTGCCGCAGGGTTTCTGACCCGCAGGGTTTCTGACCCGCAGGGTTTCTGACCCGCAGGGCTGGTGATCCGCGGCGCTTGCGCCCCACAGCCCGGCCATACCCGACAGCGGATGTCGGGTATCGGGGCCACACTCGCCGTATGACAGCGAACTGGGCGGCCTTCGCCGCAGCCGAACCCGCACTCGCGAAGATCACCGAGGAGCGGTTCGGAGCCTTCACGCATCACGTTCTCGCGACGCTCCGCAAGGACGGTTCCCCCCGCACCACCGGCATCGAGGTCCGCTTCCTCGGCGGTGAGCTGTGGCTCGGCATGATGCCGGACTCGCTCAAGGCCCTCGACCTGCGCCGTGACGCACGCTTCTGTCTCCAGGCCAACCCGGGCGAGGGCACCGGGATGGGCGGGGGCGACGTACGGATCGCGGGTCGGGCGGTCGAGGTCGCGGACGGGGAGGCGAGGGCGGCGTACGTGGAAGAGGTGGAACCGCCGCAGCCGTTCCACCTCTTCCGCACCGAGCTGACGGAGGTCGTACGGACCTACGTCGAGGACGACACCTATCTGGTCGCCCAGGTCTGGCAGCCCGGAGCGCCGGTGCGCACGCTCAAACGGACCTGATCTCAGGGCCTCGGAGGGACCCAGAGGGCAGAGGGCCTCAGAGGGCCTCGGAAGGACCTACTCCCACTCGATGGTGCCCGGCGGCTTCGAGGTCACGTCGACGACGACCCGGTTGACGTCACGCACCTCGTTGGTGATCCGGGTGGAGATCTTCGCCAGGACGTCGTACGGGAGTCGCGACCAGTCGGCGGTCATCGCGTCCTCGGAGGAGACCGGGCGCAGGACGATCGGGTGGCCGTAGGTGCGGCCGTCGCCCTGCACGCCGACGCTGCGGACGTCCGCGAGGAGAACCACCGGGCACTGCCAGATCTCACGGTCGAGACCGGCGGCCGTCAGCTCCTCGCGGGCGATCGCGTCCGCGTCGCGGAGCAGGTCCAGACGGTCCTTGGTGACCTCGCCGACGATCCGGATACCGAGGCCGGGGCCCGGGAACGGCTGGCGCTGGACGATCTCCTCCGGCAGGCCGAGCTCCTGGCCGACCATGCGGACCTCGTCCTTGAACAGCTTGCGCAGCGGCTCGATCAGCTGGAACTCGAGGTCCTCCGGCAGACCGCCCACGTTGTGGTGGGACTTGATGTTCGCGGTGCCGGTGCCGCCGCCGGACTCGACGACGTCCGGGTACAGCGTGCCCTGGACCAGGAACTCCACCGCCGGACCCGCGTCCGCGATGATCTCCGCCTGGGCCTGCTCGAAGACCCGGATGAACTCGCGGCCGATGATCTTCCGCTTCTCCTCGGGGTCCGAGACGCCCTTGAGGGCGGTGAGGAAGCGCTCCTCCGCGTCCACGACCTTCAGCTGGACGCCGGTCGCGGCCACGAAGTCCTTCTCGACCTGCTCGGTCTCGCCCTTGCGCATCAGACCGTGGTCGACGTACACGCAGGTCAGCTGGGAGCCGATGGCCTTCTGGACGAGGGCCGCGGCGACCGCCGAGTCCACGCCGCCGGAGAGGCCGCAGATGGCGCGCTTGTCGCCGACCTGCTCACGGATGGCCGCGACCTGCTCGTCGATGACGTTGCCGGTGGTCCAGTCCGGGGTGAGGCCGGCGCCGCGGTACAGGAAGTGCTCCAGCACCTGCTGGCCGTGCGTGGAGTGCATGACCTCGGGGTGGTACTGGACGCCGTACAGCTTCTTCTCGTCGTTCTCGAAGGCGGCGACCGGGACGACGTCCGTGGAGGCGCTGACGCTGAAGCCCTCGGGGGCGGCGGAGCAGGCGTCGCCGTGCGACATCCACACGGCCTGCTCGGCCGGGGTGCCCTCGAAGAGGGTGGAGGACGAGCGGGAGACGTGCAGCTCGGTGCGGCCGTACTCCCGGGCGCCGGTGTTGTCGACCGTGCCGCCGAGGGTCTGCGCCATCAGCTGGAAGCCGTAGCACATGCCGAAGACGGGAACGCCGGCCTCGAAGATCTCGCGGTCGAGGCGGGGGGCGCCCTCCTCGTACACGGACGAGGGGCCGCCGGAGAGGATGATCGCCGCCGGGTTCTTGGCGAGCATCTCCTGGACCGGCATGGTGCTCGGCACGATCTCGCTGTAGACCCGCGCCTCGCGGACTCGACGGGCGATGAGCTGGGCGTACTGCGCACCGAAGTCGACGACCAGGACGGTGTCGGGGGCGGCGGCAGTAGGAGTCGCTGATGACACGGGGGCCTTCCGGCGGTGGGGCGGGGTCTCTGTGTAACCCGATTCTACCGAGGTGGACGTGGGACCGGTCCCGGCACCGGATCCACCACCGCGTCTCAGGATGCGAACCGCGTCGCGAACCGCCTTGGACCTCACCCGGCGACCCTGCATACTGACCCCATGCTCACGCACCCGACCTTCGTCTTTACCTATGGCAACCGGCCCACCGGCTGCCATGGTCGTGCTGCTTGAGCAACTGACGAGCGACTTCCCAGGCGCCCCGGGCCGACAAGGCCCGGGGCGCCTGTCGTTTCTCCCGGGTCCTGCCGCTCCGGGGCACCCTTATCCACCACAGGAGCCCCCATGACCACCATCGACCTGACCGGCGCCCGTACCTCCGAGGCCGCCGACGTGATCACCGGCGCCCGTGAGCGCATCGACTCGCTCGACGACCGGATCATCGGCCTGATCCAGGAACGGATGGCCGTCTCCGCCGTCATCCAGGATGCGCGGATCACCTCCGGCGGCCGGCGCGTGAACCTCTCCCGCGAGATGGAGATCCTGGGCCACTACAGGGACGCCCTCGGCAAGCCCGGCACGTCCCTGGCGATGACGCTCCTCGAACTGTGCCGGGGCCGCGTCTGAGGCCGGGTGTCGGTTCGACCCCCGTCAGCGTTCGACCCCCGTCAGCACTCTTCTCACCCGTACGGGCGCGTGACCGCCTCCCGGACGGCTTCGTTGGTCCCGGTGTCCGTTCCAGCCAGGGGCGGGCCCGGAATAACCACGCGTGGCTCGCTGGAGCGATGAGGCGTACGGATCGTGCCGTGCGCCGTGGGACCTCGCTCCGGACAAGTGACCGGACGGCAGGGGACAGCAGCCCGGTCACCCAAGAGAAACGGCCGGCCTCGGGGACGCCCGGGGCCGAGCCGACCGGCGAAAAATGCAAAAATGCACAAGGGCTGGGTCAAACGGTTGCGGGCACCGCGCTCATCCAGCACGATGCGTAGAAGGCCCCGACCAGCCCCAAGTCCCCCTCCGGGCAACCCTCTTCGGTGCGTTGCCCGCACTGTCACAGGTCCAGGCCAGCGGCGCGACCCCCCGGCGCCGCTCCCAGGCACCGGCGCTGCCCTGACGCCGGTGCTGACGATAGAGAAGGGCCTCGCGGATCCGTCCCGCGGGGCCCTTCGTCATGCCCCCGCAGAATGCCCCTCCAGGCGCCCCGCGGAGTGCCCCTCCAGGCGCCCCACAAGATGCCCCCACAAGAAACGGCGGCACGGGCGCCGACGGTGGCACGAAGGGCTGAGCGGAAGGCCTCGCCGGGCAGGTGTGACGCGCGCCATATAAAGATCCTGTGAGCCCAGTACAACTGTTCACAGCTTTGGCCTGTCACACCTACCGAACCAAAGGCCACATCCCAACCCCCATGCGGAAGGCCTCCCACCGGATCGACCGAGGTCTTCATGAAGCTTCGCCGCACGCTCGTCACCGTGGCCGCGACGGCCGTCATCGCGCCGCTCGCCCTGCTGTCCGCGCCCGCCGCCTTCGCGGAGGAGAGCGGCTCGCCGTCCGCGAGCGCGTCCGACGGCACCTCCGCCTCGCCGTCCGGTTCGAGCGACTCGAGCCCGTCCGCCTCGGCCTCGGAGTCCGACACCTCGTCCCCGTCGGCGTCCGGATCGCAGAGCGGCAGCGCCTCCGGTTCCCCGTCCGGCAACTCGTCGCCGTCCGCGTCCGGCTCGGGCAAGGCCTTCGCGAGCCCGTCGGCGAGCGAGAGCGAGGACGGGTTCGACCCGACCACGGACTGCAAGACCTTCGACCTGGACGAGAACCTCACGGCCGAGATCAAGGGTCTGCCCAGCAAGATCGTCGCCGGTTCCGGCTGGCACGGCTTCACGTACGAGGTCGGGAACAACTCCGACGTCGACTTCAAGAACGTGTACATGACCATGTTCCTGGACTACGCCGACGACACGGACGCCTGGCTGGCTGACGGGCTCGCGATCATCCAGGTCAAGGAAGACGGTAAGTGGACCAACGCCTACCAGGACTCCTACGAGGACGAGAACGGCAAGACGGTCAACGTCACGGGTTCCTTCCTCGCCCAGCTCGACGAACTGGAGAAGGACTCCTCCGCGTCTCTCGACCTCCGCGTGAAGGTTGCGGCGTCGGCCCCGGCGGGCTCCTCGCTGGCGATGAGCGACGCCCTGTACGTGGGCGACGAGTCCGACTGCCACATCAACGGTGACTACTACGACGTCGAGATACTCGCCGCCGGCGGCGACGCGGACGGTGTCGACGACGCCAAGCCGAACGGTGACAAGCCCACCGACGGCGCCAAGCCCCAGGGCAGCGCCAAGCCGATCAGCGGCAGCCTCGCCTCGACCGGTTCGAACTCCGCGCTGCCGATGATCGGACTGGTCGGCGGGGTCGCCGTGGTGGCCGGCGCCGGTGCGGTGTTCGCGGCCCGTCGCCGCAAGGCGGGCACGCACGCGTAACGCGCGTACAGACCAGCGAAGGGACCTGCGCTCGGAGGGGGGCGCAGGTCCCTTCGCCTTTGTCCGGGAGGATCCGCTACTGCTTGGGCGGGACGGCCGGGATTCCCAGGAACGGCAGGCGCAGCGCGCCGAACGCCTCCGCCGGTACCGCCGGGCTGACCGGCTCCACCGGCTTCAGCCGCTCGTAGGCCGCGCCCTGCGTCGGACGCGGGTCCGTCTCGCCCTTGTTCGGCCAGTACGACATCGCGCGCTCGGCCTGGGCGGTGATGGTGAGCGACGGGTTCACGCCCAGGTTCGCCGAGACCGCGGCGCCGTCGACGACCGAGATGCCGGGGTGGCCGTAGAGGCGGTGGTACGGGTCGATGACGCCCGTGTCACGCGAGTCGCCGATCGGGCAGCCGCCGAGGAAGTGCGCGGTGAGCGGGGTGCCCATCAGCTCGCCCACGTTGGAGCCGGCGAAGCCGTTGATGTCGGCGGCGATCGCGGAGGCGGCCTCGGAAGCGGCCCTGATCTGCTTGGGGTTGGGGGCGCCGTGTCCCTGGCGTGCCGTCAGCAGGCCGCGGCCCACACCCGTCGGCTTCAGGTACGTCGTCAGAGAGTTGTCCAGGGACTGCATCACCAGGCCGATGATGGTCCGCTCCGACCAGCGGCGGTTGGAGAGCGAGCGCAGGACGAGGAGCGGGTGGCGGGCCGCGTTGGCGAGCCAGCCGGCGACCCTCGACGAACCCTCCGCGTAGGGCACTTGCAGGATCGACAGGCCGCCCATCGAGTTGGAGCCCTTGCCGTAGCGGACCGGCTCGATGTGGGTGCTGTCGTCCGGGTGGACGGAGGAGGTGATGGCGACTCCGCGGGTGAAGTCCACCTTCGCCGCGCCGGTCGCCTTGCGGTAGCGGCGGTCGTCGGTCTGCGCACCGACCAGCGCCTCCGAGTTGGTGCGGGTCAGCTCACCCAACCGCTCTGAGAGGTAAGGGAGTTGGCCGTTGGACTTCATACGGTGCAGCAGCGTCTGGGTGCCGTAGGTACCCGCGGCGAGCACCACGCGGCGGGCCTTGAAGACCCGGCCCTTCGCCTTGCGGCGGTCGTCGGTGGGGAGGGTGGCGACCGCGTAGCCGCCCTGCGAGTCGTCCGTGACCGAGACGACCGTCGTCAACGGGTGCACGACCGCGCCCGCCCTCTCGGCGAGGTGGAGGTAGTTCTCGTTCAGGGTGTTCTTCGCGCCGTGCCGGCAGCCGGTCATGCACTCGCCGCACTCGGTGCAGGCCTTGCGGGCCGGGCCGACGCCCCCGAAGTAGGGGTCGGCGACCTGCTCCCCCGGCTCGGCCTTCGCCGTCCCGTCGGCGTCCTCGCCGTCGCCGAAGAACACGCCGACGGGCGCCATGTGGAAGGTGTCGCCGACGCCCATCCGCTCCGCGGCCGCCTTCAGATGCACGTCGGAGGGGGTCGTCGTCGGGTTGAGCCGTACGCCTAGCATGCGCCGCGCCTGGTCGTAGTACGGCTTCAGCTCCTCCTGCCAGTCGGTGATGTCGCGCCACTGGGGGTCGTCGAAGAAGGGCTTCGGCGGCACGTAGAGGGTGTTGGCGTAGTTGAGGGAGCCGCCGCCCACGCCCGCGCCGGCCAGCACCATGACGTTGCCCAGCAGATGGATGCGCTGGATGCCGTACATGCCGAGCCTGGGGGCCCAGAGGTAGTTCTTCAGATCCCAGGAGTTCCTGGGCAGCGACTCCCGGGTGAAACGGCGGCCCGCCTCCAGGACGCCGACCCGGTAGCCCTTCTCCGTCAGGCGCAGGGCGGTCACCGAGCCGCCGAAGCCTGATCCGACGACGAGGACGTCGTAGTCGTAGGTGTCCTGGGACACGTGCTCTCCTCTTTGAGAACGGGTGTGATGGGGTGCGCGCCGGCGCGGGCGGCCTGGGGCGTTTCTTTTGGATCGGGTCGGATCAGGCCGCGGTGTCCGGTGCGGTGCATCGCAAGGCGGAGCATGATCCGCGTACCGGGTGTACGCGGGTCGTGCGACAACGCCGCGAGGTGCCGTGCCGGGCGCCGCGGACCCGGGCTGATCCGAAAGAAGCGCCCTAGCGGAAGCGGAACGCCTTCATCAGCCTCAGACTCCGGCTCATGAACTCCGCGTACTTCTCGTCGTTCATGCCCAGTGCCGGAGCCATCGGGAGGAGCCGCTGCTGGGCCACCGTCTGGGCCTCGGTGTACTTGAGGATGCCCTCGGAGCCGTGGCGGCGGCCGAGACCGGAGTCCTTCATGCCGCCCATCGGGGACTGGACGCTGCCGTAGGCGGGGGCGTAGCCCTCGTTGACGTTCACCGTGCCGGTGCGCAGGCGGGAGGCGACGTCACGGCCGCGGCGGCCGTCCTTCGTCCAGACCGACGAGTTCAGCCCGTACGGCGTGGAGTTGGCCTGCTCGACGGCCTCGTCGTCGGTCTTGAAGCGGTAGATCGAGACGACCGGGCCGAAGGTCTCCTCGGAGCAGACGGACATGGGTTCCGTCACTCCGTCGAGGATCGTCGGCTCGAAGAAGTACGGGCCGATGTCCGGGCGGGCGACCCCGCCGGCGACGACCTTGGCGCCCTTGGCGACGGCTTCCTCCACGTGCCGGGTCACCGTCTCCAGCTGGCGCTCGCCCACCAGGGAGCCCATGTCGGCGCCGTAGGCCAGTGAGGTGCCCAGGCGCATGGCCTTGGTGCGGGCGGCGAAGCGCTCGACGAAGGCGTCCGCTATCGACTCGTGGACGTACAGCCGCTCGATGGAGATGCAGAGCTGGCCCGCGGAGGAGAAGCAGGCGCGGACGGCGCCGGCCGCGGCCTTCTCGATGTCGGCGTCCTCGAGGACCAGCATCGCGTTCTTGCCGCCGAGTTCGAGGGAGACGCCGACGAGACGGGCGGCGGCGCCCTGGGCGACCTCGCGGCCGGTACGGGTGGAGCCGGTGAACGAGACGTAGTCGGCGTGCCGGACTATCTCCGGGCCGACGACCGGACCCTCTCCGAGGACGACCTGGAAGACCTCGGCGGGCAGACCCGCCTCGACGAGCAGGTCACGGGCCCAGAGCGCGGTCAGGCAGGTCTCGGTGTCCGGCTTCATCACGACCGCGTTGCCCGCGACGAACGCCGGCAGGGCGTCGCCGACCGACAGCTCCAGCGGGTAGTTCCAGGGGGCGATCTGGCCCACGACACCGCGCGGGTGGCGCAGTTCGGTCACCTTCGTCAGCGTCGGCATGGCGCCCGCGTGCCGCTTGGGGCGGAGGTAGGCGGGGGCCTTGCGGCCGTAGTGCCGGGCGGCGACGACCACCGCCTGCACCTCCTCGTGGGCGTGCAGCCGGGCCTTGCCGGTCTCCAGTTGGATGAGGTCGAGCACCTCGGCCTGGCGCTCCAGCACCAGGTCGTGGAAGCGGAGCAGGACGGCGGCGCGTTCCCGCACGGGCGTCCGCTCCCAGACCGCCTGCGCCTTGCGGGCCGCCTCGAAGGCCTTGAGTACGTCGTCCGGCGTGGACTCGGGCAGGTCGGCCAGCTTCCCGCCGGTGAACGGCGTGTGGTTGGCGGTACGGCCGGAGCCGGTCACCCCCTTGGTGAGCTGGGCGACCAGCTCCGGCGTGACCACGTCCGCGGCGGTACGGACGCCGGTGGGGGCGGGGGCGAGGGGGTTGGTACCGGTCGTGGTCGTCCCACTGATCTCGGTGCCGGTCTTTTCCGGGGCCTGCGAGTCCGTCATGAGGCGCAGGGTATGACGTGGGGAAGACTTTGGGTACCCGCCGGTAATACGGTTTCACCGACCGCACACATGACGCCAGCGTTCACTGGCAACAAACCTGCTGATCAGGACGTCATGCCCGGTCATTTGCCGATCTCCAGGCGGTCACGCGCCTCCTTGAACACCGCCGTGCCCTGCTTCTCCTCCGGCGTGCCCTTGGGCATGTCGACGCGCAGCTCGTACATGCGGGCGTCGGCGGTGAGGACGAACAGCTCCATGACACGGGTCGGGGTGTCGTCCAGCCCGTAGGTGGTGTCGGCGAGGGCGGCCTGGTCGCCGTGGAAGCTGGTGCGGGTGGTCTGCGTGCGCGCGTCCGGGGCGTAGCCGTTCCAGGTCTCGTGCGCCTGGGCGGCCCTGGCCATCGGGGCGGCGGGCGCCTTGTCCCAGAGGGTGAGGCGTACGTCGACCGCGCCCGCCGAGTAGACCACCAGGCGCGGCTGCCGATCCGCGTCGGCCTGCCGGGCCGACTGCCGGTACCGGCTCGGGAGGGAGAGGACGGCGGCCAGCCCGGCCTCGCGGTGAGCAACCCACCGCGCCCCCGCGACGGCGGGGACGGAGGCGGAGACCGAGGCGGAGGACGAGGCAGAGGCGGACGGTTGCGTCGGCGTCGGCGTCGGAGCGGCGTAGGTCACCGGCCGCTCGGCCGCCCCGCTGTCGGCTCCGCCGAGCCAGGCGCTCCCCCACCAGGTCCCGCCGGCGAGCAGCCCGACGAGCACGGCCAGCGCCAGCGCCGGCGAGCTTCGCGTCAGCGGCCGCCGGAGGCGGCCCGCACCGGCCAATCCCGGCTCGGTGGCCGAGGCGGGGTGGGGCTGTGGTCCGGGGCGGTCGTTCGCCGCGGGCTCCGCGCTCGGTCGCGCCGGGTCGGGCCGTGCCGCCCCCACGCGCACCGTTCCCGCGTCCTCACCGAACTCCCGTAAGGCCCGCGGGTCCTGAGGCTCGGCACCCTCCGCCTTCTCCCCCTCGGTCCTCTCCCCCTCGGTCCTCTCCTCCGCCTTCTCCCCCTCGGCCCCCTCCTCCGACCGCCCCGTCCTGTGCTCCCCGGTCTCCCCGGTCTCCCCGGCGGGGACCGGTCGGCCCTGCGCGACCGCGGCGAGGATCTCGGCGACCTCCGCCGGGTCGGGCCGCTGTACCGGGTCGCGCACCAGGAGCCGTACGACGAGCGGGCCGAGCGGGCCCGCCTGTTTCGGCTCCGGCGGGTCCGCGGCGATGACCGCGGCGAGCGTGGACTCCACGGTCGTACGGCGGAACGGGGACCAGCCCTCGACGGCCGCGTACAGCAGGACGCCCAAGGACCAGAGGTCGGAGGCGGGACCGCCGCCCCGTCCGGCCATCCGCTCGGGCGCGACGAACTCCAGCGAGCCGACGAACTCGCCACTGACGGTGAGGGATTCCTCGCCCTGGATGTGGGCGATGCCGAAGTCGGTGAGGACGACCCGGCCATGGGGGTGTCCCCGCTCGAGCGAAGTCGGGAGTGGGGGAGGGCCGAGCAGGACGTTGGCGGGTTTCACGTCCCGGTGGACGATACCGACGGCGTGCGCGGCACGCAGGGCGCCGAGGACGTCGAGGCCGATCCGGGCGGCCTCGGCCGGGTCGAGGGGGCCGCGCTTCAGTACCTCGTGCAGGGACTCGCCGCGGACCAACTCCATGACGATCCAGGGGAGTCCGCCCTCCGCGTCGGCACCCGGGCCCTCCTCGACCACGACGTCGTGGATGGCGACGGCGGAGGGGTGGTCGACCCGGGCGGCGGCCCTGGCCTCGCGGTGAAGGCGGCGGGCGGCCCGGCGGTGGAACTCGTCCCCCGGATCCCCCGGCAGCCGGGGCTGCTTGACTGCGACCTCGCGTTCCATGAGTTCGTCACGAGCCCGCCAGACGGTGCCCATACCGCCGGAGCCGATACGTTCCAGCAGCCGGTAGCGCCCGCCCACCGTCCGGCTTCCGGCGCCGCCGGGGTCCCCGTCGTTGCTCATGTCTCCATGACTACCACGATCCCCGGCGCCCTCACCCGCCCACGGCGAACCGCCCCGTTTCCAGCCGTCGCACCTCCACCGCACCCGCCCCGACAACCCTGCGGGTCAATACGACTAGAGCTTGTCGATCTTCAGGTTGGCGATCGCGGTGTCGGCCACCTCGCGGCCGCGCCGGGTGAAGTCACCCTTGCCCGGATAGCCGATCATCAGTTTGTACATGTCACCGCCGGTGGACTTGTAGTACAGGATCCTGAGCTCGCGCGGGGCCGGTTCCTGGGTGTCCGTGGTGGTGTAGACGACCGTGTTCCCCGCGGCCTTCCGGTCGTGGAAGGTCAGGTTGTCGTCGGTCGAGGTCTTCGGCCCCTCCGGCATCTCGAGTTCGTAGCTGCCGGACTCCTTGAAGTCCCCGTCGTCGGCGTACATCTCGGCGGCCGCGGAGGCCTTGATCTCGTGCCCGGTGTCCTCGGCCTTGCGGTCCACCACCAGGACGACCGAGATCGCGCCGCTCGGGTCGGTGTAGCTGACCCAGTGTTCGTCGGCGGCGGCGTTCTTCCCGGGCTCGCCGCGTACGTAGCTGTGGGGCACCGCCAGCGTCGCGGTGACCGTCTTCTCGGGCTTCGTCGTCCAGCCGTCCGGCAGCGGCCCCGCGAACGGGTCGGCGACCACCAGGTACGCCGCCACAGCCACCGCGACGACCGCCGCACCGAGCCCGGTCCACACCGCGCGGCCGAACCGGCGCCGGGCACGCGGGACTTCCACCTGCCGTACGACCTGGGTGGCCTGGGGCGCGGGCGGGTTCGCGGCGGCCTCCAGCAGGGCCCGCACCCGTGCGGCGGCCGGGCGGCGCGCAGGATCCTTCTCCAGCAGTCCGTTGACGGCCTCGGCGAGCGGGCCCTGGGCGGCGGCGGGCGGCGCGGGCACCGCGTTGAGGACGGACTGGAGCGTGGCCGGGGTGTTGCTGCGGCGGAACGGCGAGACGCCCTCCGTCGCCGCGTACAGCACCACGCCCAGGGACCACAGGTCGGAGGCCGGGCCGGGGCGCTGGCCCAGCACCCGCTCGGGGGCGATGTACTCGGGTGAGCCGACGAAGCCGCCGGTGTCGGTCAGGTTGGTCTCGCCCTCGATCTGGGCGATGCCGAAGTCCGTGAGGACGATCCGGTCGTGGCGGCCGAGGAGGATGTTGTCCGGCTTCACGTCCCGGTGCAGGATGCCCGCCGCGTGCGCGGCCTCCAGCGCGCCGAGCACCTCCAGGCCGACCCTGGCCGCCTCCCGCGCGCCGAGCGTGCCCTCCTGGAGGGCGTCGCCGAGCGAGCGGCCGTGGACGAGCTCCATCACGATCCACGGCCGGCCGTCGACGACCGCCACGTCGTGCACGTTCACCACGGCCGGATGGTCCAGCCGGGCCGCGGCCCGCGCCTCACGGCGCATCCGCTCGAACGCGTTGGCCTGTTCACGTTCGGGAAGGTGGTCCGGGACGCGGGGTTCCTTGACGGCGACCTCGCGGTCCACCGTCTCGTCCTTGGCGCGCCACACCGTGCCCATGCCGCCGTGCCCGAGCTTGGCGAGCAGCCGGTAGCGTCCCGCGATGAGCCGCCCGACGCCCGGATCCTGCGGCGGGGCGACCTGGACGGGCACCGCGGCCTGCTGCTGCGGTGCCGGCCTGGGCGGTTGCAGAACAAAACTCGTCGTATCGTCGGCCTCGTGGCCGGCGCCCCCGTCGAAACTCATGAGTCCATCCATATCGCGCCAGGCAGGCCGGTATCCACCGGCGGCGTCCACCGGTCACAGACCCGTGACGCGCAACGTTCCTTATTTCCCGTTTAGGTCGATACGGCGAACGTGTCGACCGCGACGTCGAAGTACTCCCGCGCCTCCCGCACCTTCCCGACCGGCGCCGACACCCACACGTCGTACAGCAGCCCGTCCTCCTCCCAGCACAGGTCGTACGTGTGCCGGGGCCCCTCCGCCGCGCTGAATCCGTTCCAGGTGAACTCCCAGAGGGCGGCGGGGCGCCCGCCGTGACCGGTCTCGGTGACCCGGCCGTCGTGATAACCCGGGTTGGTGTCCGGGCCCTTGGCCGCGGCCGACTCCATCACCGCGAGCGGGCCGCCGGGCGGGGCGGCGGCCACCTTGATGCCGAGCCGGAAGACCTGCCCGGGGGACATGTAGAAGACCCGCTCGCCCTGCGGCACGCGGGTGAAGTCCTCCGGCACGGCGAGCGAGAACCCGGCGGGATCCACCGCCACGCGGTAGCCGGAGGGGGCGGTGGGCGTACCGGGACGGTCGTCCGAGGCGGGGGAGGCGGAGCCGGCCGTGGAGGACGCGGCCGGCCGGGAGGGCCCAGACGACGCGGTGGCACCGGACGGGGAACGGGTCGCCGAGGAGGCCCGGGTGGGCGCGGGGCTCGTCGAGCCGCTCGCCGAGGACCCCGGCGCCGAACTCGTGGGTGTGCGTCCGCCGTCGCCGTCACCGTTCAGCAGCAGCGCCGCCGCCGACACCCCCGCCCCCGCCATCGCGGCGACCAGCAGCGCGGCCACGAGCACACCCCGCGTGGAGCGCTCCCTGGCCGGCGCCTCCCACTGCGGCCGGGGCAGGTCCGCCTGGGTCGGCGTGTACCTCGACGACACCGGCGTCGGCGTGCGCCCGGTGTCCAGATAGGCGCGCAGCAGCCGCTCCGCCTCCTCGGCGCCCAGTCGCCGGTCCGGATCGCGCTCCAGCAGCCCGCGGACGACGGGCAGCAACGGCTCGGCCTGCGCGGGGGTCCGGATCTCGGCGAAGACGACGGCGTGCAGGATGCCGCCCAACGAGTCGCGGCGGAAGGGGGATTCGCCGCTGAGCGCCGTGCACAGCAGTGCGCCCAGCGACCACAGGTCGGCCTCCGCGCCGGTCCGCGCCCCGGACATCCGCTCCGGCGCGGTGTACTCGGGCGAGCCGACGAACGACCCGGTCTCGGTGAGCGTGGTGGCGCCCGCGACCTGCGCGATACCGAAGTCGGTGAGGACGACGCGGTCGCTGTCGCGTTCGAGCAGGACGTTGGCGGGCTTGATGTCCCGGTGCAGGACCCCGGCCGCGTGTGCGGCGCGCAGGGCCCCGATCAGGGCGATGCCGATCCGGGCCGCCTCGGCCGGCTCGATCGGTCCCCGCGCGGCGATCCGGTCGGCGAGCGAGCCGCCGTCGATCAACTCCATCACGATGTACGGGCGTTCGCCGTCCTCGACGACGTCGTGCACGACGATGATGTGCGGGTGGCTCAGCTGGGCCACCGCGCGAGCCTCGCGCAGTGTCCGGTCGCGGCGGCCACGCGCCTCCTCGTCGGAGAGCGCGTCGTCCTGGGTCAGCTCCTTGACGGCGACACGCCGTCCGAGCAGCTGGTCGGTGGCACGCCACACGACCCCCATGCCTCCACGCCCGAGTCTCGCGTCCAGCCGGTAACGGCCCGCGATGACCCGTACGGCGCTCCCGCCCCCCTCGGTCCCCATGGGCACATCATGCCCCACCGGACGTCACGCCTCCGGGGCGCCGTCCGGCCAACTACCGGGACGGGCGGAACTCTACGAAGTCGGCTCCCGCCAGCTCTGCAGTACGGACTTGAACTGCTTGGCCGCCTCGGCCCAGTCCTCGGCGGGCGAGGACATGTAGATCGCGTACTCGGTGCCGTCGCGGGACACGTACGTCTCCTCGATCGCGCGGCGCGGCCCGGGGAACTCCGTGTCCTTCGCCAGTGCGGTCCAGGTGTACTCCCACTCGGAGCCCTCCCGGTCCCGGTAGACGTTCTTCTCCAGGGTGACCCGGTTGTAGGCGACCAGCCGCTCGAGCTGCTGTTCGAGGTCGATCTGGTGCGCGTACGGGTCGCTGAAGTCGGGGGACTTGTCGAGGGCGATACGGATGAAGTGCTCGCCGCCGTCGGGCGTGTAGTCGATCTGCTTGAGGTCGCCGGCGTCCTGGTACACGTCCCGCTCCCAGCCCTCGGGGAGCGAGAGCCCGAAGCCCAGCGGGTCGTTGACGTCCTTCCAGGAGTCGGCGCCCTGCCCGCCGGGGGTGCTCGTCCCGGCGGGGGTGCTCGGGTTCGGCGAGGTGGACGCCGTGGCGGACCCTCCGGTGTCCTGCCGCCCCTCGTCCCACTTCTGCCACGCCACGGCCGTACCCCCGCCGACCAGCGCGGCGAGGACGACCACGAGCGCCAGCACCCGACGACGGCGCCGAGGCGGCGGGGACAGGCGGGTGTCCGGTACCGGGCCGATGTCCGTCGGTCCCACGGCCGTCGCGGCGGTGACCGGGTGACCGGGAACGGGCGTCGCCGCCTCCGGCGACACCGGAACGTACGCGGTACCGGCCGTCGGGTGGGACAGCGGGTGCGCCCCGGAGTGACGATCCCCGGCGGTGCGGTCCGGCCCCCCGTACTGCGTCGGCACGTATGCCTGTGCCCCGCTGGGACGCCGGCCCTCGGCCGCCTCCGCGAGGAGTTGCTCGGTCTCGGCGGTGTCGGGACGGGTGGCCGGGTCCTTGCGCAGCAGGGCGGCGATGACCGGGCCGAGCGGGCCGGCGTACCGGGGGTCGGCGGCCTCCTCCTCGACGACGGCCTGAAGCGTGGTCAGCGGCGAGGTGCGCCGGAACGGCGACCGCCCCTCGACCGCCGTGTACAGCGTCGCGCCCAGCGCCCACAGGTCGGAGGACGGGCCGGGGTCCTGACCGCGCACCCGCTCGGGGGCCAGGTAGTCGACCGAGCCGACCACCTCCCCGGTCCGGGTGATGGTGCTGTCGCCCTCGATCTGGGCGATGCCGAAGTCGGTGAGGAGGACGCGGCCGTCGTGCGAGAGCAGCACGTTGCCGGGCTTGACGTCACGGTGCAGGACGCCCGCGGAGTGCGCGGCGCGCAGGGCGCGCAGCACCCACAGACCGATCCGGGCCGCCTCGGTGGGCTCGACCCGCCCGTCCTCCTTGACGGCGTCGGCCAGCGAGCGGCCCTCGACCAGTTCCATCACGATCCACGGCCGGCCGTCGTGCTCGAGCACGTCGTGCACGGTGACCACGGCGGAGTGGTTGATCCGCGCGGCCGCGCGGGCCTCCGCCCTGGTCCGCGCCAGCAGGACTGCCTGGTCACCCTCCGCGACATAGAGCGCCGCCGTCAACTCCTTGATGGCGACCGCCCGGTGGAGCAGCTCGTCGTGCGCACGCCACACCCGGCCCATACCGCCGCTCCCGATGGCGTCGGCGAGCCGGTAGCGACCCGCCAGGAGCAGGCCCTGCATCTGATTCACGTTGCCCCGCAATGCTCTTGACAGCGCAAGCCTAAGGACCGGGCAGCTTCCGGGGAACCGGCAGGGTGCCAAGGTGACAGCACTGTGACGGTTGTCGCTTCCCCGGCCGGCGGGGAACCGAACGGAACCGGGTGGGACCGGACGGGCGCTCAGCCGGTGTACTGGTAGGTGGCCGACGCCTGCTCGAACAGCCGGGTGACCTCGTCCCGCTCCGCCTCCGGACCCCTGACCTGCACGATGTGGTACCGCCCCGAGATGAGGATCGCGACATTGCGGACGTACAGCGCCCGCCCGTCGCCGCCGGTCCAGGTGAACTGCCCCTCGGCCATGGTCCGCGCGCCCACCGTCGTCGTACGCAGCCCGGACGCCGTCGCCCAGCTGGAGTCACGGTACGGCTGGAGCTCGCTCTCCTTCTCCCGCTGGTAGACCATCGGGTCGCTGCCGTTCGACGCCGCGCTGTCGCGGCCGGGTACCACGATCAGCTCGAAGTCGCCGTGCGTGTACACGACCTGGCCGCGTCCGTTCTTCGGGGTACGGTCCCAGCCGTTGGCCACGGCGACCCGGAAACCGGCGTCGTCGGCGCGGACGGTGAACCCGGCAGCGGCCTGTGCGCCGGACCCGCCGGTCTGCGTCTGGGTGGCCTCCGCTCCCGAGGACGCGGAGGACGGGGAGGCGCCGGTGCCCGGCGAGGTCTGGTCGGGCCGGGGCTCGCTGCTCGCCTCGGGCGCCTGGCCGCCCGGTGCCCCGGTGGCCCCGGTCCGCTGGGCGCCGTCCGTACCGGCCGCGCCCTCCTCGTCCGCCTTGGGCATGAACATCAGGGCGTACGCGATCGCCCCGGCCAGCAGCAGCAGGATCAGTACCAGCAGGGTGCGGCCCAGGCTGCGGGGCGAACCGCTCGTCTCCGGCCGGCCGCGTTTGTGCCGCGCGTGGGTGGCGGGCAGCCGGGCACGGCGCCTGCGCACCAGTTCGCCCCGGCGGCGGACGATCGGCAGCCGGCGCGGATCGGCCGGCGGCGCGGCGACGACGTACGTGCCCGCCTCCGGCTCCGGCGCGGACCGCACCAGCGAACGCAGCCAGCCCCGCAGTTCCTCGAAGCCGAGGCGCTCGGTCGGGTCCTGGCGCAGCAGCGACTCGACGACCGGCCTGAGCGGTCCGCACTCCTCGGCGAAGGCGGGCGGCTCGGCGCACACCATCTGCACCAGCTCCGCCGTCGACTCCTCCGGATAGGGCGCATGCCCCTGTACGGCCCGGAAGAGCAGCGCGCCCAGCGCCCACAGGTCGGTCGCGGGGCCGATCGGCGCGGCCAGCTGCCAGTTCTCGTGCACCGGCCCGGCCTGCTCGGGCGCCCACCGTTCGGTGACCGGCCCGACCACGGCCATCCTCGCCTGCCGCGCCCGCTCGGCGGCCAACGCGGTGGCAGGCCCGCGCCGGGGCACACTCCCCGGCGTCCCGGCCACCCGCTCGTCCCACCGGGCCCCGCCCCGCAGCTCACCCGACGGCCCCTGGCCCTGCCCCTGAGCGGGCACCTGGGCGCCGGGGACGGGCGTGAGCGAAGGATGCGACGCCGCAGGGGCGGCATGCGGTGCGCCGCCGGGACCGGGACCTGGACCTGCGGTGTGGAGGTGAGCCGGCTGGCCCTGGCCGTAGCCGCCGGGCTGACCCTGGCCCTGGCCGTACCCGGCGGGGCCGGGCACGGGCGCGCCCGAGACGCCGTAGGGGTCGGCGATCTGCCCGGGGGGATTGCCTGCCGGGGTCCCGTGGCCGTCGTCGCCCGGGGTACGGGCGCCGGGCAGGGCCGCACGTCCGTTCTGCTGTGCTTCCTGGGCCTCCTGCACCCGGGCCGCCGCCCGCGCTCCCGCGCGGTACGCGGCGATCGCCCCGGCACGCGCGGCCCGAATGTCTCCGCCGGTCTCCACGGGCGCCCTGCGGGCCACCGCCCCGGATGCCCCGCCGCCACCGGACGGCTCACCCGCCGGCACCGGCAACGCACCGGACGCCCGCGCCTCTATGGCGGCCCGCCGAGCGGCCTCGGGATCGACCGCACCGGTACCGAGCTCACCCCCACCGGGTCCGCCCCCGACGGAACCGGCGAATCCACCGAAGCCGCCCGAGCCGCCGGAACCGACGGGACCACCCGGGCCGCCCAGAGCGTCCGGTCCGTCCTGTCCCTGTCGGGGCGGAGCCTCGGAGGTCCGGGGCCCGACGACGCTCCCGCCGTGGCCGCCCGCGTCCCCGTTCCCCCGGCCCGCCGCGCCCCGCTCACGCTCTGCCGGCTCCGGCGCCGGCACCGGGTCGTACCCGCACAGCGCCTCTTCCGCCGCGCCGACCGCCAGGCCGGTCAGCATGACCCGCCCGTCGTCGCAGACGAGGACCGTGCGCGCGGTGATGTTGCGGTGCACCCAGCCGTGAGCGTGCAGCACCCGCAGCGCCATGAGAACGTCGGAGGCGACCTCGGCGGCCCGGTACGGCGTCAGGGGCTTCTCGGCGAGCAGTGCCGACAGCGGCCGTGCGGCCACCAGTTCACTCACTATCCACAGCGAGCCGCCCTCGGCGAACACGTCGAAGACCTGGTCGAGCCGCGGATGGTCGGGGATGCTCGCCGTGGCCTGCGCCGCCTCCATGGCACGCCGGACGACGGGGTCGGCGGGCCGTCGTGTTCCCTCGCCCACTCCCACGCCCCGGGGCCTCGGTCCCCGTGCCCCGCGTTCACGGGCCGTGAAGCCCTCGGGCAACCCCTCGGCGTCGAGCACCTCGGCCTCGACCACCTCCGGCAACGGCACCTGGCGGACCAGGACTTCCTGCCCGCTGTAGGTGTCGAAGGCGCGCGTCTCGGTGAGTTCGTACTCGTCGGAGGGCGGCAACGGCAGGCGGTACCGGTCGACGAGCACTCGACCCGCGTAGTCGTCCACGTTGCCTCCCCCGGCCGCCCGGTCGGTCAATTCCGTTCGCGTTGCGTGCCGTTACAGCCGTATCCGGCCGTATAGCTGGATGCGTACGGTCCGCAAGCACTCACGATACGTGCCGGAGGCAACTCGCAAAGAGGGGATGCCAGATCTCACGCCCGAACACGGCTGCTCGGCGGCCGCTACTTCTTGGGCGTGAACGTCTCCGTCAACGTCGTCCAGGTGGTCTGCCGCAGGTCGGTACCCCAGGCGGCGGACTTCGCCGTGTACATCAGCGCGTACCCGAGGCCGTCGTTCACGACGAACCCGCGGTCGATGGTGCGGTACGCCGTCCCGCCGTCCGTGTAGGTGAACTCCCAGTCGGCCGTGTTCCAGCCGCGGTAGTCCACCGCCGCTATTCGGATCTTCTTGTACTGAGAGCGCGTCATATAGCGCTCCTGGTTCTTCCAGTCGGCTACGGGATCGCCCTTGGGCGTGGTCGTCCAGGCGACGAGCAGCTTCTGTCCGTCGGGCCCGGTGAAACGGTCGCCCGCGGAGTCCGAGGACCGGTACTTCCACCCCGTGGGCAGCCCGATCGAGTACCCCTGGCCGCCCTTGTGCGTCGTCGTCCTGCTGTCCCCGGACGCGGAGACGCCGGATCCGGCGCCCCCGGCCGCGGAGGTGTCGCCGGACGCGGAACCGGAGGACGCGGCGGACTCCGAGGACGGCGAGCCGTCCGTACGGGTCCCGCTGGCCTCGTCCTCCTTGGTGTCCGCGCTCGTGCTCGCGCTCGCACTGGCCACCGACCGGGAACCGCTGCCGCCCTTCGCGCCGCCGGCGGTGTCGTCGCCACCGCCGAGGGTGAGAGCCAGCACGGTACCGAGCACCGCGAGCGCCACGACGACGGCGATGATCACCAGCGTCCGCTTGGGCACCACATCGGTCAGCGGCGCCCTGGGCACGGACCGCGGCGGCAGATCCGGCGGCGTCATCACGGGCCACCCGGAACTCCGCCCGGCACCCCCGCCATTACCCCCGGAACCAGCACCAGCACCCGCGCCGCTGCCTGCACCCGAACCGGTACCGGAACGCGCCGCCGGTACGGACGGCGAGGCCTGCGCCGCACCGGACACCGGCCCGGACGCCGGCCTGGACGCCGAAGCCGGCGCCGATCCCGTCGTGGCCCGGGAGACCGGGGCCGCGGGCGCGGCGGCGGACGGAGCGGCGGCGGAAGCGGTGGCCCCGGTACCCCGGCCCGCACCACCCTGCTGCGCACCGCCCTGCCGTGCGTCGCTCTGCCGCGTCTCGGGCGCACCCACGGAACCGGAAGCACTCGTGCCGTTCGCCGACTTGGCGCGAGCCGCGGCCGCCGAGGTCGCGGCGCCCGCCGCGACGGCGGCCTTGCGCACGGAGCGGAACGCGCCGCGCAGCTTCTCGCCCGCCTCGGCGCCCGCCGAACTCCCCCTGCCTCCGGCGGCGTCCGGCAGCATCGGCAAGGGCACGACCTTCGTCGCGTCCGCAGGCTCGGCGTGCCGTGGCTCGGGCGCGTGCAGCACCGCGTTGAACATCGCCCGCGCACCGGCGTCGTCGAGCCGCCGCGCGGGATCCTTGGTGAGCAGGCCGTAGATGACGTCCTTCAGCGGACCCGCGTTCTTCGGCTCCTCCAGCTGCTCGGTCATCACCGCGGTGAGCGTGGCGATCGCCGAACCCTTGTCGTACGGGGGCGAGCCCTCGACCGCCGCGTACAGCAGACCGCCGAGCGACCACAGGTCGGCCGCCGGGCCCGGCTTGTGACCGCGGGCCCGCTCCGGGGAGATGTACGACGGCGCGCCCACGAGCATTCCGGTGGAGGTGATCGACGGGTCGCCCTCGACCTGCGCGATACCGAAGTCGGTGAGCACGACCCGGCCGTCCTCGGCGATCAGCACGTTCGACGGCTTCACGTCACGGTGCAGGATGCCTTCGCGGTGCGCCGAACGCAGCACGTCGAGGATGGCCAGCCCGACCTCCGCCGCACGCTTCGGCTCCAGCACGCCGTCCTCGCGGATGGCCTCGGCGAGCGACTTGCCCTCGACGAGTTCCATCACGATCCACGGCCGGTCGTCCTCCTCGACCACGTCGAAGACCGTCACCGCGCTGTTGTTGCGGATCCGCGCGATGGCCTTGGCTTCGCGCAGCGTCCGCGTGATCAGCCGGCGCTTCTCGTCCTCGTCGATGTTCCCCGGGAACCGCAGCTCCTTGACGGCGACCGTGCGTCCGAGGGTCTCGTCCTCGGCGCGCCACACCGTCCCCATGCCGCCGCGGCCGAGTACGTCTCCCAGCCGGTACCGCCCGGCGAGGAGACGTGCGCTCTTGTCCTGACGGGATGCTCCCGCCCGCTCCGCCTCCGACATGCGTCCCCTCATGCAACCCGCCCTGACAGAGCCTCCATTGTCCCTCACCCGACAAGTGCCCGACGCCCAGGGTGCCCCTCATCTGCTCCCGGCCGCACTCAGGAGCGGTGCATTCCGGCCAGAAGGTGCAGCACGCTCCGGCCACGGAGCCCCCACGAGCCCCTTTCGTCGGTCGGGGACCGGATGAAGCGAGGCACGACCGGCCCTGGATGATGAGCCTGCCGGGAGAGAAGAGTGGAAGGGAGGAGCCGTGATGCGACCGCTTCGCAGCATGGTGGCCGTACCCGTGGCCCTCACACTCCTCGGCCTGTTCACGACCGGCTCACAGGCGAACCCCGTTCCCCCCACGGACTCCCTCCTCCCGCTGCTCCTCAGCCGGGGCAAGGCGCCCGCCGCCGCCCTGCTGGCCCGTGAGGAGAGCGGCACCCGCTACGCGGAGGCGGGCCCAGGCGTCTCCCGGTCCGACCACTTCCGGGCCGGCAGTATCACGAAGACCTTCCTCGCGACCGTCGTGCTCCAACTGGCCGCCGAGCACCGGCTGTCGCTGTCCGACACGGTGGAGTCGCACCTGCCGGGCCTGGTGCGCGGGGCAGGCAACGACGGGCGCGCGCTGACCCTGCGTTCCCTGCTCACCCACACCAGTGGCCTGTACGACTTCACCCGGGACACCGAGGGCACCGTCCCCGTCCTCCCGCTGCAAGCCGTCCGTATCGCTGTCACCCACCCTCCTGCCGACCGCGGCCGCTTCGCCTACTCCAACACCAACTACGTCCTGCTCGGCCTGGTGGTCGAGCAGGTCACCGGCCGTTCGTACGCCACGGAGGCGGAGCGGCGGATCATCGCTCCCCTACGTCTGACGGGCACCTCCTTCCCAGGCTCCCGCACCTCTCTGCCCTCCCCGCACGGTCGCGCCTACGACCCGGACGGAACCGACGTCACCGGACTCGACCCGCGGGTGGCCGGGGCCGCGGGCGAACTGGTGACCACGCTCACCGACCTGGACCGCTTCTACGCGGCGCTGCTCGGCGGCGAACTTCTGCCCCCGCGCCGGCTGCGCGAGATGCTCGACACCCGTACCGCACACGGCTCGTACGGCATGGGCCTGTTCCCCGCGAAGCTCCCGTGCGGCGTCACGGTGTGGGGGCACAACGGCCGGATCTCCGGCAGCTACGTGCGCACCGCGGCCACCGTCGACGGTCGGCGTGTCCTCACGTTCCGGGTGAACACGACGGCGATCGCAGACCCCGCCCTCGAACCGGCCCTGCTCGCCGCCGAGTTCTGCCCTCGCAATACGTAGAACGAGCCGATCCCGAACGGAGATCCCGGATCGCGACACCCGTTCGAGTGAAACGACCACGCGAAAGCCGAACCCGGCCGGGCAGGACTCGGTCAGGGCCCGGACGGGGACCAGGCCGGACCTCGACAGGAACCAGCCCGGACCCGGACAGGAACCAGCCCGGACCCGAGCAGTCAAGGCAAGGCAGCGGAACGTCAGAGCTGCACGATGTCCGGTGCTCCCAGGCGTGCCGCGTCGGCCGTCAGGTCGTCGGGTTGGCGCTGGGACTCGCGCTCGGCCTCCACCCGCTTCTCGTAGTGCTGGACCTCGCGCTCGATGTGGTCCTTGTCCCAGCCGAGGACGGGCGCCATCAGCTCGGCGGCCTCGCGGGCGCTGCGCGTGCCGCGGTCGAAGGTCTCGATGGAGATGCGGGTACGGCGCGTCAGGACGTCGTCCAGGTGCCGTGCCCCCTCGTGCGAGGCGGCATAGACGATCTCGGCGCGCAGATAGTCGTCGGCGGCCTGGAGCGGCTCGCCCAGCGTCGGGTCAGCGGCGATGAGGTCCAGCAACTCCTCCGCCATCGCCCCGAAGCGGTTCAGCAGATGCTCCACCCGCACCACGTGCAGCCCGGTCCGCGCGGCGATTCGCGCCCGCGCGTTCCACAGGGCCCGGTAGCCTTCCGCGCCTATCAGCGGCACGTCCTCCGTGACACAGTCGGCGACCCGTTGGTCGAGCCCGCGCACCGCCTCGTCGACGGCGTCCTTCGCCATCACCCGGTACGTCGTGTACTTGCCGCCCGCCACGACCACCAGTCCCGGCACCGGATGCGCGACGGTGTGCTCCCGCGACAGCTTGCTGGTGGCGTCGGACTCGCCGGCCAGCAGCGGCCGCAGCCCGGCGTACACGCCCTCGACGTCGTCGCGGGTCAGCGGCACCCGCAGGACCGAGTTCACATGCTCCAGCAGATAGTCGATGTCCGCGCTGGAGGCGGCCGGGTGGGCCTTGTCGAGGTCCCAGTCGGTGTCGGTGGTGCCGATGATCCAGTGCCGGCCCCACGGGATGACGAACAGCACGGACTTCTCGGTGCGCAGGATCAGACCGGTGGACGAACTGATCCGGTCCCTCGGCACGACGAGATGGATGCCCTTGGACGCGCGGACGTGGAACTGCCCGCGCTCCCCCACCATCGCCTGGGTGTCGTCGGTCCACACACCCGTGGCGTTGACGACCTGCCGGGCGCGGATCTCGTACTCCCCGCCGCCCTCGACGTCCTGAACCCGCGCGCCGACGACACGTTCACCCTCGCGGAGGAAACCCTTCACCCGCGCGCGGTTGGCCGCCTTGGCCCCGTAGGCCACGGCCGTGCGTACGAGGGTGGCGACGAAGCGGGCGTCGTCCATCTGGGCGTCGTAGTACTGCAACGCGCCGACCAGCGCGTCCTTCTTCAAGGCGGGGGCGACCCGCAGGGCATGACCGCGGGTCAGGTGGCGGTGCGTCGGCAGGCCCCTGCCGTGCCCGCGGGCCATGGACATCGCGTCGTAGAGCGCGACGCCCGAACCGGCGTACAGCCGTTCCCAGCCCTTGTGCTGGAGCGGGTACAGGAAGGGCACGGGCTTCACGAGGTGCGGAGCGAGCCGCTCCAGCAGCAGCCCGCGCTCCTTCAGCGCCTCCCGTACGAGCGCGAAGTCGAGCATCTCCAGATAGCGCAGGCCACCGTGGATCAGCTTGCTCGACCGGCTCGACGTGCCCGACGCCCAGTCGCGCGCCTCGACCAGCCCCGTGGACAGGCCGCGCGTCACGGCGTCCAGGGCGGTGCCCGCGCCGACCACACCGGCTCCCACCACCAGCACGTCCAGCTCCCGCTCGGCCATGGCTGCCAGTGACTCGGCTCGCTGTGCCGGCCCCAGTGTCGCTGTCCTCACCACTGCCTCCCGCTGTAGGTCGCGCCGGCCGCACCCTCAGGGCGAGATCCGGTTCGTATCCCTCATGCCCAAATTCTGACCTTGATGCCCGGCTTCAGCCACCAGTCGCCCCCAGCCTGTGGACAACTCTCACGGAACCCGAACCGGCCTTCCGGAGAACACGGCGGAGAACACGGCGCAGAACGCAGCGGACGACACGGCCGGTCACAGCCGGTCGGCACACCGCCCGAGCGGGCCGGTCGACACAACCGGCCAACACAGTCGATCAATCCCGCATAACGGTCATATTTACTCCTAGTCTGACATTGCGCTCGTCCACTCTGTCCACCGGGCTTGCGCACCTGTCCCACCTCGGTTACTGGGAAGGACGGCATACGCCATGCCCGCAGATCTCGCCGTCATCGGACTCGGCCCGTTCGGCCTGCCCCTGGCCCAGGCCGCCGTGGCCGCCGGAATCCCCACCATCGGCTACCGCACCGGCCCCGAGGCCGGCTCCCTCAGCCCCGCCGAACTGCGCCGGATGCTCTCGGGAGGCTTCCGGCCCGCCACCAACCCCGCAGAGCTGGGCCGGGTACGCACCGCCGTCATCTGCGCCCCCACCCCGCGCGACGCGGACGGCGGACTCGATCTGAGCCAGCTGGAGACGGCCGCCCGCACCCTCGCCGGACACCTGCGCCCGCACACCACCGTGATCCTCGAGTCGCCCGTGTACCCCGGGGCCACGGAGGAGTTCCTGCGGCCGCTGCTGGAGGAGACCTCCGGCCTTCGCGCGGGGCGCGACTTCCACCTCGCCTACTCCCCCAGCCGGGTCGACCCCGGCAGCCGCGCCTTCAACCCGGCCAACACCCCGAAGGTCATCGGGGGCCTCACCCCCGCCTGCACCGAGTCCGCCGCCGCCTTCTACAGCCGTCTCACCGACAAGGTGGTACGCGCGCGTGGCCTGCGGGAGGCCGAGACCGTGCAGCTCCTGGAGACCAACTTCCGGCACGTCAACATCGCCCTCGTCAACGAGATGGCCGTCCTCTGCCACGACCTGGGCGTCGACCTCTGGGACGTCGTCCGCTGCGCGGAGACCAAGCCCTTCGGCTTCGAGACCTTCCGCCCCGGCCCCGGCGTCGGCGGCCACTCCGTCCCCCTGGACCGCACCGGCCACCCCGGCAGCCCGCTGCGCATGGTCGAACTGGCCCAGCAGGTCAACAGCCGCATGCCCCGTTACGTCGTCCAGCGTGCCGCCGCCCTCCTCAACGAGCACGGCAAGTCGGCCCGGGGCGCACGCGTGCTGCTGCTCGGCGTCACCTACAAGCCCGACCTCGCCGACCAGCAGAACACCCCCGCGCGCGAGATCGCGATCCGCCTGATGGAGCTCGGCGCCGCCGTCAGCTACAACGACCCGCACGTCCCGTCCTGGAACGTCCTGGACCGCCCCGTGCCGCGCGCCGACTCCCTCTACGAGGCCGCCGCCGACGCCGACCTCACGATCCTCCTCCAGCAGCACCGGACGTACGACCTCCAGGGCCTGTCGGTGAAGGCACAGCTGCTGCTGGACACGCGGGGTGCCACCCCTACGGGGGCGGCGCACCGGTTGTGAGACGGGGCGCACGTGACCGCCCCGGGCTCCGGGGGCTGGTGGCGTGCGCCACGGCCCGCCGGTACCGTACGGAACAGGCGGAGCCACCGCAGCCGGTAACTGCGGCAGGCTCCAGGATGGATCATGGAGTGTCCGCCCCTAATGTGTCTGGGGGCGGCCGCTCGCCATCCGAAAACAGGCGGAGCCCACCGCAGTGGCCACTGCGGCAGGCTCCAGGATGGGTCACGGAGTGTCCGCCCCTACTGTGTTTGGGGGCGGCCGCTCACCATCCGAAAAGGCGCAAGATCCACCTCCTCCGGCACTGCACCGTCCGAAGACGGAGTCGGTCCCAGCGGGTGGGCTTGCGGTGACGTCCCATGGGCGCCCCCTTCCACGACGCCGCCATGACCCGGTGAACGGCACGTTCAGGAACTCGGGCCGGGCCCCGAGGGCCGGGGTCCGGAACCATGTCCTTGGAAGGGGGCACCCCACACAACTGGGGCGCCGACCCGCACGCTACCGCCAGCGACCCCCCTGACCAGCCCATTTCCGCCCTGAACGCAACTGAGCGCCCCCACCTCACGCCACACGCCCTGGTCCGTCAGGGCACGTGGAGGAGGCAAGCGAAAGGGGCCGGCCCCCCTCACCCGAGTGAGTTGACCGGCCCCTGCCGACGTCCTACGGAAAAGCGCCTACCGTCGGTGCACCGAGTCCGCGACCGTCACCTCGACGCGCTGGAACTCCTTGAGCTCGCTGTAGCCGGTGGTGGCCATGGCGCGGCGCAGGGCGCCGAAGAGGTTCATCGAGCCGTCGGGCGTGTGCGAGGGGCCCGTGAGGACCTCCTCGATGGTGCCGACCGTGCCGAGGTCGACCTTCTGCCCGCGCGGCAGCTCCTCGTTGACCGCCTCCATGCCCCAGTGGTGACCGCGGCCCGGCGCGTCGGTAGCGCGCGCGAGCGGCGAGCCCATCATCACCGAGTCGGCGCCGCAGGCGATCGCCTTGGCCAGGTCGCCGGACCAGCCGACGCCGCCGTCCGCGATCACGTGCACGTACCGGCCGCCGGACTCGTCCATGTAGTCGCGGCGGGCCGCCGCCACGTCCGCGACCGCCGTCGCCATCGGGACCTGGATGCCCAGCACGTTGCGCGTGGTGTGCGCCGCGCCGCCGCCGAAGCCGACCAGGACGCCCGCCGCGCCCGTGCGCATCAGGTGCAGGGCCGCCGTGTAGGTGGCGCAGCCGCCGACGATCACCGGCACGTCGAGCTCGTAGATGAACTGCTTCAGGTTCAGCGGCTCGTGCGAACCGGAGACGTGCTCCGCCGACACGGTCGTACCGCGGATGACGAAGATGTCCACACCCGCGTCCACGACGGCCTTGGAGAACTGGGCCGTGCGCTGCGGGGAGAGCGCGGCCGCGGTGACCACGCCCGAGTCGCGCACCTCCTTGATGCGCTGCCCGATCAGCTCCTCCTTGATGGGGGCCGCGTAGATCTCCTGGAGGCGGCGGGTCGCGGTCTCCGCGTCCAGCTCGACGATCTCGTCGAGCAGCGGCTGCGGGTCCTCGTGCCGGGTCCACAGGCCCTCGAGGTTGAGGACGCCGAGGCCGCCCAGCTCGCCGATGCGGATGGCGGTGGCCGGGGAGACGACCGAGTCCATGGGGGCGGCCAGGAAGGGCAGCTCGAATCGGTAGGCGTCGATCTGCCAGGCGATCGAGACCTCCTTCGGGTCCCGCGTACGGCGGCTGGGGACGACGGCGATGTCGTCGAAGGCGTACGCCCGGCGGCCGCGCTTGCCGCGCCCGATCTCGATCTCAGTCACGTGTGTGGCCTTTCCCTGATGCGTTGCAGCGTCTTCCAGTATCGCCGACGGGTACGACAAGGGCGGCCCCGGAGTCCTGGGGGCCGCCCTCGGTACGCCTTACGAACGCTTCACGCGCGCGTGGGGGTCACTTGCGGCTGTAGTTCGGCGCCTCGACCGTCATCTGGATGTCGTGCGGGTGGCTCTCCTTCAGGCCCGCGGACGTGATCCGGACGAAGCGGCCGTTGTCCTGGAGCTCGGGCACGGTCCGGCCGCCGACGTAGAACATGGACTGGCGCAGACCGCCGACCAGCTGGTGGACGACGGAGGACAGCGGACCGCGGTAGGGCACCTGGCCCTCGATGCCCTCCGGGATCAGCTGCTCGTCGGAGGCGACGCCCTCCTGGAAGTAGCGGTCCTTGGAGAACGACTTGCGCTCGCCGCGGGTCTGCATGGCGCCCAGGGAGCCCATGCCGCGGTACGACTTGAACTGCTTGCCGTTGATGAACAGCAGCTCGCCCGGCGACTCCTCGCAGCCCGCGAGCAGCGAACCCAGCATCACCGTGTCCGCGCCCGCGACCAGGGCCTTGGCGATGTCGCCGGAGTACTGGAGGCCGCCGTCGCCGATGACCGGGACACCGGCCTCCTTGGCTGCGAGCGCGGCCTCGTAGATGGCCGTGACCTGCGGAACGCCGATGCCGGCGACCACGCGGGTCGTACAGATGGAGCCCGGACCGACGCCGACCTTGATGGCGTCGGCGCCCGCGTCCACCAGGGCCTGGGCTCCGTCGCGGGTGGCGATGTTGCCGCCGATGACGTCCACCCGCGTGTGGTTCGACTTGATCTTGGCGATCATGTCGCCGACGAGCCGCGAGTGGCCATGGGCGGTGTCCACGACGATGAAGTCGACACCGCGCTCGATCAGGGCCTGGGCCCGCTCGAAGGAGTCACCGGCGACGCCGACCGCGGCGCCGACCAGCAGACGGCCCTCGGCGTCCTTCGCGGCGTTCGGGTACTTCTCCGCCTTGACGAAGTCCTTGACCGTGATGAGGCCCTTGAGGACCCCCTCGTCGTCGACCAGCGGAAGCTTCTCGATCTTGTGCTTGCGCAGCAGCTCCATGGCCTCGACACCGGAGATGCCTACCTTGCCGGTGACCAGCGGCATCGGCGTCATGACCTCGTGCACACGGCGCGTACGGTCGGTCTCGAAGGCCATGTCGCGGTTGGTGACGATGCCGAGCAGCCGCTTGTTGCCGTCGGTGACCGGGACGCCGCTGATGCGGAACTTGCCGCACAGCGCGTCGGCCTCGGCGAGCGTGGCCTCCGGGTGGATGGTGATCGGGTCGGTCACCATGCCGGACTCGGAGCGCTTGACGAGGTCGACCTGGTTGGCCTGGTCCTCGATGGAGAGGTTGCGGTGCAGAACACCGACGCCGCCCTGACGGGCCATCGCGATCGCCATGCGCGATTCGGTGACCTTGTCCATGGCGGCGGACAGCAGCGGGATGTTCACCCGCACGTTCTTGGAGACGTACGAGGCGGTGTCGATCTCGTCGGGAGCCATGTCCGACGAGCCCGGCAGCAGCAGCACGTCGTCGTAGGTCAGCCCGAGGGTCGCGAATTTTCCGGGCACTCCGTCGACGTTGGCAGTCATGACACCTTCCCCAAATGGCCTTGATCGGTGCGGATGTCCATGCTAACGGGAAGCGCACCTCCCGAATTCCACGGTCGAGCGTGACTCCGGGCTTCGTATGTTCGTACGGAAACGGTCGGCGCCCTGTTCATCGACGCCTGTCCCGAAGGGGCTGTTACGGACTGCTACTGCTCGGCGAGCGCCCGCAGTCTGCTCAGTGCCCGGTGCTGGGCCACGCGGACCGCCCCGGGTGACATTCCCAACATCTGGCCGGTCTCCTCGGCGGTGAGACCCACGGCGATGCGCAGCAGGAGCAGCTCCCGCTGGTTCTCCGGCAGGTTGGCCATGAGCTTCTTGGCCCACTCGGCATCACTGCTGAGCAGGGCGCGCTCCTCGGGGCCGAGCGAGTCGTCCGGCCGCTCGGGCATCTCGTCGGAGGGGACCGCCGTCGAGCCCGGGTGACGCATCGCGGCGCGCTGGAGGTCGGCGACCTTGTGCGCGGCGATGGCGAAGACGAAGGCCTCGAAGGGCCTGCCGGTGTCCCGGTAGCGGGGCAGCGCGAGGAGAACCGCGACACAGACCTCCTGGGCGAGGTCCTCCACGAAGTGGCGCGCGTCGCCGGGCAGCCGGGACAGCCGGGTTCGGCAGTAGCGCAGCGCCAGCGGGTGGACATGAGCCAGCAGGTCGTGGGTGGCCTGCTCGTCGCCGTCCACGGCGCGATGGACGAGCGACCCGATCGTCCCCACGGCAGTGACCGCCTCGTCATCGCGCATCGGTCCATGGTGCACTGCGGCCGGACCGGCCGCGGCACCGTGCCCGTCGTTGTGCACCGAAGCGTTATGAGCAGGTGCGCCGGAACTCATCCCCTGCGCCCTCCCCTCCCGCTCGACCGACTCGTCCCCGAGGAACTCCACACCTCAAGGATGCGGCATCCGCGGCGAAACGAGCAGCGGGCACCCGGCGAGAGCCTGTGCCGCCCCCGTCCGCCATGCGGTGGGAGGGGTCCTCGTCCGACCTCCGCACCGCGTCTGAGCAGGGAGGTTCACCCATGACCCCGCTCTCCTCACTGAATGACGGATGTCACCCGAACCCGGTCGGATCTGCCGGACGGCCGGGGGCCGCCCCGCCTCGAACGGTCCAGGCCCCGTCCCGCTCCGGACAGGTCCGGACCCGCACGGGCGGGCGGGCGGCGGGGACGGGAAGGCGGGGACGCGGCCTAACGGACCAGTCCCCACCGGAAGCCGAGCGCCACCGCGTGCGCGCGGTCCGAGGCGCCGAGCTTCTTGAAGAGCCGCCGGGCGTGCGTCTTGACGGTGTCCTCGGAGAGGAACAGCTCACGGCCGATCTCCGCGTTGGAGCGGCCGTGGCTCATGCCCTCGAGGACCTGGATCTCACGCGCGGTGAGTGTGGGCGCGGCGCCCATCTCGGCCGAGCGCAGCCGACGCGGGGCGAGCCGCCAGGTCGGGTCGGCCAGCGCCTGCGTGACGGTAGCCCGCAGTTCCGCGCGCGAGGCGTCCTTGTGCAGATAGCCACGGGCGCCGGCGGCCACCGCGAGGGCGACGCCGTCGAGGTCCTCCGCGACGGTCAGCATGATGATGCGTGCTCCAGGGTCGGCGGACAGAAGCCGCCGCACGGTCTCGACGCCGCCCAGTCCGGGCATGCGTACGTCCATCAGAATCAGGTCCGAGCGGTCGGCACCCCAGCGGCGGAGGACTTCCTCGCCGTTGGCCGCCGTCGTCACGCGCTCGACGCCGGGCACGGTCGCGACCGCGCGGCGGAGCGCCTCTCGGGCAAGCGGGGAGTCGTCGCAGACGAGGACGGAAGTCATGGCCGCCCTCCGCAGCTGATGCGCGTCACCTTGTGCCTCCAGGCTGTTACGAATCGTCACCTGTGCGGTCGACCGTCTCGGACGCCTGCCCGAGCGTTTGTGTTTTCAACCGCCACCGCACTCTCAACGACGGTCACTCGAAAGAGTTACGGGGCTGCATGCATTCTTCGGCACTCTACGTGAGGGGGCGGATACAGAGGAGGCAACCACACGGACCCTCAAGCTTTCATCACAAGCCATGCCCCATTCGGCCCTATTTCTTCCCTTTTACTGGTGTCTGAGGCTAGATTCGCAATGAGTCATATTTTCATCTCCTTAGATCGTAGTTGTACGGTCGTGGGCACCGTATCCGCTCTGAACGGCTACAAGGGGTCACGCAATGGCAGATTTCTCCCGCCTTCCCGGACCGAACGCGGACCTGTGGGACTGGCAGCTCCTGGCCGCCTGCCGCGGGGTGGACAGTTCGCTCTTCTTCCATCCGGAGGGTGAGCGCGGGGCGGCTCGGAGCGCTCGAGAGAACTCGGCCAAGGAGGTCTGCATGAGGTGCCCCGTCCGCGCGCAGTGCGCGGCGCACGCGCTGGCGGTACGCGAGCCGTACGGCGTGTGGGGCGGGTTGACCGAGGACGAGCGCGAGGAGCTGATGGGCCGGGCGCGCAATCGCCTGGTGTCGGCGTCGTCGGGCGCGAGAGACGCCTCCTCGAACACATGAAGGAACGTTTCTGCAAAGCGCTGTGAAGCGGCGGTTCCCAAAACGGCGGGCACACGTGTGTGCCCGCCTTTTTCAGCTGCCGTCAGCCGAGGCGCGCCGCTGCCCGCCCGAGCTGCTCGAGCGTGGCCGACACCGCAGGCACCTGGGCCAGGTCGGGCAGGGTGAGCGCGACGATCTCCCGCCGCACCGCCGGTTCCAGGGTCACCGCGCGGGCGCCACGCGGCCGGACGGACTCGATCGCGAGCTGGGGCAGCACGGCGACGCCGAGGCCGGCGCCCACCAGGCCGACCACCGCCGGATAGTCGTCGGTCGCGAAGTCGATGCGGGGCGTGAAGCCGGCGCTCTCGCACACCTGGACCAACTGACCGCGGCAGCGCGGACAGCCCGCGATCCACGGCTCGGCGGCGAGGTCGCCGATGGCGACGGACCCCGAGGGCCCCGTGCGCGCCAGGCGGTGCCTTTCGGGGACGAGGGCGACCAGCCGGTCCGTCAGCAGCGGCCGTACGACCAGGTCGTCCCATTCGCCTTCGCCTGCCGGCTCGGCGTCGCCCGTGCCCGTCGCGCGTTCATAGCGGAAGGCGAGGGCGATGTCGCAGTCGCCCTCGCGGAGCAGCTCGACCGACTTCGGCGGCTCGGCCTCCTCAAGGGACACCCGGGTGCCGGGGTGAGCCGCGCGCAGGGCGGCGAGCGCGGTGGGGACGAGGGTGGAGCTGCCGCTGGGGAACGACACCAGACGGACCCGGCCGGCGCGCAGCCCCGCGATGGCGGCGACCTCCTCCTCGGCGGCGGTAAGCCCGGACAGGATGCCGGCCGCGTGCCGGACGAGGGCCTCGCCCGCCTGGGTCAGGCGCATCTCGCGTCCGCTGCGGATCAGCAGGGGTGTGCCGACGGACGCCTCCAGCGCCTTCATCTGCTGGCTGACCGCCGGCTGGGTACAGCCCAGTTCACGCCCGGCCGCCGAGAAGGACCCGGTGGCGGCCACGGCACGCAGGACGCGGAGATGACGGGCCTCGATCATTCACCGAGCATAAGCGAGCCTTGGACAGCTGCGCGAATAATGCGTCGACACTTTGACCTCCGGGCTCGTACCGTGCCGCCATGAGGCTTCTGTCTGTCAATGTGGGCCGCCCGAAGGCCGTGCCGTACACCGACCAGCCGCAGGGCCTGACCGGGATCGACAAGCGGCCGGTCGAGGGACCCGTGCGGGTCGCTCCCCCCGGCCCCAAGGGGGTCGGGGGGAGCGGACTGGCCGGGGACACCGTGTGCCACCTGCGCCACCACGGCGGCGACGACCAGGCGGTGTACGCCGTCGCCCGCGAGGACCTCGACGACTGGGAACGCGAGCTGGGGCGCACGCTGGCCGACGGCGCGTTCGGCGAGAACCTCACCACCACGGGTCTCGACGTCTCCGGCGCGCGGATCGGCGAGCGCTGGCGGATCGGCCCCGAGGTGGTGCTGGAGGTGACGTCCGGGCGGATACCGTGCCGCACCTTCCAGGGCCACGTGGGCGAGAAGCGGTGGGTGCGGCGGTTCACCGAGAAGGCGGCCACGGGCGCCTATCTGCGGGTCGTCGTGCCGGGTGAGATCCGCGCGGGGGATCCGGTGCGGATCGTCCACCTGCCGGAGCACGAGGTGACGGCCAGGATGCAGTTCCAGGCCGCCACCACCCACCGGGAACTGCTGCCCCGGCTGCTCGCGGCGGGCGAGGCGCTCCACTCGGAGTCGCTGGCGGCGGCCCGGGAGTACGTGGCGAAGTACGGGGACGGGGGCGGGGACGGGGACGGGGCGGGGTCCTAGTCCGGGTTCGGGTCCGGGTTCCGGTCCAGGTCCGGGGCGACGGCCGCGGTCAGGATCCACAGTGCCGCAGGTCGACCATCGGATAGGTGGTCGGGTACAGGTTGGAGACAGGTCCTGGACAGGCTCAGAGGTGGATCCGGGGACAAGTCCGTTGACGGTGAAGGGTGCTGAGTCGGCATCAGCCGAGCCGGTTTCACGGGGCGGGGCGCGGCACGGCGTGCGCGGGCGTGCGCACGGAGTCTTCACCTTCGGGAGGCCGCGTGCAGGGAACGGACGCCGGTACTCCGGGTCACTAATCTTCTGCCATGACAACGGCTCTGATTACGGGTTCGACCGCGGGCATCGGTGCCGCGTTCGCGCGCAGACTGGCGGCGGACGGGCATGATCTCGTCCTCGTGGCACGGGACATCAAGCGGCTGCGCGAGCAGGCGACCGAGTTGCACGACCGGCACGGCATCGAGGCGGAGGTGCTCACCGCCGACCTCGCCACGGACGAGGGCATCGAGGCGGTGGCCGCCCGGCTCGGTGACCGCAAGAACCCCGTCGACCTGCTGATCAACAACGCCGGCTTCGGCAACAAGGGCCGCTATCTCGACGTGTCCATGGCCGATGAGCTGAAGATGCTCAAGGTGCACTGCGAGGCGGTGCTGCGGCTGACGTCCGCTGCGACGGCGGCGATGCGCGAGCGCGGGCGCGGGGGTGTCGTCAACGTGGCCTCGGTGGCGGCCTTCGTGCCGCGCGGGACGTACGGGGCGTCCAAGGCCTGGGTCGTGCAGTTCACCCAGGGCGCGGCGAAGGACCTGGCGGGCAGCGGGGTGCGGCTGATGGCGCTGTGCCCGGGGTTCGTGCGCACGGAGTTCCATGAGCGGGCCGGGATGGGCACGGACAACATTCCGGGCTGGATGTGGCTGGACGCGGACAAGCTGGTCGCGGCGGCGCTGCACGATCTGGCGCGCGGGAAGTCGCTGTCCATCCCCGACCCGCGCTACAAGGCGCTGATGGGCCTGGTGAAGGTGACGCCCCGCTCGTTGCTGGGCGGGATCAGTTCGAGGACGGGCCGGAAGTACGGGCCGCAGTAGCGGGCCCGGCGGTGGGCGGGTGGCGTCGGCGCTCCGGTGGGAAAATAGGCGTGACAGGGGCCGGACCCAGGGGGGCCGGAGGCGGCGTCATGACGTTCGTACAGCTCATCGACTGCAAGACCAGCCGGTTCGACGAGATGGACCGGCTGATGGACACCTGGGTCGAACAGACCCGGGGCAAGCGGACCGCGTCGCACGCGGTGGTCGGCAAGGACCGCTCGGACGCCTCGCACTTCATCGAGATCGTGGAGTTCCCTTCGTACGAGGAGGCGATGCGGAACTCGAACCTTCCGGAGACCGACAAGGTCTTCCGGGAGCTGGTGGCCCTGTGCGACGAGATGCCGACCTTCACGGATCTCGATGTCGTACGGGACGAGCAGTTGTACGCCGGGACGGCGCGGCGGTTCTTCGAGGCGATCGGCGCCCGCGGCGAACTGCCGCCGCTCGACGGCCTGCTGGCCGAGGAGTATCACGACCACGATCCCGCCAACGAGCAGGACACCATGGGGATGGACGCGATGCGCCGGGAGGTCGAGATGTGGCGGGGCGGGTTCGACTTCGACTTCTCCCTCGACGACCAGATCGAGCAGGGTGACCGCGTGTGCAACCGGTGGACCTGGAGCGGCACCCACAAGGGCGACTTCATGGGGATCCCGGCCACCGGCAAGCAGGTCGGCATGACCGGCACGACCGTCTTCCGGTGCCGGGACGACGGGAAGATCGTCGAGGCCTGGTGGCAGTACGACCGGCTGGGACTGATGGAACAGCTGGGGGCGCTGGACGCGCTGGAGGCCTGAATCCGGGTCGAAAGGGCCGCCCGCGAAGGGACGAGCCCGCGTTCCGCAATGGAGCGAGGACGTCCTCGGGCACTCCTCGCCTCAGTGGGCGGCTGCCCCTCACGGGCTGAACGGGCTGATCGTCGTAGGAGCCGACCAGGGTTTCGGGCCGGCCATCAGGGGCTCTGAGCGCTGCGCACAGATGCTGGGCATGAGCCGGCCCACCGCCTCCGGAAACCGGCAGGCGGCCGTCGAGCAGTCGGCCGGACTGTCGTGCCTCGCGCGGGTGCGCGAAGAAAGCTGGCGGCGATCCTGGCTGACCGGGTCGGGAAACTCGGCGCGGCGTTTTCGGCCGACGGTCCGGGGACGGGCTGCGCCTCGGCGGTGGCGACACCGGGCGAGCGGGGCGACATGGTGGTCGCCGACTGCCGTGGTGTGCGACGACGTGTGAGAGCTCCCTCACCGGAACGGGGATCTCTCACACGTCGTCGAGCAGCGGAACCTTCGGCACATCTCTACGGGGCAGGGGGCAACTCCCAGTGAAAGGCGCCCATACCAGCCACCGCTGCGATCAGCCACAGCAGCAGCGCCAGGGACACGTGGAGCTGCAGATGGCGCCCCGCCTTGACGACCAATCCAGCACGGTCGAGCCGGAAGTCCCAGGTCGACGGCTCGCCACCGGGCTCACCGATGCCGTTCCCGCCCATCTCCTGTGCGGCCATGTCACGGTCCTCTCATCGCGTTCTCCGCCGGACGCTACACTCTACCTAGGTCATAAACAACCTAAGTAGAGATAGCTCGGGATTGAGGGGCGTGGACTATCTAGGTCATGCACAAGTTAGGTAGAGTTAGGGTTATGAGTGGACTCCGAATGACCATGCAGACCCAGCTGGTCCTCAAGGAGCTGCTCCAGAACCCGACTCAGCCCCAGTACGGGCTGACAGTCGGCCAGGCGGTGGGGCTGCAGAGTGGAACCATCCATCCCATCCTGGCCCGGCTCGAGCGCGCGGGAATACTGGAGAGCTCCTGGGAGGACCCCGACGATCACGCCGCAGCCAATCCCCCACGCCCGCGGCGCCGGTACTACAGATTCACCACGGACGGAGCCGAGCAAGCCCGGCTGGCCCTGGCCCGCGCCTACAAGAGCAAGCCCTCATCAGGAACCAACAATGCGGCCACACCCATCACGGACTTCTGATCGGACTCCACACCCATGGCCACCGCTCTAGCCGCCGCCATCGTGTCGCTCTCGGCGACCCTGCTCGTCCTGCTGGCGCTCCTGATGCTGTTCCGGAAGCGTGGCGAATCAGTGACCCAGGTGGTGAACACCTTGATCGGTCTACTGCCCACAGCACTGAGCAGCTTCTTCACTCGAGTGGGCAAGCTGGCCATTCGCTTCTCGACACCGCATCACACCGCCCGGCCGAACCGCCGAGACACCCGAGTCGGCGTCAGGCTGCGCTTCATCGGGACGCTGCTTCCGAGAGGTGACGAATGGCGTCTGGAGGAGATGATGAACCACCGGAACGTACTGCGACAACAGCACGGGCGCATACCCAGATTCCACTACCTGCGCCTTCTTCTGGGAGTGTGCACGATCCGATGGGAGACGTGGACGGATCCCGAGAGGCGGGTCGACTGAGATCGCGGAAGACGGCAGAGCCACTGTGCGAGGCAGGGCCCCCACCAGACGTGGGGGCCCTGACGCATGCCGGGCACACTCCTACCCAGCAAAAGGCCGTGGCACGTCTCGACGACGCCGAAGCGGATGGAGCGCTCAAGGCGCCGGCGCGAGGGCGAGCAGTTCTCCGGGCTCCGCCATGGGGCTGTCGGCCTGCGCATCCGACAGGACGGCGTCCTTTGCGAGAGCCGCGTCGCCGACACACGCCGAGTGAGCCCCGTCAGCGCGGCCGAGAACACGCCATGACGGCGAGTGCGTCGTGCACCCCGCCGCACAGCGGGAACACGCTCCGGCTCGACGACCGGATCACCGCCGAGCCGACCGGGCCGGTCGGCTTCCACCCCGGCACCTGGGCCGAGAGCACCCCCGCCCCGTCCTCCCCACAGCCCCCAGGCACCTCATCACCTGCATGAACATGTCATTCAGCTACTAGCTCATGGCCTTTGGCATAATGGATAGAGTCGAACGCCACAAGTTTTCAGAGCATGGCAGAAGAAGTTCAGGGTACGTGGACCACGGAAGGAGCGGCGATGACACCCTCTGTTGATCCCAGTCTCAGTCGACGCAAGTTGCGCATCGCGCTGCGCGAAGCGCGGGAGGCGGTCGGCTTGACGCAGCGTGAGGCGGCCGAGCGAGTCGAATGGTCGCAGTCGAAGCTGATCCGGGTGGAGACAGGCGCGGTCAGCGTTTCCGTCAGTGACCTGCGTGCGCTCATGGAGGTCTACCGGATCACCGACCGCGCGGTGACCGCGGAGTTGGAGGAAGCGGCCCGGCGAAGCAAAGGCCCCAGCTGGTGGTCCACCTTCCACGACGTCCTCAACCCTCAGTTCGCTCAGTACCTGGGTTACGAGACCGCGGCGGTCCGCCTGCACACGTACCACCCCATCGTGGTGCCGGGGCACCTGCAGACCCGCAGGTACGCGGAGGCGCTCCTCGCCCCTCGCGGCCTCGACGCCGACCGGGTCAGCCGCGTGGTCCAGCTGAGGATGGAGCGCCAGACGCGGATGTTCGGTGCCGCAGGGCGGCTCAGCTCCGTGTTCGTCCTCGACGAGGCCGCCGTGCGACGCGAGATCGGCGGGAAGGAGGTCCTGGCCGAGCAGCTCCAGCAGTTGCTGGACTTCGGCGCCCGCAGCGATGTGACGATCCGTGTGCTGCCCTTCGCCGCCGGCGCGCACTACAGCACCCTGGGCAGCTTCGTCCTTCTCGGTTTCACCGACGACAAGGATCTGCTGTACCTCGAACACGCCGCCGGCAGCATGACGGGGGGCGAGGACGTGGAGCTGCTGAAGCGCTACCAGAAGTGCTACCAGGACATCGGGGAGTTGGCGCTCGGTGAGTCCGAGTCACTCAGCCTGATCGACCGCGTCAAGCAGGACCTCGGCGTGGGTTAGACCCGCAACACCAACCGCCAGTGGTGGACCAGGGGGAGGATCGACGTGGCCAGGTCAGCGTGGCAGCTCCTGCGTGAGCTGACGCTCGCTTACGGACGAGAGGCGGACCGTACTGGTTCCACCGACGAGGAACCCGAAGGGCAGAACCTCGAAGGAGCCGTCCCGACGGAGGACCCCGCCGAGGAAGAAGAACCGCACGCACAACGGAAGTCCGATGACGCCGCCTTCGTCGGTTGCTGCTTCGTGCTCGCCCTGCCGCTCATATCAGGCATCATCCTCGTGAGCCAGGCTCTGCTCGGACACCTGAAGCTCCCCTGGGGAAGCGTCTTCACGTTGACGCTCGGCCTGGTGACCGCGATATGTCTGACCGCCGTCGCCTGGTGGGCAGGCAGGACCTTGCGGCGGCGAATGAGGCGCCCTACTGAGGGGAGCCCGCGCGCGGGACATACGGAAGACGATCAGAATTCGGTGGGGATGCCGTGACGGATTGAGTTCCGCGCCACAGACCCGCGCTCACCGACACAGTCAGGAGCACGACCCCCCACAGGACCCGCTTGGCCAGTACGCTCTCCACAAGCAGGGATGCGGCGGCGGCTGTCGTCGTGGCTACCGCTCCGACGGTGAGCAGGAAGACCGCGACGCCGCCTACGGCGGTGACCCGGGAAGGACCCCCCTGCCCCCGGCGCGGCACTGCAGACCTTTCGGTGTCCATAACGGCCCCACACCTCCTGCCGACGGCCTGTAAGAAGAAAGTCATCAGTCTTTCAGCTCCCCCTGTGACAGAGCCCGAAGAAAGCCCTCCCAGGCGACGGCGGTGAAGTACAGCACGGTCGTGACACGTGTCTTGGAGTCGCGAGCGAGGACAAGTCCCGCCTGCTCGGCTATCTCCACACACTCAGTCTCGTTGCCGCAAGCGCTGCTCCTGCGCCATAAGGGTTCCCCCTCATGAACCACCGCAGTCCCCCCGATCCCCCGAGCTGCATGAATGGTGCCCTTCGAGCGTAGTGGACGGTTGTGCACTACCGCAGGCGAGTACCCAAAAACCCCTGGGCGAACATTCGCCCATAGTGTTCGAGCAGGCACAAAGAGCTACAACCTCTCCAGGTTAGGCGAACCTGCTCTCCACACGCCATACGAGATCCAGCCCAATGACCGCGGGGTCAACCGGCACTGCCGCCTCACTACCCAGCGGCTACCGGCGGCCATCCGCCCGGCCTCTGTGAATACGCCGAACGCGGTATCGGCGTCACATGCCCCCTCATGACACGTACGCCCGCACGCCTGCATCCGCCAGCGGTGACAGTGCGTGCGGGTCCGGCTGCCCGTGCAGCCGCAGCAGGCCAGGAAGGCCTCCGTGTCCCCCGTGGCAAGGAGGTCGGCACCAAGGTCGCCCCGGGCGAGGATGCGGATGCGCTGGCGTTCGGTCGTGGTGCCCAAGCCGTCCAACTGGGCGCGGAGCAGACCCGTCAGTAGGTCGCGTCGGCGGAGAGTGAGGGCGTCGACGGCGCTGTCGGAGGTGGGGGCGTCGAGGATGTCGAGGACCTCCTGGGCGGTCGCCTTCCTCGCCTCCGGCTTGCCGGTGCGGCTGTCGGGCCGGGCGGACCATCGGTGGACCCGCCCTCGGCTGTCCCGCAGGACGGCGGTGACGGTGAAGCTCCTGAGGTGTTCCGCTCCGGGATGCAGATCCTTCCGTAGGGCCCAGGTGAGGGGCCGACAGGATCGGGCGGTGGGCCGTGGGCCTGTGCGCATGACGCGTACTTCAGGGACAACCCGTCGACATGCACGACAAGTTGATGCGGCTCACCGCTCGCCGACTCGCCGCAGGGCGTCCGCCCACCGCCGACCCACGTCCCGCGCGCCCGGCCCAACGACGGCACCCCCGTCCATCGCCCGTCGTACTGCCCGCGCTACCTCCCCCGAGAGGTCAGCGCGGCAGCCCCGCACACCCGACACCCGCGCTTCCACCGGAACGCGCCGAGGCCCGGCACCCCTTGTCTGCGGGGGTGCCGGGCCTCGGTACTGCCGTGGGTACCGACGCGCTACGTCAGTGGGAGTGGCCGTGTGAGTGGCCCGCGGCGGCCGGCTCTTCCTCTTCCTTCTTCTCGACGACCAGGGTCTCGGTCGTCAGGAGGAGGGAGGCGATGGAGGCGGCGTTCTCCAGGGCGGAGCGGGTGACCTTGACCGGGTCGATGACGCCGGCCTTGACCAGGTCGCCGTACTCGCCGGTCGCGGCGTTGAAGCCCTGGCCCTTGTCGAGCTCGGCGACCTTGGAGGTGATGACGTAGCCCTCGAGGCCGGCGTTCTCGGCGATCCAGCGCAGCGGCTCGACGACGGCGCGGCGGACGACGGCGACACCGGTCGCCTCGTCGCCGGTCTTGCCGAGGCCGCCCTCGAGCACCTTGGCGGCGTGGACGAGCGCGGAGCCACCGCCGGAGACGATGCCCTCCTCGACCGCGGCGCGGGTCGCGGAGATGGCGTCCTCGAGGCGGTGCTTCTTCTCCTTCAGCTCCACCTCGGTGGCGGCGCCGACCTTGATCACGCACACGCCGCCGGCCAGCTTCGCGAGGCGCTCCTGGAGCTTCTCGCGGTCCCAGTCGGAGTCGGTGTTCTCGATCTCGGCCTTGATCTGGCCGACGCGGCCCTGGACCTCGGCGGAGTCGCCGGCACCGTCGACGACCGTGGTGTCGTCCTTGGTGACGGTGACGCGGCGGGCGGAGCCGAGCACGTCGACGCCGACCTGGTCGAGCTTGAGGCCGACCTCCTCGGAGATGACGGTGGCGCCGGTGAGGACCGCGAGGTCCTGCAGCATCGCCTTGCGACGGTCACCGAAGCCGGGGGCCTTCACGGCGACCGCGTTGAAGGTGCCGCGGATCTTGTTCACGACCAGGGTCGACAGGGCCTCGCCCTCGAGGTCCTCGGCGATGATCAGCAGCGGGCGGGAGGAGTTGGTCTGGATGACCTTCTCCAGCAGCGGCAGCAGATCGGCGATGGAGGAGATCTTGCCCTGGTTGATGAGGATGTAGGGGTCCTCGAGGACGGCCTCCATGCGCTCCTGGTCCGTCACGAAGTACGGCGACAGGTAGCCCTTGTCGAAGGCCATGCCCTCGGTGAAGTCCAGTTCCAGACCGAAGGTGTTGGACTCCTCGACGGTGATGACACCGTCCTTGCCGACCTTGTCCATCGCCTCGGCGATGAGCTCGCCGACCTGCTGGTCCTGGGCGGACAGCGCGGCGACGGCGGCGATGTCGGACTTCTCGTCGATCGGGCGGGCGGTGGCCAGCAGATCGTCGGAGATGGCCTTGACGGCGGCGTCGATGCCCTTCTTCAGGGCGGCCGGGGAGGCACCCGCGGCAACGTTCTTCAGACCCTCGCGTACGAGCGCCTGGGCGAGCACGGTGGCGGTGGTCGTACCGTCACCCGCGATGTCGTTGGTCTTGGTCGCCACCTCCTTCACCAGCTGGGCGCCGAGGTTCTCGTACGGGTCGTCGAGCTCGACCTCGCGGGCGATCGTGACACCGTCGTTGGTGATGGTGGGGGCGCCGAACTTCTTGTCGATGACGACGTTGCGGCCCTTGGGGCCGATCGTCACCTTGACCGTGTCGGCAAGCTTGTTGACGCCGCGCTCGAGGGCGCGACGGGCGTCCTCGTCGAACTTCAGGATCTTCGCCATGGGAGCGGTTCAGCCCTCTCGGAAAACGTGGGAGAAACGAACTGCGCCCCCAGCACCCGGCTTCACAAAGTCGCGGGGCCAGGAGCGCAGTTCACTGCAAAACTGGGTGAATTACTTCTCGATGATCGCGAGCACGTCGCGAGCCGAGAGGACGAGGTACTCCTCGCCGTTGTACTTCACCTCGGTGCCGCCGTACTTGCTGTACAGGACTACGTCGCCGACCTTGACGTCGAGCGGCAGGCGCTCGCCGTTCTCGAAGCGACCCGGGCCCACCGCGAGGACAGCACCCTCCTGGGGCTTCTCCTTCGCGGTGTCCGGGATGACCAGGCCAGAGGCCGTGGTCTGCTCGGCGTCGAGCGGCTGGACCACAATGCGGTCCTCGAGCGGCTTGATGGCAACCTTGGAGCTGGTGGTCGTCACGATCCGACCTCCCCCTTCGGAGATCTCACGGGGCTAACTGTCTGAGGTGGCGACCAGGTGGATCCGTCGTCGCGGGTGCCGGACCTGCCCGTCGCGTGTTGGCACTCTCCAGGGGGGAGTGCCAGAACTGAGACTATGACCGCGATTAGCACTCGGTCAAGCGGAGTGCCAATGACGGCGGCGCGTCGGCCGGATTTCAGCTGGGGCGAGTGGCCCTTTCGCCGTCGTGCGCCCGCGTGAGTCCCGTACCGGGGGCTGCCGCCCCCGGGCCCCCGCTCGGGCCCTGGGGGTGCCTCGTCCTCAATCGCCGGACGGGCTGGGACAGTCACGCGGTCGGTGCTGAAGGGCAGACCCCCGCCGGACGGGCCGAAGGGCGGGCACCTGCCCGAGGCCGGGAAGAACTCTCAGACGTAGTCCTCCAAGCGGCCCACCGTCAGGCCCTGCTCCTGCACCCGTCGCAGCAGGCGTGTTGTCCGTTCCCTCAGGCCCGGGCCCGTCGACTCGTCCGGGGCCACGGCGATGATGTCGCCGGGGTGGAGGCGGTGCGGGCCGTGCGTGTAGGTGAGGCCGATGGGGCCCATCGAGGCGCGCCACAGGACGACGGCCGCGATGCCGCAGTCGGCGGCGGCGCGTCGGGTGGTGGTGTCGTAGGCGCCGTAGGGCGGACGGAGGAGGCGGGGGCGCAGGCCGAAGCGGGCGCGGAGCTTGTCCTGCTGGCCGCAGATCTCGGCGCGCTGGCCGGCGTAGGGCAGGCCGCGCAGGGCCGGGTGGTCCAGGGTGTGGTTCTGGATGTTCGCGCCGACGGACCGCAGGCGCGCGAAGTGGGCGTAGCCCGGGCCCACCACGCTGTCCGTGAGGAACATGCTCACCGGCAGACGCAGTTCGCGGACCATGTCGACGAAACGGGGGTCGCGCTCGGCGCCGTCGTCGTAGGTGAGGAAGACGACCCTGTCGGTGGTCGGGACGTGGTCGACGACCGGCGGGAAGGCCGCTCCCGGGCTGCCCGCCAGGGAGCGGGCGGGGTGGCGCGGCGCGGGGGCCAGTGGGGCCGTCAGACCCCAGTGGCGGTACGCGTCCCGCCCGGCCGGGCCGTGCGGGCGGACCCGGGCGGCGGCCTTCTTGCCGAGCCGTTCGATCGGGTCGACGGACTGGGCGCAGCCCGCCAGGGTCGCCAGTGTCGTGAGGGTCGTCAGGATCAGCAGTACGGCCGGCAGCCCCCGCGTCCTCACAGGTAGTCCTCCAGCCGTGCCACCGCGTATCCCTTCGCCGTGACCTTGTTCAGGAACCGGCGGACCATGTCGGGCATCGTGCCCTTCCAGTCGCCGCGGCCGCGGAAGTGACTCAGGACGATGTCGCCGGGGTGGAGGTCCTGGTCCCACTCGCGGTACTCCCAGTGGTCGACGAAGACCTCCTCGGCCCAGAGCGGGGCGTAGCGCACGCCGCAGGTCTTCGCGGCGCGCAGGCTGTCCTGGTCGTAGTTGCCGAAGGGCGGCCGGAAGAGGGTGGGGCGCTTGCCGTAGCGCTTCTCGATCACGTCCTGCATGCCGCAGATCTCGCGCTTCTGGCGGGCGTAGGAGAGGGCGGGCAGGTAGGGGTGGTGCAGGGTGTGGTTGTTCAGTCCCACGCCCCGGTCCTGCATCCTCTTGAAGTAGCCGTAGTCGTCCTTGACCAGGTAGTCGCTGAGGAAGGCGGTGTACGGGATCTTCAGCTCGCTCATCATGCGCAGGAACGCCGGGTCCTTCTCGGCGCCGTCGTCGATGGTGAGGAAGACGATCCGGTCCCTGGTCGGGATCGTGGTGAAGACCGGGGGGAGGCCGAGTTCCTCGTGATCGTCGACCTCGAAGCCCTTGCGGGTGGTGATCTCCGGCTTGTCGGCGGGCGGCGGCGGGGGTGTCAACGGGACCTGCCTCAGGCCCCAGCGCTTCGCCGCGGCGACCCGGGCCCGGTGTGCGGCGCGGAGCCTGGAGGCGTACGAGTGCAGGGCGCGGGCGGGTGGCGCGGCGGGGGGCGGCCCCGCCTTCCGGGGCTGCTGCCCCGGCGCGGGGCGGGCCGCGCGGCCGGGGGCCTCGCCGTCTCCCGCGCAGCCCGAGGCGATGGTGGCCAGGGCGAGGACGGCGATCAGGCTCCGGACGCCCGTGCGCCGACGGACCGGCCCGCGTCGGCGCGGTACCCGAGAACAGCCGCGCTTTTCATCGTTTTGTACGACAGGTCCCATGGCGCCGGATCCTCGCAGTCAGCGCCCCCGCAACCCCGTCCGACACCGCCGCCGAGGACACGCCGTCCACCGACTGGCCCAAAGGGACCGGCAGCGGCGGGCGGTGACCGGCGCCACGGGCCGCTGGTCGACAATGAGGTGGTGAACGACCTCGCTCCCCTCCTCACCGCCGAGGGCCGTGCCCTCCTCGACCTGGTGCGTGGCACCGCTCCCGCCGACGAACTCGCCGTCGCCACCCGGCTGCGCCGCGAGCACCCGGCCGGACTGGTGTCCGCGGCGCTCGGCCAGGCCCGGCTGCGACAGCGGGCGGCGGCGAAGTTCGGGGCCGAGGACGCGGAGCGGATGTTCTTCACACCCAACGGGGTGGAGCAGTCGACGCGGGCGAGTGTCGCCGGATACCGGGCCGAGCGGATGAGGGCACAGGGCGTGACGTCGGTCGCCGACCTGTGCTGCGGGATCGGCGGCGACGCGATCGCGCTCGCCCGGGCCGGGATCCGGGTGCTGGCCGTGGACCGGGACCCGGTCACGGCGGAGGCGGCCCGCGCGAACGCCGACGCGCTGGGGCTGAGCGCGCTGATCGAGGTGCGGGAGGCGGACGTCACCGAGGTGGACACCGCCGGCTACGACGCCGTGTTCGTCGATCCGGCGCGCCGGGGCGGCCGCGGGCGCATCTTCGATCCAGAGGCGTACTCGCCTCCCCTGTCGTGGGCGGTCGGCGCCGCTCTCGCCGCCCCGCGCGCCGCCCTGAAGATCGCGCCGGGCGTGCCGCACGAGATGATCCCGGCCGAGGCCGAGGCCGAGTGGATCTCGGACGGCGGGGACGTGAAGGAGGCGGTGCTGTGGTTCGGCACCGCGCCGGGGGCCGTGCGGGCCACCCTGCTCCCGGGGCCGCGGACCCTGCTCGGCGCCGGACTGCCCGACCCGGACGTCCGGCCGGTCGGGCGGTATCTGTACGAGCCCGACGGCGCCGTCATCCGGGCCCATCTGGTCGCCGACGTCGCCCGGGAGGTGGACGGCGGGCTGATCGACGAGACCATCGCCTACGTCACCGCCGACGCCCTGCGGCCCACCCCGTACGCCACCGCCTACGAGATCACCGACCGGCTTCCCTTCAACGTGAAGAAGTTGAAGGCGCTGCTGCGGGAGCGCGGGGTCGGGATCCTGACCGTGAAGAAGCGGGGATCGGCGGTGGAACCGGAGGAGCTGCGCAGGAAGGTGCTCCCCAAGGGTCAGGGGCCGCACTCGGCGACCGTGTTCCTGACGCGGGTGGCGGGGGCGCCGACGATGCTCGTCGGGGCCCCCGCCGGGCAGGCCGTTACTGCCGGTGGAGCGTCTTGAGCGGTGCCAGGTTCGGCTGGGCGCCGACCTGGTCGGGGCGCTGCCCGGTGGTGCCGGAGGCGTCGCCGTCGGTGGGCGCGGCGAGAGCCCGGGCCGACGTGGTCGCCGGGACGAGGCCGTTGTAGTACGGGCGGTACGTGAAGTAGGCGCTGCCCGCACTCATCGAGGTGCCCGCGGTGTTCAGCTCGGCCTGGGCGAGTGAGCCGGTGCCGCCGAAGCCCACCATGGAGTTGACGCTGGCGGTCTCGCGCACGAGGTAGTTGTTCACCTCGGGCGACAGGGCGGTGGCGCTGCTGCTCCACAGGAGGGGCCCGAAGACGTTCATCGCCGCGGCGGCCGACACTCCGTCGCGCCAGGCGCCGGAGTAGGCGAGGCCGGTCATGTTCGGCGCGGTCCACCAGAACATCGCGATGGCGACCGAGATGGACCCGTCCGTGGTGCCCGAGATCGGGTAGTAGGAGTACGTCGACGGCCACCGCGAGAAGCTGGTGTGCGTCAGCGCGTAACTCGCCGCCGAACCGACCGGGATGATCATGGTCTTGTCCGGGTTGAGGCTGTTCAGGTACGCCTGCACCGACGCGGTCAGCTTGTTGCCGTTGGTGAGGACGATCCCGGCCGCGCTGGCGGAGCCGTCGGAGCCGGCCGCGGCCGCCGCCGAGAGAGCCGCGCGGTACTCGGTACCGCCGGCCAGGAAGACGTACCTGGGGGCGGAGCTGATGGTCTTGCTCACCATCACCGAGGTCGCGTAGCGGTCCGCACCGGTCAGCCGCACGGGGACGTAACCGAGGGCCTTCACCTGGCTGAAGACCGTGTTGTCGAGGACGGACGCGCTGCCGGTCAGGTAGACGGGCTTGCCCGGCGCCAGGATCCGCTTCAGCTCGTTCTTCGTCGTCGACGAGAGACCGGTCTTCTGCGTCATCAGCACCGGGCCCTCCTTCCGGCCGGCCAGGGCGGGCGCGGTGACGGCGTACGCCGGGTCGTCCTGGTTGACCAGCACGGCGGACTTGGCGTTCATCAGACCGGGCTCGCTGTGGCCGACGGTGTTCCAGGTCCAGCGGGACGAGGCGGTCGCGGTGAGGTAGGCGTTGGCACCCCAGACCCGTCCGGTGCTGTTCTTGCGCAGCGGCTGCCAGCTGGGGTTCCCGACGTGGTTGCTCTGCGTCGCGCCGGTGACCGCGGTCAGCTCGCCGGTCGTCGTGTCGACGTACTCGACGGTGTGCACGTCGTCGCTGTTCGGCGAGGTGTGGGCGTCGAAGAGGATCCGCTTGCCGGTGGGCGACCAGGACGGGGCGGCGTAGCGGCGCGGGCCGGTGGTGAGCTGCTTGACGTCGGTTCCGTCGGCGTTCGCCGTGAAGATCTGCGGGTTGCCGTCGGTGTCCTTGCGGACGAACGCCAGCTTGGTGCCGTCCGGCGACCAGGCGGGCTGCTCGGCGTCGGCCAGGGCGAGCTTGACCGTGTTCGCGGCGCCGTCGTAGACGTACACGCCGGCACCGGCGTTGCAACTGCCCGCGCGGCGCTCGAACGCGACCAGACCGTTGACGCTCACGCTCGGCTCGGAGTCGCAGACGGTGGCCGGTTCCAGGTTCGCCGGCAGCAGCGGGCCGGGCGCCCACGAAGCGTCGGAGGGGCCGTAGGCGAGCTGGCCGCCACTGGCGAAGACGACGTAGCGGCCGCCGTTCCAGAAGGTCAGGTCCTCGTAAGGAGCGCTGGAGCGCAGGCCCTGCGCCCACGGCAGGGTGATCTTCTTGGTGCCGTTGGGCAGCACGCTGGAGATCTGGCCGGACACGCTGACCACGCGGCTTCCGTCCGGTGCCCAGGTGGCGTAACTGCCCACGTTGGGGATGGTGCTGGTCTGGCCGGTGGCGGGGTCGATGAGCAACCCGCCGTCGTTGAGGATCTTGCCCTCGGTGCCCGGCCAGGGTCCGGCGTCGTCGGCGACGGCGCCGGGTACGGCGGCCAGGGTGCTCGTGGCGGCGATCGCCGCCACGGTGGCGAGCGCCGCGGCACGGCGGCGCGTGAACAGTCTCAAGTTGTCGACCCCCGGGGATCACATGATGTCGTCGGAGCCGCGCGTGGGCCGGGTCGGGTCGGCGTCGTCCCCCGTCGCCGTTCCCCCTCGGCCGCACAGTCGTTTCACAGCGGCCGGGTCACTCTATGTCGCCCCCGCCACAAAGGGAACGCGTTTTCGACCTACAGGCGTTCGACATTGCCACGGCTTCGGGTGTGCGCGAGGCTTCGGGTGTGCGCGACGCTTCGGGTGTGCGCGCTGCGAGGCCCCCTCACCTCGGTCGGCACTCGTCGGCCCGCGCCCGCAGCAGCTCCCGCTCCCGCTCGTTGCCCGTCAGCTCCGCGGCCCGTTCGAACTCGGCCTTCGCCTCCGCCGTCCGGCCCAGCCGCAGCAGCAGGTCGCCCCGGACGCTGGGGAGGAGGTGGTAGTCGCGCAGGGTCGGTTCGGCGACGAGACGGTCGACGATCTCCAGCGCGGGCCCCGGGCCGTCCGCCATCGACACGGCGACAGCGCGGTTGAGTTCGACAACCGGGGACGGGGTCCGGGCGGCCAGCAGTCCGTACAGGGTGGCGATGGCCGTCCAGTCGGTGTCCTCGTAGGTGGGGGCGTGCGCGTGACAGGCGGCCACGGCCGCCTGGAGTGCGTACGGGCCGGGAGCGCCGGTGGCCGTGGCTCCGGCCCGGTCCAGGGCGGCGATGCCACGGGCGACGAGCATGCGGTTCCAGCGGCGCCGGTCCTGGTCCCTGAGGAGGACGGGCCTGCCGTCGGGGGCGGTGCGGGCGGCCGTACGGGACGCCTGGAACTCCAGCAGCGAGACCAGGCCGTGGACCTCGGGCTCCTTCGGCATCAGGGCCGCGAGCTGCCGGGCCAGCCGCAGCGCGTCCTCGCACAGGGCCGGGCGCAGCCAGTCGTCGCCCGCGGTGGCCGCGTATCCCTCGTTGAAGATGAGGTAGATGACGTCGAGGACCGAACCGAGCCGGGCCTCGCGGTCGGGTCCGTACGGCACCTCGAAGGCGATGTTCCTGGTGGCCAGGGTCTTCTTGGCGCGGACGACGCGCTGGGCGACGGTCGGTTCGGGGACCAGGAAGGCGCGGGCGATCTCGGGTGTGCTCAGGCCGCCGAGCAGGCGCAGGGTGAGGGCGATGCGGGCCTCGGCGGAGAGCACCGGGTGGCAGGCGGTGAAGACGAGCCGGAGCAGGTCGTCGTCGATGGCGTCCGGGTCGGCGGGCTCCACCGGCGGGGCCGCCGGGTCCAGACCGCGGCCGATCTCCTGGAGCTTGCGGGCGTAGTTCTCCCGGCGCCGGACCAGGTCCACGGCGCGGTGCCGGGCGGTGGACGTGAGCCAGGCGCCGGGGTTGTCCGGCACCCCGTCGCGCGGCCACTGTTCCAGGGCGGCGACCAGGGCGTCCTGCGCCAGCTCCTCCGCGATGCCGACGTCCCGCACGACACGCGCGACGGCGGCGATGACGCGGGGCGACTCGAGGCGGAAGACGGTCTCGATGGCGGCACGGGGATCCGTCGGTCGCGCGGCGCGCGGATCCGAGGCGCCGCGGGGGTCCGAGGAGGTGCGGGGGTCCGAGGCGGTGCCGGAGTCCGAGGCGGTGCCGGAGTCCGAGGCGGTGCCGGAGTCCGAGGCGGTGCGGGGGTCCGAGGAGGGCTGTTGTTCCACAGCCCACCATCGAACACCCCGGCGGTCGTTCAGGCCAAGGAAGGCAGCGAAGGCAGGGAAGGGCTCAGCCTTCCGCGATCTCCCGTACCTCACAGGTCACCGTCCAGTGCTCCTCGTGCACCTTCAGGAACCGCTTCGTCCACTCGATGGCCTCGGCCATGTCCTTGCACTGCATGAGCGCGTAGCCGCCGACGACCTCCTTGGACTCGGTGAAGGGGCCGTCGGTGAGGGAGATCTTCCCGCCCTCCCAGTGCGCGCGGACACCCTGCGCGGACGGGGTGAGCCCGGCGGTGTCGAGCATGACGCCGGCCTTGGTGACCTCCTCGATCAGCTCGCCCATCCGCTGCATCAGCTCGGGGCTGGGGCCCTCGGCGGGGACGGTGGCCTCGTCGATCTTCACGAGCGACAGGTAGCGGGGCATGGTGACTCCTCGGATGCGGTGAGCCGGGTCCTTCCCGGCCTCTCACCCCTTCGTCGAACGGGGGACGACCGGATCGACACCCCCGCCGGACTTTTTCGCGGAAACTTTTCCGGCCGGCGTCTCCGCAGCTCACGCCCCCTTCCGCGGCCGGCCGGGCCGGTTCACCTCAGCGACGTCCACAGTTCGCTCGCAGCCGGTTCCTGCGCCACCACCCGGTTGGGGTCGGAGGCGGCCGCCACCACGGGCATGGTCACCGTCTTGAGGCGGTCGGCCGAGAGGCCCTGCAGGCTCTGGCCGAGCTCCGTCAGCGCGGTGAGGGAGTCGAGGCCGGTGTCCGTGGTGAGGCTGCCGGTGACCGCGTCGGCGACCGTGTACAGCTTGGTGGGGCTGGTCAGCAGGTCGGTCGAGGCGATCTGCTCCAGCAGGGCCTTCACCAGCGTCTGCTGGAGGCCGATGCGGCCGAGGTCGCTGCCGTCGCCTATGCCGTGCCGGGTGCGGGCCAGCGCGAGCGCCCGGGTGCCGTCCAGGTGGTGGGTGCCGGCCGCGAGGTGCAGATGGCTGTCGTCGTCGTCGATGTCCTCGTCGGTGGTGACGGTGACCCCGCCGAGCGCGTCCACGAGCTTCGCGAAGCCCGAGAAGTCGACCTCGACGTAGTGGTCCATGCGGACGTCGGTGATCGACTCGACCGTCTTGACGGCGCAGACGGGACCGCCGACCGAGTAGGCGGTGTTGAACATCACCCCGTACGCCACCGCCGTCGAGCCGCCGTCGGACAGCGGGCAGGAGGGGCGGGTGACGAGGGTGTCGCGCGGGATGCTGACGACGGTGGCGGTCGTGCGGCCCGCGTCGACGTGCACGACCATCGCGGTGTCGGAACGGGCTCCCGAGCTGTCGCCGCCGCCGAGTGCCTGGTTCTCCTCGCCGCTGCGCGAGTCCGAGCCCAGCACCAGGATGTTGACGGCCTCGGTGGGCAGCGGGGAGGCGGACGCCGAGCCGGACGGGGACGGGGCCGTGACCGCCTTCGCGGGGCGGTTGTCGCCGAGCGCGTTGTCGATGTCGACGCTCTTGATGTTGTCGTTGAGGTGCCAGTAGGCCCAGCCCGCCGTCCCGATGCCCACCACCAGGGCGGCGGCCAGGGTGAGACCGGCGGCCTTCAGCACTCTCGACCGCCGGCCCGGCTGTCTGCCCGCGTCGTCCTGCTCCTCGTGTCGCGTCACGCACAGGAACGTAAGTCCGAATTATGAGCGAACTGTTAGGACAGCCGTCCCACGGCGAACTTCTTGTGAAAATCTCACGATCCTCAGCCCGGTGTCACCCCCGACCCGGCGTCACCGTCAGCCCAGCGTCACCGTCGGTACCGGATTGCTGCCGCTCCAGCTCGCGTTGAACCCGAAGCTCACCGAACCCCCGTCCGGGACCGACCCGTTGTACGAGGCGTTCACACAGGTCACCGCCGCCCCCGACTGGGTGCAGCCGGCGTTCCAGGCCTGGGTGATCTGCTGGCCCGCGCCGTACGTCCAGGTCACCTTCCAGGAGGACAGCGCAGCGCCCGAGCAGGAGATCGTCACGTTCCCGGTGAACCCGGTGTTCCACTGGCTGCCGACGCTGTACGCCGCCGTGCACGCGCCTGTCGGCGGAGGCGTCGTCGTGCCGCCCAGCGCCTCCGCGATGCCGTAGTACGCCGGTTTCGGCGCGTAGTTCGCGTCGTACGGCGTCGCCGCCCCCTGTCCCGGGAAGGTGCTCTCCACCCAGGAGTCGGAGTCGGTGAAGCCCCACACGGTGAGGTTCACGCAGCGCGCCACCGCAACACAGGCCGCGGTGACCGCCTTGTAGTCGGCCTTCTGCTGGACCAGCTTGGCGCTGTCGGACGGCAGCGTCATCCGGATGTCCAGCTCGGTGATGGCCACGTCGACGCCGAGGTCGGCGAAGCGCTGGATGTTCTGCTGGAACGTGGACGGGACCTGACCGAGGATGAGATGGGCCTGGAGGCCGACCCCGTCGATCGGGACTCCCCGCTCCTTCAGCGACTTGACCAGGTTGTAGAGGGCGGTGCTCTTCGCGTTGACGCCCTCGACGTTGTAGTCGTTGATGTACAGCTTGGCGGCGGGGTCGGCGGCCCGCGCCCAGGTCAGCGCGTTGGCGATGTAGTCGGTGCCGAGGCCGTTGTACCAGAGGGTCGAGCGGTAGGTGCCGTCCTCGTTGAAGGGCTCGTTGACGACGTCCCAGGCGGCGATCTTCCCCTGGTAGCGACCGACCTCGGTGTTGATGTGGTTCTGCAGCAGGGTGCTCAACTGGGCTGACGTCCAGGTGCCGTTGGTGAGCCAGCTGGGGTTCTGGCTGTGCCAGACCAGGGTGTGGCCGCGCACCTGCTGGTCGTGGGCCTGCGCGAAGGCCACGATCTGGTCGGCCTCCGCCCAGTTGAAGGAGCCCTGGCTCGGCTCCACCGAGCCCCACTTCATGGCGTTGCCGGGGGTCAGCGAGCCGAACTGCGCCCCGGCGATGTCGCCGTAGGTCCCGGTGAGCTTGGAGCCGGTGACCGCCGTGCCGACGACCTTGCCCTTGGCCGCCCCGAGCTCGCGCAGCGGGGTGTCGGCGGCGTGCGCCACTCCGCCCAGGAGGGCGCCGACGGTGGCCGCCCCGGCGAGCAGGGCGGCGAGACGTGCACGTATCGACGAACTGGAGGATCTCATTGCGGGTGCCTCCGAAAGTTTCGGTCGTGCAACCGATTGACTTCGGAGGAGTGTGGAGGCGTCCGTCACACCCGTCAATACGTCAACTTCCGGCCACCCGCGTCCCCACGCCCTACCGGGCGGGCGGCGCCCCGGTGCTCGTCCGCACCACCAGGCTCGTCGCCAGCTCCACCCGCGTCGCCGTCGGCGTCTCCCGGGACGCCGAGCGCCCCAGCTCCAGCACCAGCCGGGCCGCCGCCTCGGCCATCTCCGTGAGCGGCTGCCGTACGGTCGTCAGCGGCGGGCCCACCCAGCGGGCCACCGGCAGGTCGTCGAAGCCGACCACGCTCACGTCCTCCGGGATGCGCAGCCCGAGCTCACGGGCGGCCTCGTAGCAGCCGAGCGCCTGGAGGTCGTTGCCCGCGAAGACGGCGGTGGGCCGGTCGGGACGGTCGAGGAGCTCGCGGCCGAGCCGGTAGCCGGTCTCGTGATGGAAGTCGCCGGTCTTGATCAGCTGCTGGTCGACCGGCAGCCCGGCCGTCTCCAGCGCGGCCCGGTAGCCGTCGATCCGGGCGCGGCTGCACATCATCTGCGGCGGCCCGCTGATCGCCCCGATCCGCCGGTGCCCCAGCTCGACCAGGTGCCGGGTCGCGGCGAGGCCGCCCTGCCAGTTGGTGGCCCCGATGGACGGCACGTCGGCGCCCGGGTCGCCGGCCGGGTCCATCACCACGAACGGGATGGACCGGCTGGTCAGCAGCGCCCGCTGGGACTCGTCGAGCCCGGACAGGACCAGCACGACCCCGTGCGGGCGGCGGGCCGCCACCTGGTCGGCCCAGGTCCGGCCGGGCGTGAGCCGTCCGGCGCTCTCGCTCAGCACGACACTCAGCCCGGCGTCGCGCGCCACGTTCTCCACGCCCCGGATGACCTCCATCGCCCAGGCGCTCTCCAGCTCGTGGAAGACCAGGTCGATCAGGGGGGAGCGGGTCGCCTCGGCGCGGCGGCGGCGGTAGCCGTGGGCGCGCAGCAGTTCCTCGACGCGGGTGCGGGTCGTCGGGGCGACGTCGGCGCGGCCGTTGAGGACCTTCGAAACAGTCGGTGCCGATACGCCGGCCTCACGGGCGATCTCCGCGAGCGTCGCGGTCTGTGTCGGCCGCGCTTCTGTCCGCGTTTCCATGGGCTCCGAGGGTGTCATGGCGGCGATCGTATCGCCACGCGACCTCTTGACGAACCTATTGCGACGCCATAGGTTCCCGGAACATTCGAAGTAAAGCTCGAAACATTCGTACCCCTGCTCCCCGCACCGACTGTCCACCTGGTGGCTCACCGACCTCTGACAGGAGTTTCATGACCACCGCCCCCTGGCGTGACCCCGCCCTGCCCGCCGCCGCCCGTGTCGACGACCTCCTCTCCCGGATGACCCTGGAGGAGAAGACCGCCCAGCTGTACGGCGTGTGGGTCGGCGCCGCGACGGACGGCGACGGAGTCGCCCCGCATCAGCACGACATGACCGCCGACTACGACTGGAACGAGCTGATCACCCGGGGGCTCGGCCAGCTGACCCGGTCCTTCGGCACCGCGCCCGTGGACCCCGCGCTCGGCGCCCGCGCGCTGGCCCTCGCCCAACGGCGGATCGCCGCGGCCGGCCGCTTCGGCATCCCGGCCGTCGCCCACGAGGAGTGCCTGGCCGGCTTCACCGCCTGGCGGGCCACCGCCTACCCGGTCCCACTGGCCTGGGGCGCCGCCTTCGACCCGCCGCTGGTGGAGGAGATGGGCCGGGCGATCGGCCGCGACCTGCGCGCGGTCGGCGTCCACCAGGGCCTCGCCCCCGTCCTGGACGTCGTCCGCGACCCGCGCTGGGGACGGGTCGAGGAGACGATCGGCGAGGACCCGTACCTGGTCGGCACGGTCGGCACGGCCTACGTCCGCGGGCTCGAGTCCGCCGGGGTCGTCGCCACGCTCAAGCACTTCGCGGGGTACGCCTCCTCGGCGGGCGCCCGCAACCTGGCCCCGGTGCGGGCGGGCACCCGGGAGTTCGCCGACGTGACCCTGCCGCCCTTCGAGATGGCCCTGCGCGAGGGCGGCGCCCGCTCGGTGATGGCGGCCTACACGGAACGCGACGGCGTCCCGGCCTCCGCCGACCCCGAACTGCTGACCCGCCTCCTGCGGGAGGAGTGGGGCTTCACCGGCACGGTCGTCGCCGACTACTTCGGCATCGGCTTCCTCCAGACCCTGCACCGGGTCGCGGGCACTCCCGCGCAGGCGGCCCACCTCGCCCTGGCGGCCGGCATCGATGTCGAACTGCCCACCGTGAAGTACTACGGCGAGACCCTGGTCACGGCCGTGCGCGCCGGCGATCTCCCCGAGGAACTGGTCGACCGGGCCGCCCACCGCGTCCTGCTCCAGAAGTGCGAACTGGGCCTGCTGGACGAGGACTGGCAGCCACCGAGCCCCGAGTCGGTCGACCTCGACCCGGCGACGAACCGCGCCCTGGCCCGCCGGCTGGCGGAGGAGTCGGTGGTCCTGCTGGACAACCCCGACGGGCTGCTCCCCCTCGCCCCCGACACCCGCGTCGCCGTGGTCGGCCCGCGGGCCGCCGACGCGCTGGCGATGCTGGGCTGCTACTCCTTCCCGTCCCATGTCCTCACCCACCACCCCGAGGTGGACCTGGGCATCGACATCCCCACCGTGCTGGAGTCCCTGCGGGGCGAACTCCCCGACGCGAAGGTCACGTTCACGCAAGGGTGCGGGGTCTCGGACCCGGACCCGTCCGGCTTCGCCGAGGCCATCGCCCGCGCCGCGGAGGCGGACGTCTGCGTGGCCGTCCTGGGCGACCGGGCGGGCCTGTTCGGCCGGGGCACCTCGGGCGAGGGCTGCGACGTGGCCGACCTGACCCTGCCCGGCGTCCAGGGCGAACTGCTGGACGCGCTGGTCGCGACGGGCGTCCCGGTCGTCCTGGTCCTGCTCACCGGCCGCCCGTACGCGCTCGGCCGCTGGCACGGGCGGCTGGGGGCGGTCGTCCAGGCGTTCTTCCCGGGCGAGGAGGGCGGTCCGGCGGTGGCGGGCGTGCTCTCCGGCCGGGTGAACCCCTCGGGCCGCCTCCCGGTGAGCGTGCCGCGCGTGCCGGGCGGTCAGCCCTGGACGTACCTCCAGCCGCCGCTGGGTCTGGCGGGCGAGGTCAGCAACCTGGACCCGACCCCGCTGTACCCGTTCGGACACGGGCGCTCGTACACGGAGTTCGCGTGGGAGGACTTCTCCGGCCCGGACGCGGAGATCGGCACGGACGGCTCGTACGACCTGTCCGTCACGGTCCGCAACACCGGCGGGCGGGCGGGCGCGGAGGTCGTGCAGCTGTATCTGCACGACCCGGTGGCGAGCGTCACCCGTCCCGACGTACGGCTGATCGGCTATCAGCGGCTGGAGCTGGCGGCGGGCGGTTCGGCACGGGTGACCTTCCGCTTCCACGCCGACCTGACGGCGTTCACCGACCGCGCGGGGCGCCGGGTGGTCGAACCGGGCGATCTGGAGCTGCGGTTGGGGACGTCCAGCGGGCAGGTGCGGGAGGTGGCGCGGGTGCGGCTCGCCGGGCCGGTGCGCGAGGTGGGGGCGGAGCGACGGCTGCGGTGCGAGGCGGACGTCCTGCGAGATTGACGTGTTCGCGGGCGGTGTCCTCTTCGCCGCCATCGTCACGTGGGGTGCACGCAGGACACCGGGAGCCCTGCCCTGGCGCGTCGTACGCCCGGCTCACCTCCCCCGAGGGCACGGACCACCGGCAGCGGGTTGTGGCACCCGCCCCTGGACGCCGTGCCCACCGGGGCCCCGCTCACCGTCCACGGCTCACCCGGCCGCCCACGTCGGGTCCGGCACCGGCTCGAACCGCCACCGGTGCGCGGCCCGGCTCACCAACGCCGCTTCGGGATCCGGGAGTTCGGGCAGGACGGCGTCGTAGTCGGCGTCCCACCAGGTGATGACCAGTACCCGGTCCTGCGGGGCGCGGAAGGTCTCCCTGCGCCTGGGCGCGGGCGCGAGCTCCTGCGCCCGCGCCCAGGCCAGCAGGTCCTCGCCCCGGCCGGTGACCGCCCGGGCCTCCCACATCAGCGCGACCGTCACGAGTAGAGGTTGTCCTTGCCGGTCTCGTGGGCGTGGACGTGGTCGTGGCCGTGCGGACGGCCCGGCACATGGGGGTCGGTCACCGGCAGCGAGGAGTCCGCCGACAGGTCCCAGTCGGACGCCGCGCGTCCCCGGGCCACCATCTCCGCGCCCAGGGCCGCCACCATCGCGCCGTTGTCCGTGCACAGCTTGGGGCGCGGGACGCGCAGCCGGATGCCGGCGGCCTCGCAGCGCTCCTTGGCCAGGGCCCGCAGCCGGGTGTTCGCGGCCACGCCGCCGCCGATCATCAGGTGGTCGACGCCCTCGTCCTTGCAGGCCCGTACGGCCTTGCGGGTCAGGACGTCCACGACCGCCTCCTGGAAGGAGGCCGCCACGTCACGGACCGGGACCTCCTCGCCCGCCGCCCGCTTCGCCTCGATCCAGCGGGCGACCGACGTCTTCAGCCCGGAGAAGGAGAAGTCGTACACCGGGTCGCGCGGGCCGGTCAGGCCGCGCGGGAACGCGATCGCCGAGGGGTCGCCCTCACGCGCGTAGCGGTCGATGACCGGGCCGCCCGGGAAGCCCAGGTTCAGCACCCGGGCGATCTTGTCGAAGGCCTCGCCCGCCGCGTCGTCGATGGTCGCGCCCATCGGGCGGACGTCGGAGGTGATGTCGCTGGACAGCAGCAGGGACGAGTGGCCGCCGGACACCAGCAGCGCCATCGTCGGCTCGGGCAGCGCGCCGTGCTCCAGCTGGTCCACGCAGATGTGGGAGGCGAGGTGGTTCACCCCGTAGAGGGGCTTGCCGAGGGCGTAGGCGTACGCCTTCGCCGCCGAGACGCCGACCAGCAGGGCACCGGCGAGACCGGGACCTGCCGTGACCGCGATGCCGTCGAGGTCCTTCGGGCTCACCCCCGCTTCCTTCAGGGCCCGCTCGATGGTCGGGACCATCGCCTCGAGGTGGGCCCGGGACGCCACCTCCGGCACGACCCCGCCGAACCGGGCGTGCTCGTCGACGCTGGAGGCGATCGCGTCCGCCAGCAGGGTCGTGCCGCGCACGACGCCCACGCCGGTCTCGTCGCAGGAGGTCTCGATCCCCAGAACCAGGGGTTCGTCAGCCATTGTTCTCGGTTTCCTGTGTCCCTTGTACCGGGGTCGGTACTGATGTCGATGGATCGGTCAGCCGCATCACCAGGGCGTCCACGTTCCCCGGCTGGTAGTAGCCGCGCCGGAAGCCGATGGCCTCGAAGCCGAAGCGTTCGTAGAGCTTCTGGGCGCGCACGTTGTCGATCCGGCACTCCAGCATGACCTCGGCGCACTCGAAGGCGGTCGCCGCGCGGAGCAGCTCCGTCAGCAGGCGGCCGCCGAGCCCGGTGCCCCAGTGGCCGCGGGCGACGGCGATGGTCTGGACGTCGGCGACCGCGGCGAAGCCGCTGTCGGACCCGGTGCCGGCCGCGGCCAGGCCCGCGTACCCGACGATCCGCTCGCCGTCGGCCGTGGTCTCGACCGCGACGAGATAGCGCCGGGTCGCCTCGGGGCCCCGGGCATGGGCCAGGTCGGACCAGAACATGCCCCGTGACCAGGCGTCCTCGGGGAAGAGGTCCTTCTCCAGCTCCAGCACGGGTTCGATGTCCCACCAGCGCATCTCCCGCAGCACGGGCAGGCCGGTCGGGTTGGCGGCTTCGGTCACTTGGGGGTGACCACCTTGTAGTTCTTCGGCACCTGGGCGTCGGGCCGGCGCAGGTACAGCGGGCGCGGGGCCGGCAGCTCCTCGCCCCGGACGAGCCGCTCGGCGGCGAGCGAGGCGAGGGCCGAGGCGCAGGCGTGCTCCGGCTCGCGCGCCTCGGGGAACGTGTCCGGGTACAGCAGCGCGCCCGCGCCGACGGCCGGCAGCCCGGCCACCTCGTCGGCGATGTCGGCGGGCCGGTCCACCGCGGGGCCCGAGACCCGGGTCCGGGAGTTGTCGTAACGCGCCCAGTAGACCTCCTTGCGGCGGGCGTCGGTCGCCACGACGAAGGGGCCTTCGAGGTCGGACGCGTAGGCGAGGCCGTCGAGCGTGCACAGACCGTGCACCGGGACGCCGAGCGCGAGCCCGAGGGTGTCGGCGGTCATCAGGCCGACTCTCAGCCCCGTGTACGGGCCGGGGCCGATGCCGACGACGATCCCGGTGACGGCGTCGAGACTGCGGCCGGCCCCGGCGAGCAGCCGGTCGACGGTCGGCAGCAGCAGCTCGCCGTGCCGGCGCGCGTCCACCTGACTCGATGAGGCGACGACGTCTGTCCCGTCGTGCAGCGCGACGGTGACGGCGGGGGTGGCGGTATCCAGAGCGAGCAAGAGCACGCAAACAGCCTACGGCTCCCGTGCCCCGGACATGGCCGCGCCGGTCGGAGGCGTGACGACTGCTAACGTCACCGCGAAACGTGACGTACCGGACAGACTGGGTGGTAGTCGATGCCAAGCAACAGCTCGACTTTCGTGGCCGGGCTCACCGCGGCGGCCCTGGCGACGGTCGCGTTCCTCACCTTCCAGGCGTCGGCGAGCGCACCCGCCGACCTGTCCCGGCCGCAGCGCAGCGGCTCCCCCGCGAACGCGGCGAAGGCGCCCCGGGACAAGGGCCACCCCGCCGCGCTGCCGGCGTACTCCGGCCTCGGCGCGCGGGTCGTGTACTCCCTGGACGACGACCGGGTGTGGCTGGTCGGGTCGAACGGCGGGGTCAAGCGCACGTTCAAGGTCGCCCCCGGCAGCGTGGACCCGCTCCCGGGCACGTACGCCGTCACCTCCCGCGCGGGTGCGGTCACCGGCACCGACGGCACCCCCATCGAGCACGTCGTGCGCTTCGCCACCGTGAACGACGTGACGATCGGCTTCAGCGCGGCGCTGGACGGCTCGCTGCCCGAGCCCGACCCGACGGTGAAGACGGGCGGCATCCGGCAGAGCGTCGCGGACGGCGACGCGATGTGGGACTTCGCGACGATCGGACAGGCCGTCGTCGTGATCCCGTAGGGGTGACCGGGGGCCCCGGGTGCGGCGCCCTGGTATACCGCGAACGTTTCCGACGAGACGTCGGCAAAATGTTGCGTCGGGCGTCCGGTGCGTGGTCACATGGTATCAACTTCGTAGTTAGGTCTACCTAACTACGCCCGCCCCCGAACCTCAGGAGGCGTCCATGTCGGTCACCGAACCCAAGGGCCGGCCGTCGAGGCCGTTCACGCTCGCCGGTGTGTCCATGCGGGATCTGCTGGCCTCGTGCGCGGCCGCGGAAGCCGTCTCGACGCCGCCGCGGCTGCCCGACCCGGCACTCACGGAGCGGCCGGCGGAGCGCCCCAAGGCGGCGTGAGCCCCACGGGCGACCGGCCCCGCGGCCACCCGTCCGGCCGACCGCACGACGGTCAGGACGACCGCCCGCCGCTCAGGCCGACAGCACGCCGAGGTCCGCCGAGGCCCAGCGCTCGCCGAGCCCCGTCACCGTCACGTGCCGCACCTCGTCCGTGGTGTCGCCGACGGCACGGTGGATGAGGACCTGGAGCCGGTCGTCGGTCAGTTCCTCGACCTTGCCCTCGCCCCACTCCACGACGATCACCGACGCGGGCAGCGACACGTCGAGGTCGAGGTCCTCCATCTCGTCGAGCCCGCCGCCCAGGCGGTACGCGTCGACGTGGACGAGCGGCGGGCCCTCCCCGAGGGAGGGGTGCACGCGGGCGATCACGAACGTCGGGGAGGTGACGGCACCCCGGACCCCGAGCCCCGCACCGAGCCCGCGGGTGAGCGTCGTCTTGCCCGCGCCGAGTTCCCCGCTGAGCATCACGAGATCACCCGCGCGCAACAGCTCGGCGAGACGACGGCCCAGCTCACCCATCTGCTCGGGGGAGTTGACGACGATCTCGACGCGGTTTCCGAGAGGTCCGGGCTCAGCCGGGTCGTGTGCTGCTGCTGGTGCTTCCATAGCCGTTCACGGTAGCTCCTGCGGGCACGGCACCCGCGCGGGTGAGCAGGTCGGCAAGGCGGTCGGTGACCACTTCCGGGTGTTCCAGCATCACGAGGTGTCCGGCGTCGGGGACGAGGACCAGCTCGGCGTCCGGCAGAAGGTCGGCGATCGCCTCGCTGTGCTCGCTCGGCGTGACCAGGTCACCGATCCCGGCGAGCACCAGGACCGGCATGTCGGTGAAACAGGTCAGCGCCTCGGTCTTGTCGTGATCCGTGAACGCCGGGTAGAACTCGGCGACCACGTCGATCGGCGTGCCCTCGATCATGCGCTCGGCGAACCGCGCCACCGCCGGATCCACGTCCCGCGACGCGAACGAGTACCGCTTGATGATCCCCGCGAAGAGATCGGCGGTGGCCCGCCGCCCCTTCTCCACCAGGGCCGCCTGCTGCCCCAGCGCCTTCAGCACCCCCGGCAGCACCCGCCGCACCGCGTTCACGCCCGCGACCGGCAGCCCGAAGTTGACCTCGCCGAGCCGCCCCGAGGACGTACCGACGAAGGCGGTGGCGACGACCCGGTCGCGGATCAGCTCGGGGTACAGCGCGGCCAGGGCCATCACCGTCATCCCGCCCATGGAGTGCCCGACGAGCACGACCGGCCCCTCCGGCACGGCCGCGTCGATCACGGCCCGCAGGTCGCGCCCCAGCTGATCGATGGTGACCGGCTCGCCGTCCCGTATCTGGGCGTTGCCGCGCCCCGACCGGCCGTGACTGCGCTGGTCCCAGTGCACGGTCCGTACGACGCCCCGCAGGGCCGCCCGCTGGAAGTGCCAGGAGTCCTGGTTGAGGCAGTAGCCGTGGCTGAAGACCACGGTGACGGGGAGCGGTGCCTTGCGCCCGAAGAGCCTGCGCCGCCGGTTCGCCGGTCCGCCCTGCGGCTCGACGTCGTCGACCTCGTAGTACAGCTCGGTGCCGTCCTCGGCGTACGCCTTGCCGGGGGTGCCGCGCAGGCCGCCGTACGGCCCCGTCGAGTCGAGGGCGAGCCGGGCCTTCGCCCGCATGCCGCGGCCGACGGTCATCCGCTCCAGGGCGACGCCCGCCGCGGCGCCCGCGGCGATCACGCCTATCGCGGCGCCGGCGATGCCGGTCGCCCGGCGCCACCCCCCGCCCGCCCCCGTGGCGGAGGCGGCAACGACCGCCGAGGCGGCACTCGCCACCGCCTCCGCGCTGCTCTCGCTCACGTACCGCTCCTCTTTGGCCGATGCCCCTGTACTGACTGCGGGTTACCCGTCCTGGTCACTCGTTCACATAGACGCGCGGTACGCGCGAACCGATGCGCGTGACGATCTCGTACCCGATGGTGCCGGCCGCCTGGGCCCAGTCCTGCGCCGTGGGTTCACCGCGGTCGCCGGGTCCGAAGAGGACCGCCTCCGCGCCGGGGCCGGGCTCGTCGCCGCCGAGGTCGACGACGAACTGGTCCATGGCGATCCGGCCGGCCGCCGTCCGCCACTTGCCGGCGACCAGCACCGGACCGCTCCCGGAGGCGTGCCGGGGGACACCGTCCGCATAGCCGAGGGGGACCAGGCCCAGGGTCGTCTCGCCCGGGGTGACGTAGTGGTGGCCGTAGCTCACGCCGTGGCCGCCCGGGACGTGCTTCACCAGGGCCAGCGAGGCCGCGAGGGTCATCACCGGCCGCAGCCCGAAGTCGGCGGCGGAGCCCAGCTCGGGGCTGGGCGACAGGCCGTACATCGCGATGCCCGGACGGACCAGGTCGAAATGGGTCTCCGGGAGCGTGAGCGTGGCCGGGGAGTTGGCGATGTGCCGCACCTCGGGCCGCACGCCCTGCCGTTCGGCGTACGCCACCATCTCGCGGAAGCGGTCGAGCTGGGGCGCGACGGAGGGATGCCCGGGCTCGTCGGCGCAGGCGAAGTGCGACCACAGCCCGGTGACCCGGAGCAGCCCCTCGCCCTCGGCCCGCAGCGCCTCGCCCACCAGCTCGGGCCAGTCGGCGGGCTGGCAGCCGTTGCGCCCGAGCCCGGTGTCGGCCTTGAGCTGCACGCGGGCGGCCCGCCCGGCGGCCCGTGCCCCCTCGACGACCTCCCGCAGGGCCCAGAGCCCGCTCACCGACACGTCGAGACCGGCCTCGACCGCCTCCCGCCAGGGGCCGCCCGGCGTCCACAGCCAGCACATGATCCTGACGTCCGCCGGCAGCCCGCCGTCCGCGCGCAGCGCCAGCGCCTCCTCGGGCGTGGCGGTGCCCACCCAGCCGGCGCCGGCCGCCACCGCCGCGCGGGCACAGGGGGCGGCCCCGTGCCCGTACCCGTCGGCCTTCACCACGGCCATGAACTCCGCGCCCGGCGCCTTGGCGCGCAACGTACGCACGTTGGCCCGCAGCGCGGCCAGGTCGATCTCGGCACGGGCGCGCGACGGGGTGGCGGGCGGCTTGGCAGTCTCACTCATCGCGCCCAGTGTCTCAGAGGGCCCGGACAGCCCCCTAGGTACCGGGCCGGTGCCCCCACACGTAGACCCGGTCGCCCTTCTTCAGCACACCCCACAGCCTGCGCGCGTCACCGACCGTGAGATTGACGCAGCCCATGGAGCCGATGGTGGTGTGGATGCTGTCGTAGACGGCGTGGAAGGCCTGGCCGCCGTCGAAGAACTGCGCATACGGCATGGGGGCGTTGTAGAGCGTGGAGATGTGGTTCTTGTGCCGCCAGTAGACGGTGTGCCATCCCTTGCGGGTCGGGTGCACGGCCCGTCCGCTGCGCATCGGGACGGGTCCGAAGACGACCTTCGTCCCCTTCTGCACCCAGGTCAGTTGCCGGTCGAGATCGACGCAGGCGACCCGGTGGGTGCGCACCGGACACCTCTTCCGGGCGTTGGGGTTCTTCCTCGCGGCCACGAGCTGCATCCGCGCCCAGGTGACGGGCCCGGCGAACCCGATCGCGGGCTCGATCCCCTGCTGCCGCTGGAACGCCCGGATCGCCTTGCAGTCGGCGGCGGACTGCTTCCCGTCCACGGTCAGCTTCAGCCACCGCTCGACCGCCCGCTGGTACGGCCCGGCCCGCTTGCTGCACGCCACCCGGGTCATCACCTCGTCCAGCGGCACGTACTCGACGAGCGCGTACGTCCCCTCCACGGCGTCCCGCGGCTCGACGGCGTCCTCGGCGGCGGTGGGCGTGTACACCCTCGGCGCGAGCACCTGGTCGGGCGTGTCGATCTCCCAGGACGGAGGTGACGGAGGAGGAGCGGCGCGAGCGGGCGTGCCCAGGGGAAGAAGCGCGACGGCAGCAAGAACGAGAGCCACGGTTCGTGTGCTGAACATCCGATCAGACAAGCGCGCAACCCACGGCGAGCACGGCTGCCGCGCGGCGCCTTCACCCTTTCAGCGGGGTGAGCGGCTCCAGCCCGTCCGGCGCTCGAGGACGAGGCCGTCCAGGCCGAAAGCGGGGGGCTGGGGGCGGCAGTCCCCAGGGACGGGAAGGGTAGGGGCGGCGGGGGCGAGAAAACCCAGCGCCCCTACCGCCGCACATCCCGCCAGGCCCCCGCGACCGCCGCAGCCACCTCATGCGCCCCCACCGGCGCCCCCTCCGCGGCGAACCGCCCCGCCAGCCCGTGCAGATAGGCCCCCACGCTCCCCGCGTCCAACGCACTCAGCCCTGCCGCCAGCAACGACCCGGCAAGCCCCGACAGCACATCCCCGCTCCCGGCCGTGGCCAGCCACGCCGTCCCCGTCGCGTTCACCCGCACCACTCCCGCACCACCCGCGTCCGCGACGAGCGTCGTCGACCCCTTCAGCAGCACGGTCGCCCGGTAGCGGGCCGCCAGCTCCCGCGCGGAGCGCAGCCGGGCCCCCTCCACCTCCTCCCGCGCCACCCCCAGCAGCGCGGCCGCCTCACCCGCGTGCGGTGTCATCAGCGTCGGCGCGGTCCGCCCGCGCACCGCGTCGGCGTCCGCGAGCCGCAGCCCGTCGGCGTCGATCAGCACGGGCACATCGGCGGACAGCACCTCCGCCACCGTCTTGGCGTCGTCCCCGGCGCCCGGCCCGACGACCCAGGCCTGCACCCGCCCGGCCCGCCGGGGCCCCTGGTCCGACACGAGCGTCTCGGGGAACCGCGCGACGACCGCGTCCCCGGCCGGCCCCACGTACCGCACGGCCCCCGCCCCGCCCCGCAGCGCCCCCGCGACGGCCAGCACGGCGGCCCCCGGATACCGGGCGGAGCCGGCGGCGATCCCGACGACGCCCCGCCGGTACTTGTCGCTCTCTCCGCCGGGCACGGGCAGCAGGGCGGCCACGTCCGCGTGCTGAAGGGCCGCAAGCTCGGGTTCGGCGGGCAACTCGTCCCCGAGCCCGATGTCGACGAGCCGCACCGACCCGGCGTACTCCCGCGCCGGATCGACGAGCAGGCCCGGCTTGTGCGTGCCGAAGGTGACGGTGAGGTCGGCACGGATCGCGCTCCCGTGCACCTCGCCGGTGTCGGCGTCGACGCCGCTGGGCAGATCGACGGCGACGACGGCGGCCCGCGCGTCGGCGACGACCGCGGCCAGCGAGGCCGCGTCCGGCCGCAGCCCGCCCTTCCCGCCGATCCCGACGATGCCGTCGAGCACGAGGTCGGCCCGCCGGACGACGGCTTCGGCGCCGGCCGGCGCGACCGTGTGCCCGCCCGCCCGCCGCAGGGCCGCGAGCCCCGCGGCGTGCGCCCGCCCGGGCGCGAGCAGTACCGCGGTCACGCCCGCCCCGCGCCGGGCGAGCCGGGCGCCGGCGTACAGGGCGTCACCCCCGTTGTCGCCGCTGCCGACCAGCAGCACGACCCGCCGCCCGTACACCCGCCCCAGCAGGTCGGCGCAGGCGGCGGCGAGTCCGGCGGCGGCCCGCTGCATGAGGGCCCCTTGCGGAACCCGGGCCATCAGCTCCCGCTCGGCACGACGGACGGTCTCAACGCGGTAGGCAGTACGCATACGGTCGAGTCTCCCCCGGACTCCCCCGCCACCGCACGCCGTCAGCCCACCCTGCGGTGCGCACCTCAGCCCGGCCCTGCGGTGCGCACTTCAGCCCGGCCCTGCGGTGCGCACCTCAGTTCACCGTGTGGTGCGCACCCTCAGTTCACCGTGCGGTGCGCCCTTCGGATCAGCCTTCGGCCACCACCACCGCCGAGGCGACGCCCGCGTCGTGACTCAGCGACACATGCCAGCTCCGCACCCCCAGTTCGGCCGCCCGCGCCGCGACACTCCCCCGCACCCGCAGCCGGGGCCGCCCGCTGTCCTCGACGTACACCTCCGCGTCCGTCCACAGCAGCCCGGGGGGCGCCCCCAGCGCCTTGGCGAGAGCCTCCTTGGCGGCGAACCGGGCCGCCAGCGAGGCGGTACCCCGCCGCTCCCCGCTCGGCAGCAGCAACTCGCTCTCCAGGAAGAGCCGCCTGGCCAGCCCGGGCGTCCGCTCCATGGACGCCGCGAACCGCTCGATCTCGGCCACGTCGATACCGACCCCGATGATGCTCATGCCGAGCACCCTACGGCCGGGCTGTCACAGCCTGCTGCTAGCCTGCGGCGACTTGATCACGTCAGTCGAAATGCAGGATCTCACCGCCGCACGCCCTGGGGGGCCAGCCCGCGTGCCGCGGACAGTGACGCCAGGGGGCGGAGGAATGACCAGCACCACCAACGGCATGGCCGGCGGCGGACCCACGAGCGGTTGGGGACCGACCTTCGACCCGTACGACAACACACCCGAGCTGATCCCGATGCGCACCGCCGCGCAGGCCGGACACTGGCCGACGGTGCGGGCCTTCTTCGCGGGGCTCGACTCGGTCGACAAGCTCTCCTCCGCCGTCGGCCTCCTCGCCGACATCCCCGGCGTCGAGAACTTCCTGGAGCGGGCGGCGGCCGAATCGCCCGGCGACCCGCTGCCGCGCACGCTGCTGGCCGAGCGGTACGTCTACATCGGCTGGGACATCCGCAGCGGCGCCCGCGCCCAGCACGTCTCGCGGGACCAGTTCACCCAGTTCCACGACTGGCTGCGCAGGGCGGAGCAGCTGCTGATCGAGATCTGCGCCGAGCACCCCTCGTACGCCCCCGCCTGGACCGCCCGGCTGATGACCGCGCGCGGTCTCCAGCTGGGACAGGCCGAGGCGCGCCGCCGCTACGACCGTCTGTCCGCCCACCACCCGCACCAGTACCACGCGCAGGTGCAGCTGCTCCAGCAGCTGTGCCCGAAGTGGAGCGGCTCCTGGGAGGCGGCGCACGGCTTCGCCCGCGAATGCGCGACCGCGGCCCCCGACGGCTCGAACTCCGGCGCCCTGGTCGCCCTCGCGCACATCGAGCGCTGGCTCGACCTGGACAGCGGCGAGGACGCGGCCTACATGAGGGGCCTGTCGGTCCGCGACGACCTGCGCAACGCCGCCCAGGTCTCCGTGCTGCACCCGGCCCACCGGCCCGACTGGAACTCGCTCGGCGCGCACAACGCGTTCGCGTTCGCCTTCTCGCTCGGCAACCACTGGGAGTACGCGGCCCCGCACTTCGCCTTCATCGGCGACCGCGCGACCGAGTCCCCGTGGCACTACGTGCCCGACAAGAAGTCCTCGTTCCTCAAGTCCCGCAAGGCCGCACTGGAATCCCGAGGAGGCGGCAACCGATGAGCACCGACCTGCACGAGCACGACGACCGCGCGGATCTCGCCGCCCTCGCCGGCCTCGTCTCGCACACCACCACGCAGCACATCCCCACCCTCCACGCCCCCGCCTCGGGCAACGAGATCACCGCCGGCCTCTTCTTCCGGGTGGGCCGCGCCGACGAGACCCTGGCCACCGCCGGCCTCACGCACCTCGTCGAACACCTCGCCCTGCACCGCCTCGGCCTGTCCGACCTGCACTACAACGGCGCGACGGCGAACGCGTACACCCTCTTCCACGTCACCGGCAGCGAGGAGGAGGTCGTCAAGTACCTCAACAGCGTGTGCGCGGGACTGCGGGACCTGCCGATGGAGCGGCTGGAGACCGAGAAGGAGATCCTGCGCACCGAGGCGGCCGGCCGGGGCAACGGCCCCCAGCACCAGATGCCGCTGTGGCGGTACGGCGCCCAGGGCTACGGCCTGTCCAGCTACAACGAGCTCGGCACCTGGAGCCTGACCCCGGACCAGGTGCGCCACTGGGCCGAGACCCGCTTCACCAGGGACAACGCGGTGCTGTGGATCACCAGCGACCGGGTCCCCGACGGCCTGGACCTCACGCTCCCCCAGGGCACCCGCTTCCCCGCTCCGGCCGCGACCAGCGCACTGCCCACCACCCCCGCGTTCATCAGCGGCGACGACGGCCATGTCGTCCTCACCTCGGTGCTCCGCCGCTCCACCGCGGCCAGCGTCTTCGCGGACGTCCTCGGCCGGGCCCTCTTCCAGGACCTGCGCCAGGAGGGCGGCTACTCCTACTCCGCGGAGGCCGACTACGCCCCGCGCGACGCCGACTTCGCCACCCTCACCGCGTACGCGGACTCCCTCCCGCAGAAGCAGGACGCGGTCGTCGGCGGCTTCGTCGACACCCTCGCCCGGCTGCGCGCGGGCCGCATCGAGCAGTCCGAACTGGACTCCGTCCGCGCCAAGCTCCTCAAGATGTACGACACCCCCGACCTCGCGGCGGCCGCGCTCCCCTCGTACGCGCTGAGCCTGCTGCTCGGGCACCGGATCCTCACCCCCGAGCAGCACCGGGCCGAGCTGAACGCGGTGACCACGGACGACCTGCGCGAGGTCGCTCGGGAGACCTGGGACAACGCGCTCCTCCAGGTACCGGGCCGGGGCGTCGACTGGGCGGGTCTCACCCTCGCCCCGCAGCACTCGCAGGCCGCCCTGACCGGCACCCGCCACCAGTCCCTGGAGGACGAGGAGGTCACCCTGGTCATCGGCGCCGACGGGGTGAGCCTGCTGACCCCGAGGGGCCCGGTCACCGTCCGCTACGACGCCTGCGCGGCGATGACCGCCCGCCCCGACGGCGCCCGCACCCTGACCGGCCACGACGGCTTCTCGGTCACCGTGGAGCCCACCCTGTTCCGAGGGGTGACGCCGGAACGCGTCGCCGCGCTGGACGCGGCCGTGCCGGCCGGGGCGGTGGTCCGGATGCCGGCCCGCGAGCCCGACCACATCCCCCAGCCGCGCAAGCGCGCCTCCGGCCCCCGAACCGCAGGCAACGGCCGCTCCACGGTGGGCTGGACCATCGCGCTCTGGCTGGTCGGCCTGCTCGCCGTGGTGTGGGGCCTGTTGTGCGCGGTCATCACCGCCGACGAGTCCTCGGCCACCGCCCCGGAGTGGGACGCGGTGGTCGGCGTCTGGATCCTGGAACTCCCCCTCGCCTTCGCGACCTGGAAGGTCTACGCGGCCAGAAGACAACGCGTCCGGAGCTGACAATCGCCCCTGGGGGCGCGGGGCCGTCGCGCACGGGCCGGCCCCCAGGGCGCGAGGCCGTCGCAGACGGGCCAGCCCCCAGAGGCGCCAGGCCGTCGCAGACGGGCCAGCCCCCAGGAGCCCGAGGCCGTCGCAGACGGGCCAGCCCCCAGGAGCCCGAGGCCGTCGCAGACGGGCCAGCCCCCAGGGGCGCGAGGCCCTGTCGATCTGCGGCTCCGCAGCGTGGGCGCGGCCGGCCACGGCGCACCCGCACCCGCGCGCGGGTGCGGACCCCCACCCCCTCAGGCGCCCCCGCTCAGAACCGCCTCACTCCACCGTCACCGACTTCGCCAGGTTCCGGGGCTGGTCCACCTCGTTGCCCCGCGCCGTCGCCAGCTCGCACGCGAACACCTGCAACGGAACCGTCGCGACCAACGGCGACAACAGCACCGGCGTGACCGGGATCCGCACGAGATGGTCGGCGTACGGCACCACCGCCTCGTCCCCCTCCTCCGCGATCACGATCGTCCGCGCCCCCCGGGCCCTGATCTCCTGGATGTTGGACACGATCTTGTCGTGCAGGACGGACCGCCCCCGCGGCGACGGCACCACCACGACGACCGGCAGATCCTCCTCCACGAGCGCGATCGGCCCGTGCTTCAGCTCACCCGCGGCGAACCCCTCCGCGTGCATGTAGGCGAGCTCCTTCAGCTTCAGGGCGCCCTCCAGCGCGACGGGATACCCGACGTGCCGCCCGAGGAACAGCACGGTGTCCTTGTGGGCGAGGGACCGCGCCAGCTCCCGCACCGGCCCCATGGTCTCCAGCACCCGCTCGACCGCGCCGGAGATCTGCGCGAGGTCCCGGATGACGGCCCGGATCTCGTCGCCCCACTTGGTGCCGCGCACCTGGCCCAGATACAGCGCGACGAGATAGCAGGCCACCAACTGCGTCAGGAACGCCTTGGTCGAGGCGACGGCCACCTCCGGCCCGGCATGCGTGTACAGCACCGCGTCCGACTCCCGCGGGATCGTCGAGCCGTTGGTGTTGCAGATCGCCAGCACCTTGGACCCCTGCTCCCGCGCGTGCCGCAGCGCCATGAGCGTGTCCATCGTCTCCCCGGACTGGGAGATGGCGATGACGAGGGACCGCGAGTCGAGGATCGGGTCCCGGTAGCGGAACTCACTGGCCAGCTCCACCTCGCACGGGATCCGCGTCCAGTGCTCGATGGCGTACTTGGCGATGAGGCCCGCGTGGAAGGCCGTACCGCACGCGACGATGACGACCTTGTCGACCTCCCGCAGCTCGGAGGCCGGGATCCGCACCTCGTCGAGCGACAGCGCGCCGGAGGCGTCGATGCGGCCGAGCAGGGTGTCGGCGACGGCCTTGGGCTGCTCGGCGATCTCCTTGAGCATGAAGTAGTCGTAGCCGCCCTTCTCCGCGGCCGACGCGTCCCAGTCGACGTGGTACGACCGGACGTCCGCCGGGCGCCCGTCGAAGCCGGTCACCGTCACACCGTCCCGCCGCAGCTCGACGACCTGGTCCTGACCCAGCTCGATAGCCGACCGGGTGTGCGCGATGAACGCGGCGACGTCCGAGGCGAGAAACGCCTCGCCCTCCCCGACGCCCACCACGAGCGGCGAGTTCCGCCGCGCGCCGACCACCACGTCCGGCTCGTCGGCATGCGCCGCGACCAGCGTGAACGCCCCCTCCAGCCGCCGGCACACCAGCCGCATGGCCTCGGCGAGGTCGGCCGTCACCGAGAACTCCTCGGCGAGCAGATGGGCCACGACCTCGGTGTCGGTCTCGGAGGACAGCTCGTGCCCCCGCTCGGCCAGTTCGGCCCGCAGTACGGCGAAGTTCTCGATGATCCCGTTGTGCACGACGGCGACCCGCCCGGCGTTGTCGAGATGCGGATGCGCGTTGGCGTCCGTCGGCCCGCCGTGTGTGGCCCACCGGGTGTGCCCGATGCCCGTCGTCCCGGTCGGCAGTGGCCGGGCCGCGAGCTCCTTCTCCAGATTGACGAGCTTGCCCGCCTTTCTCGCGGCGGCCAGCCCGCCGTCCGCCAGCACGGCGATGCCCGCCGAGTCGTAGCCCCGGTACTCCAGCCGCCTCAGCCCGGCCATCACGACCTCCAGCGCCGACTGAGACCCCACGTATCCCACGATTCCGCACATGCGCGGCAGCCTACGACCGAATCACGCCCACAAAGAGCCTCCGCGTGCCCGATTTCGGAAATTCCCACGGCTGTACGCCCTCTCGGCCGGGCGTGACGGACCCCACCCACCATCCTGTTCAAACTCCGTTAACAATGGACTGTGATCTCTCCGGTCTCCCCGATGCCCCGGAGCGCCCACCGGCACAGGCCGGAGGCGACTCCCTTCGTCGACCTCACCCGATCCGAGTGGAGCGCGCTGCGCGAGAAGACTCCGCTGCCGCTGACCGCCGAGGAGGTCGAGAAGCTGCGCGGCCTCGGTGACGTCATCGACCTCGACGAGGTACGTGACATCTACCTGCCGCTGTCGCGCCTGCTCAATCTCTACGTGGGCGCCACCGACGGCCTGCGCGGCGCCCTCAACACCTTCCTCGGCGAGCAGGGCTCCCAGTCCGGCACCCCGTTCGTGATAGGCGTCGCGGGCTCGGTGGCGGTCGGCAAGTCGACCGTCGCCCGGCTCCTCCAGGCCCTGCTGTCCCGCTGGCCGGAACACCCCCGCGTGGAGCTGGTCACCACTGACGGCTTCCTGCTCCCCACCAGGGAACTGGAGGCCCGCGGGCTGATGTCCCGCAAGGGCTTCCCCGAGTCCTACGACCGCCGCGCGCTGACCCGCTTCGTGGCCGACATCAAGGCGGGCAAGGGCGAGGTCACCGCGCCCGTCTACTCCCACCTGATCTACGACATCGTCCCGGACCGCAAGCTCACCGTCCGGCGCCCCGACATCCTCATCGTCGAGGGCCTGAACGTCCTTCAGCCCGCCCTGCCCGGCAAGGACGGCCGCACCCGCGTCGGCCTCGCCGACTACTTCGACTTCAGCGTGTACGTCGACGCGAGCGCCGAGGACATCGAGCGCTGGTACCTCAGCCGGTTCCGGAAACTCCGTCAGACGGCCTTCCAGAAGCCGGACTCGTACTTCAGGAAGTACACCCAGGTCTCCGAGGACGAGGCCGTCGACTACGCCCGCACCCTCTGGCGCACCATCAACAAGCCCAACCTGGTGGAGAACATCGCGCCCACCCGGGGCCGGGCCACCCTGATCGTCCGCAAGGGCCAGGATCACAAGGTGCAGCGCCTGAGCCTGCGAAAACTCTGACGGCTACCCTGCCTCCATGCTGCACCTGCGTCTGATCACCCCGTCGGGCAGAACCGACGACGTGGTCGCCCTGATCGAGAACACCGTCGGCACCACCCACCTCGTGGTGGTGCCGGGGGCGGCCCGCAACCCGGCCGGCGATGTCGTGATGTGCGACGTGGCACGCGAAGCCGGCGACGAACTCCTCACCAAACTACAGGAGTTGGGCCTCGACGAGACCGGCTCGATCGCCGTGGAGAACATCGACCTGTCGCTCTCGCTGCGTGCCGACAAGGCCGAGGCGGAGGCGCCGGGCGAAGGCGCCGACGCGGTCCTGTGGGAGCACCTCACGGACGCCACCCACGAGGAGTCGACGCTCTCCGTCACCTATCTCGCGTTCATCACGCTCGCCACGATGATCGCGGCCTGCGGTGTGGTGCTCGACAACGCGGTCCTGATCGTGGGCGCGATGGCCGTGGGCCCGGAGTTCGGCCCCCTGGCCGGCGTCTGCACCTCGATCGTTCAGCGCGCTCCCCGCCTGGCCCTGCGCTCGCTGATCGCCCTGCTGGTCGGCTTCGCGGTGGCGATGGCGGCGACGGTGGGCTTCAGCCTCTTCATGGACGCGATCGACCTGTTCAGCAAGGAGCAACTGGAGGCCGACCGCCCCCAGACCGGCTTCGTCTACGCCCCCGACGCCTTCTCCTTCATCGTGGCCGTCCTGGCGGGCGCCGCCGGCACCCTCTCCCTGACCTCGGCGAAGTCCGGCGCCCTGGTGGGCGTGGCCATCTCGGTCACGACGGTCCCGGCAGCCGCCAACGCCGCCGTGGCCCTCAGCTTCGGCGACATGACACAGACCCGGGGCTCGACAGAACAACTCCTGCTGAACCTCCTGGGCATCATCCTGGCGGGCACCCTGACCCTGCTGGCCCAGAAATGGCTCTGGTCCAGACAACGCCAACGGGTCGACGCGACCTAGCGCGAGCGCCCTGCTCTCAAGGGCCCGACGCAACGGGTCGTCGCCACTGGCCACACGGCCGTCAAAGGCACCACGCAACGGGTCGACACCGCCGGCCACACGGCCTTCAGAGGCACGACGCAACGGTCAACACCGCCCAGGCGCAGCACCTTCAGGGGCGCGGGGAACCGCGCGACAAGCCACGACGCTGCCGCAGCCCGCAACACACAGAACCCCGCCCCGAACCCGCCCCGAAGACCGGCCCCGCCGCTTAACCCAGCGCCGACTTGACGACATCGGCCAACCGCCCGGCGACAGACCGAGCCTGGTCGATATCCGCGGCCTCGACCATCACGCGCACGAGCGGCTCGGTCCCGGAAGGCCGCAGCAGCACCCGCCCGGTGGCACCGAGTTCCCGCTCCGCCTCGCCGACGGCAGCCGCCAGCTCGGCGGAGTCCCCCACCCGCGACCTGTCGACGTCGGGCACATTGATCAGCACCTGCGGCAACCGCTCCATCACCGAGGCCAGCTCCCGCAGCGAACGCCCGCTCTCGGCGACCCGAGCCGCCAGCATCAGCCCCGTCAGCGTCCCGTCACCGGTCGTCGCGTGGTCGAGGATGATCACGTGCCCGGACTGCTCGCCGCCGAGCGCGTACCCGTGCTCCTTCATCTCCTCCAGCACATACCGGTCGCCGACGGCGGCCTGCACGAGCTGGATCCCCTCCCGCTCCATGGCCAGCTTGAAGCCGAGGTTGGACATGACGGTCGCGACAACGGTGTCGGACCGCAGCGCGCCCCGCTCCCGCATGGCCAGCGCGAGCACGGCGAGAATCTGGTCGCCGTCGACCTCGTCACCCGTGTGGTCCACGGCGAGGCACCGGTCGGCGTCCCCGTCGTGCGCGATGCCGAAGGCGGCCCCGTGCTCGATGACCGCGGCCTTCAGCTTGTCCAGGTGCGTGGACCCGCACCCGTCGTTGATGTTGAGCCCGTCCGGCTCGGCCCCGATGGTCACGATCTCCGCGCCGGCCCGCGTGAACGCCTCCGGCGACACCCGGGCGGCGGCGCCGTGCGCCTCGTCGAGGACGATCGTCAGCCCGTCCAGCCGGTTGGGCAGCACGGCGATGAGGTGCGCGACGTAGCGGTCGAAGCCCTCGTCGTACGTCCGCACGCGTCCGACGCCGCTGCCGGTCGGCCGGCTCCAGGGCGCGCCGGTGCGGTGCTCGTCGTAGACGGACTCGATCCTGCCCTCGAGCTCGTCGGCCAGCTTGTGGCCGCCGCGGGCGAAGAACTTGATGCCGTTGTCGGGCATGGCGTTGTGGCTGGCGGAGAGCATCACGCCGAGGTCGGCGCCCAGCACTCCGGTGAGATAGGCGACCGCGGGCGTCGGCAGCACGCCGACCTTCAGCACGTCCACGCCGGCGCTCGCCAGGCCTGCCACCACGGCGGCCTCCAGGAACTCCCCGGACGCGCGCGGGTCCCGTCCGACGACTGCCACCGGCCGGTGACCCTCGAACGTGCCCGCCTCGGCCAGCACATGCGCCGCCGCGACGGACAGGCCGAGCGCCATCTCCGCCGTCAGATCCGCGTTGGCGACACCGCGCACGCCGTCCGTGCCGAAGAGTCGTCCCACTTGTCCTCCTGAGGAAGCGTCAGTTTCAAAAGCCGTGCGGGTGCGTCGGACGATCGACCGATCAGTCGGTCGACGGCGGCTCCGCGTCCAGGCATTGGATGCCCTGAACATCCGATCACACAAGCCTTTGAGCACCTTGTGCCGTTATACGCCCACGGCTGCGAGAAAACGAACGCCCCGGCGACACTGTGGCGTGCCGCCGGGGCGTTCGGAGTACGTACGAGCGAACCGCGCGGGTCCGACCCGGAATACGTACGAGCAGGCAGCGAAGCCTAGCGCTTGCTGTACTGCGGGGCCTTGCGGGCCTTCTTGAGACCGGCCTTCTTGCGCTCGACCGCACGGTCGTCACGCGTGAGGAAGCCGGCCTTCTTGAGGGCGCCGCGGTTGTTGTCGACGTCGGCCTCGTTCAGCGCGCGGGCGACACCGAGACGGAGCGCACCGGCCTGACCGGAGACGCCGCCACCCGAGATACGGGCGATGACGTCGTAGCGGCCTTCGAGCTCGAGCACCTTGAAGGGCTCGTTGACTTCCTGCTGGTGCACCTTGTTCGGGAAGTAGTCCTCGAGGGTGCGACCGTTGATCTTCCACTTGCCGGTGCCCGGAACGATCCGGACGCGGGCGATGGCGTTCTTGCGGCGACCCAGGCCGGCGGCCGGCTGGGGCTCGCCGAAGCGGGAGGCCAGGGACTCCGAGGTGTACTCACCCTCGACGGGGACCTCGGACTCGGTGGTGTAGCTGTCGATGTCGACGAGCTCGGTCTCTTCGAGCGGCTGCTCGGCAGTGGTCTCGGCCACGGTTCTCCTCAGTTCTTTTCAGCTAGGGGTGTGGCCGGAATTACTGCGCGACCTGGGTGATCTCGAACGGCACGGGCTGCTGAGCCGCGTGCGGGTGCACGTCACCCTTGTAGACCTTCAGCTTCGACAGCATCTGACGGCCCAGCGTGTTCTTGGGGAGCATGCCCTTGACGGCCTTCTCGACGGCCTTCTCGGGGTTGTTCGCGAGAAGGTCGTCGTAGCGCACGGAGCGCAGACCGCCCGGGTACCCGGAGTGGCGGTACGCCATCTTCTGGGTCCGCTTGTTGCCGGAGAGGTGCACCTTGTCGGCGTTGATGATGATGACGAAGTCACCGGTGTCGACGTGGGGCGCGTAGATCGGCTTGTGCTTGCCCCGGAGGAGGGACGCGGCAGTGGTGGCGAGACGGCCCAGGACGATGTCCTGAGCGTCGATGACGTGCCACTGGCGCGTCACATCGCCGGGCTTGGGGCTGTACGTACGCACGGTTCGTAGCCTTCGCTTCTTCAGTGAATTGGTCCTGACAAGGTCACCGAAGACGATCACGACAGCCCAGACCGCACTGCGGTGACGCAAACCGCGTGCTGGTCGCTGGTCATCGGCCCGGTGGACCGGTGTAAGGGCCCGTCCCGTGAGAAGAGCAAGCCAATACACAACGAAGATGCAGGATACCCGCGTCTCGGGGGCCGGGTCAAAACGGGCCTGCCATCCGATCACACGTGAGCATGTCAGCCTGACCGGAACCCGCCCCCGGAAACCCCCTCCCGGAGTGGCCTGCGCCACACTACAGGTCGCGGCCTGCGAATATGCCGCACCAACCACCCGGAGATGTCACGTTTGCCCGCACTCGCGCCGGGAACACCGCGGACTTCGGCGCCGGTTGAGGCGGAACAGCATCCCCCGCTCCCCGTCTAAGATGCGGCCCATGAGCTATGGGCAGGGGGGACCTCAGTCCCAGTGGGATCCGTGGAAACCGAACTCCCAGCAGCCGTGGACCAGCGGTGATGACGGCAGGACCCCGGACTGGGCCGCGCTCGCGGAGGCGTCCGAGACGCGCAACAGACGCCGTCGGCTGTTCTTCATAGGCGGCGGCGTGCTCGCCACGGTCGCCATCGGCACCGCCGTGGCCATGGCCGTGGTGTCGGCGAACGGCAGCGACGAGGCGAACAAGCCGACTTCCTCAGTGCCCGCGACCGGCCTGCCGAGCGCGTCCACCACGCCCTCCTTCGCGCCGACCAGCGCCCCGCCCCCGCTGGACCCGAAGGAGTTCGTCGCCAGCAAGGCCAAGGACACCGCCCCCAACGGGCCGGACCTGCTCTTCCCCGGCACGCAGCTGACCATGGGATCGGCCGTGTACAAGAAGGGCCCCAAGGCCGACAGCACCACCTGCGCCACGGGCGTCCAGGGCACCCTGCCCAAGGTGCTCACCGCCAATGACTGCACCCGCCTCATGCGCATCACCTACACCAAGGGCAACATCGCGGTCACCGTCGGTGTGGCGGTCTTCGACACCGAGGCACAGGCCCTCAAGGTCAAGAGCCAGGCCGACAAGCAGAGCATCGTCAAGGCCCTCACCGGCGGGGACGTCAAGACCTTCTGCGACGGCGCGATCTGCCGCTCGACGACCAACTCCTACGGCCGGTACGCCTACTTCACCATCACCGGCTTCACGGACGCCAAGGACGTGACCACGAAGGACACGGCCGTCTTCGCCGCGGGCGACGACCTCGCGGAGTTCACCTTCCAGCGGATCCGCCAGCGCGGCGAGGCCCAGGCGTCGGCGGCGGCCGCGAACTGACCGCGGACGCCGACGCGGGGCCGGCAGGTCAGCAGCACCCGGCCCCGGGCAGCGTCCGCCTGTTGCGCGCCTCCTTGTTGCGTGCGGCGAGCAGCTCGTCGGTCGGGTAGCCGACCTCCTCCAGCGTCAGCCCGTGCGGCCGTACGACATGCACGGCCGAGTCCCGCACGCCCGCGGCCAGCACCTTCCCGGGCCACTCCGGCCCGCGGTGCCCGTCGCCGACGAACAGCAGCGCCCCGATCAGCGAACGCACCATGTTGTGGCAGAAGGCGTCGGCCCGGACGGTCGCGGTGACTACCCCGTCCTCGCCGCGCACCAGGCTCAGCTCCTGGAGCGTACGAATGGTCGTCGCGCCCTCCCGCCGTTTGCAGTAGGCGGCGAAGTCGTGCTCGCCGAGCAGCCGCCGGGCGGCCTCGTTCATGGCGTCGACGTCGAGCGGCCAGTCGTGCCAGAGGACGTGGCTGCGCAGCAGGGGGTCGACACCCCCCGGGTTGTCGGTGACCCGGTACGCGTAGCGCCGCCAGACCGCCGAGAACCGCGCGTTGAACCCGGTGGGCGCCTCCTCCAGGGACCAGATCCGCACATCCTTGGCGAGCCGCCCGGCGAGCCGCTTGAGCAGCTTCTCCCGGTGCTCGCTCCAGAGGTCCTCCGGCAGGTCGACGTGCGCCACCTGCCCGCGTGCGTGCACACCGGCGTCCGTCCGCCCGGCCACGGTCAGCTCGTACGTGGTCTCCCCCGACCGGGTCACGGTCCGCAGCGCGTCCTCGATCTCGCCCTGCACGGTCCGCCGTCCGCCGGCCTGCTTGGCCCACCCGGAGAACCCGCTCCCGTCGTACGAGAGGTCCATCCGCACCCGTACGAACCCGGGCTGTACTTCGTCACTCACTCCTGGATCCTCTCAAGCCTGCGACCTTCGGAGAACGCCTTCCGAAACGCCTCCGCGAACGCCTTCGGAAACGCCTTGGGAAACGCGGAACGGGCCCGCCCCGAAGGGCAGACCCGTCCACTGCGAGGCGATGCCTCAGGCGTCCTTGGACTCCTCGGCCGCAGCCTCGTCGGCCGGCTTGGCGTCCTCGACGGCCTCGTCCTTCTTGAGGCTGTCTTCCTTGACCGCACGCTTGGTGGCGGCCTCGGCCTCACCAGTGGCCTGCTGCGCGACGGTCAGCGCCTCGACCAGCTCGATGACGGCCATGGGCGCGTTGTCGCCACGACGGTTACCGATCTTGGTGATGCGGGTGTAGCCACCGGGGCGGTTCTCGTAGCGCGGGCCGATCTCGGTGAAGAGCGTGTGCACGATGCTCTTGTCCGTGATCACCTGGAGCACCTGACGACGGTTGTGAAGGTCGCCCTTCTTCGCCTTGGTGACCAGACGCTCGGCGTACGGACGCAGCTTGCGCGCCTTCGCCTCGGTGGTGGTGATGCGGCCGTGCTCGAACAGCGACTTCGCGAGGTTCGCGAGGAGCAGCTTCTCGTGCGCGGCGCTGCCGCCCAGACGGGCACCCTTGGTGGGCTTCGGCATGGTCTTTCTCCTAGGTGTCTGCCCCGGCCGTATCAGGTACCGGGGTCAGTATCCGAGCAGACGGTTGTCTGTCGAAGATCCAGACCCCCGGAGGGGCCTGGAAGGGGCGCGGGGAACTGCGCGACCGGCGATGACGGTCCCGCAGCCACATCCGGCCGGTTCGCGGAGCGACTAGTACTGCTCGGTCTCCACGAAACCCGCGTCCGCGTCGTCGTCCGCGCCGAACGCGTCCGCCGCGGCGGTGGGGTCGAATCCGGGCGGGCTGTCCTTGAGCGCGAGGCCCATGCCGGCCAGCTTCGCCTTGACCTCGTCGATGGACTTCGCACCGAAGTTACGGATGTCCAGCAGGTCGGCCTCGGACCGGGCGACGAGCTCACCCACGGAGTGGATGCCCTCACGCTTGAGGCAGTTGTACGACCGAACGGTGAGCTCGAGCTCCTCGATCGGCAGGGCGAGATCAGCGGCGAGAGCGGCGTCCGTGGGGGACGGGCCCATGTCGATGCCCTCGGCGTCGATGTTCAGCTCGCGGGCGAGACCGAACAGCTCGACCAGCGTCTTACCGGCGGAGGCCATGGCGTCACGGGGACGCATCGCCTGCTTGGTCTCGACGTCGACGATCAGCTTGTCGAAGTCGGTGCGCTGCTCGACACGCGTGGCCTCGACCTTGTACGTGACCTTGAGAACAGGCGAGTAGATCGAGTCGACCGGGACGCGCCCGATCTCCTGACCGAGCTGCTTGTTCTGCACGGCGGAGACGTAACCGCGACCGCGCTCGACGGTCAGCTCCATCTCCAGCTTGCCCTTGCCGTTGAGCGTGGCGAGGACGAGGTCGGGGTTGTGCACCTCGACACCGGCCGGGGGCGCGATGTCGGCGGCGGTGACCAGACCCGGACCCTGCTTGCGCAGGTACATCACGACCGGCTCGTCGTGCTCCGAGGAGACGACCAGCTGCTTGATGTTGAGGATCAGGTCGGTGACGTCCTCCTTGACGCCCGGCACGGTGGTGAACTCGTGCAGCACGCCGTCGATACGGATGGACGTGACCGCCGCACCCGGGATCGAGGACAGGAGGGTCCGGCGGAGGGAGTTTCCGAGGGTGTAACCGAAGCCCGGCTCCAGCGGCTCGATCACGAACCGGGAGCGGAACTCGTCGACGACCTCTTCGGTCAACGAGGGACGCTGAGCAATCAGCATGTTGCGATCCTTCAGTCATGGACGCCCGCTATTTGACGTCCTGCTGCTAATGCAAGGGTACGGGCGGCACGCCTCCGAGGAGACGTACCGCCCGGACCCCGGTCAAACCTGAGACAACCGTGCGTCAGACGCGGCGACGCTTGGGCGGGCGGCAGCCGTTGTGCGGGGTCGGGGTGACGTCCTGGATGGAGCCGACCTCGAGGCCCGTCGCCTGCAGGGAGCGGATGGCGGTCTCACGACCGGCGCCCGGGCCCTTGACGAAGACGTCGACCTTGCGCATGCCGTGCTCCTGCGCGCGACGGGCAGCCGACTCGGCGGCCATCTGCGCGGCGAACGGCGTGGACTTGCGCGAGCCCTTGAAACCGACGTGGCCGGCGGAGGCCCACGAGATCACGTTTCCGGCCGGGTCCGTGATGGACACGATCGTGTTGTTGAACGTGCTCTTGATGTGCGCCTGGCCGTGCGCGACGTTCTTCTTTTCCTTGCGGCGCACCTTCTTGGCAGCGCCCTGACGACCCTTGGGGGGCATCTACAAACTCCTACGGGGAGGTGGTCGGTCCTACAGCGAAGACCGCTGATGAAGCGTTGTCCCGCTGAGGACTACTTCTTGCCCGGCTTCTTCTTGCCGGCGATGGCGCGACGCGGGCCCTTGCGGGTACGAGCGTTCGTGCTGGTGCGCTGACCGCGGACAGGCAGACCACGACGGTGACGGAGACCCTGGTAGCAACCGATCTCGACCTTGCGGCGGATGTCGGCCTGGATCTCGCGACGAAGGTCACCCTCGGTCTTGATGTTGGCGTCCACGTACTCGCGGATCGCGACGAGCTGCTCCTCGGAGAGGTCGCGAACGCGGGTGTTCGGGTCGACGCCGGTCGCTGCCAGCGTCTCCTGGGAGAGGGTCCGGCCGATGCCGAACACGTAGGTGAGGGCGACCTCCACACGCTTTTCGCGCGGGATGTCGACACCGGAAACGCGTGCCATTCAATGGCTCCAGTTGATCTTCGGAGGTCTTCCGCAGAACCGTCTCCCACCCGCCGGCCTCCTCGTGTCACTCATCGAGCGACCGGGGATTAGGTACGGATGGGTCCCCGGCCTCCGAGCCGGGGGTATCAGGAGGGAGAACCCGCCTGGGATCTGCGTATGAACAAATTCAGCTCGCGTCGCGCGAAGTCTCTGCGATATCGATGCAGAGGGTGTGATCTGTAAGCGATCAGCCCTGGCGCTGCTTGTGGCGCGGGTTCTCGCAAATGACCATGACCCGACCGTGACGGCGGATCACCCTGCACTTGTCGCAGATCTTCTTGACGCTCGGCTTGACCTTCATTGGGTGAGGTTCTCCGGGTCAGTTGCCGACAGCCCCGAACGCCCGACCGGGCGCACGGAGACCTGGGCAAGATCTACTTGTAGCGGTAGACGATCCGGCCACGCGTCAGGTCGTACGGAGACAGCTCCACCACGACCCGGTCGTCAGGGAGGATGCGGATGTAGTGCATACGCATCTTGCCGCTGATGTGTGCCAGGACCTGGTGGCCGTTCTGGAGCTCGACCTTGAACATGGCGTTCGGAAGAGACTCGACGACAGTGCCCTCGATCTCGATGGCACCTTGCTTCTTGGCCACGCTTCGCCCTTCGAATCGACTACCTTGATCGACTCCCCTGCGTTTCCCCTAGGGGTGCATGCAGACATGCGGGTGCACGAGAGCCGACGAGTCAGTCTACGTCAGGCCCCCCGGAAACACGAATCCGGAAGTCTGCCCCACAGAGGAGATCCTTAAGCGAAGCCCCCGCCCCACAACGGGGTCCCAGCCCGTCCGACGTTTGAGGACGAGGCCGTGCAGGCCGACAGGGGCCCTGGGGGCACAGCCCCCAGGGCCGGGAAGGGAAGTGGCGGCGGGGGCGGGAAACCCCACAGCGCGCCCCGGGTGGGGCAACCTCAGGCGAGGGGGTCCGGCGCCGCCACGACCCCGTGCTCCGCCAGCTTCGCCTTGCCACCGTCGACAGCCGTCAGCACCAGCGGCCCGGCCTCCGTCAACGCCACCGAGTGCTCCCAGTGCGAGGACCACGTCCCGTCGGTCGTGATGACCGTCCAGTCGTCCTCGAGGACCTCGGTCCGCGGGGTGCCCAGGGACACCATCGGCTCGATGGCCAGGCAGAAGCCGGGAACCAGCTTCGGCCCCTTGCCCCGCCGCCGGTCGACGTAGTTCAGCAGATGGGGGTCCATGTGCATCTCGGTGCCGATGCCGTGGCCGCCGTAGTCCTCGACGATGCCGTAGCGCCCGCCGCCCGGCTTCGGCTGACGCCGGATGTACGTCTCGATCGCGCGGGAGACGTCGACCAGCCGGCCGCCCGTCTTCATGGCGGCGATGCCGGCCCACATCGACTCCTCGGTCACCCGGGAGAGCTCGATCAGCTCCGGAGCGTGCCCCGAGCCGACGAACGCCGTGTACGCCGCGTCACCGTGCCAGCCGTCGACGATCGCGCCGCAGTCGATGGAGATGATGTCGCCGTCCTTGAGGACGACCTCGTCGGAGGGGATGCCGTGCACCACCACGTCGTTCACCGAGGTGCAGATCGTCGCGGGGAAGCCGCCGTAGCCGAGGAAGTTCGACTTCGCGCCGTTCTCCGCCAGGACCTTACGGGCGACGTCGTCCAGGTCCTTCGTCGTCGCCCCCGGCACCGCAGCTTCGCGCGTGGCCGCGTGGATGGCGGCGACGACCAGCCCCGCCTCACGCATCTTGGCGATCTGCTCGGGGCTCTTGATCTGCACCATGGGGGGCCTGCGCTCTCCGTCACTCAGGTCGGTCGGGTTACGTATGCACACAACAGTACGGCCGTGGTGTCCCGAAGGACTCCACGGCCGTACGGGGAGCGACGACTACTGGTCGTCGCCCTCACGCTTCAGTGCGGCCAGCGCACGGGCGGTGACCTCTTCCACCGGGCCCATGGCCTCGATGGTCACGACCAGGCCCTGCGACTTGTAGTAGTCGATGATCGGCTCGGTCTGCGTGTGGTAGACCTCGAGCCGCGTGCGGACCGTCTCCTCGGAGTCGTCGTCCCGCTGGTACAGCTCGCCGCCGCAGACGTCACAGACGCCTTCCTTGGCGGCCTTCTTGTACGTCACGTGGAAGACGTGCGAGGAGTCGTTACGGCAGATGCGCCGGCCGGCGATCCGCTTGACGACCTCCTCCTCCGGGGCCTCCAGGTCCAGTACCGCGTCCAGCTTGATGCCCTCGATGGTGAGGAGCTCGTCGAGCGCCTCGGCCTGCGAGACGTTGCGCGGGAAACCGTCCAGCAGGAAGCCGCGCTCGGCGTCCGGCTGCTCCATGCGGTCCTTGGCCATGGCGATGGTGACCTCGTCGGGGACGAGGTTGCCGGCGTCCATGTAGGACTTCGCGAGTTTCCCGAGCTCCGTCTGCTGGCTGATGTTGGCGCGGAACAGGTCGCCCGTGGAGATGTGCGGAACGCGGAGCTTCTCGGCCAGACGTGTGGCCTGCGTTCCCTTTCCGGCGCCCGGCGGCCCGACGAGGACGATACGCATCAGCGGAGGAACCCTTCGTAATTGCGCTGCTGGAGCTGGCTCTCGATTTGCTTCACCGTCTCGAGACCGACACCCACGATGATCAGGATGCTGGTACCACCGAACGGGAAGTTCTGGCTTGCCCCGAAGCCAACCAACGCCATCGTCGGTACGAGAGCGATCAGACCCAGATACAGCGAACCCGGCCAGGTGATCCGGTTGAGTACGTAGGAGAGGTACTCAGCGGTCGGTCGGCCAGCCCGGATGCCCGGGATGAAGCCACCATACTTCTTCATGTTGTCGGCTACTTCCTCGGGGTTGAAGGAGATAGCCACGTAGAAGAACGCGAAGAAAACGATCAGCAGGAAGTACATGCTGATGTAGATCGGGTGGTCACCCTTGGTCAGGTTGGTCTCGATCCAGGTCTTCCAGCTGGAGGTTCCGCTGGAGAACTGGGCGACGAGAGCCGGGATGTAGAGCAGCGACGAGGCGAAGATGACCGGGATCACGCCGGCCTGGTTCACCTTCAGCGGGATGTACGTCGAGGTACCGCCGTAGGAACGGCGTCCGATCATGCGCTTCGCGTACTGCACGGGGATACGGCGCTGGGCCTGCTCGACGAAGACCACCAGACCGACCATGACCAGGCCGACCAGGATGACGGTGCCGAACTCGATCCAGCCGCCCGCGAGCGTGCCCGTCTTCTTGATGGCCCACAGGGCCGAGGGGAAGGTCGCGGCGATCGAGATGAACATCAGGATCGACATGCCGTTGCCGATACCGCGGTCGGTGATGAGCTCACCGAGCCACATGACCATGGCCGTACCGGCGGTCATGGTGATGACCATGACGATGGTGGTGAAGATCGCGCGGTCCGGGACGATGCTCGAGGCGACCGTGCAACCGGAGAACAGGGCGCCGCTGCGGGCGGTGGCCACCAGGCCGGTGCCCTGGAGAATGGCGAGCGCCACGGTGAGGTAGCGGGTGTACTGCGTGATCTTCGCGGTGCCGGCCTGGCCCTCCTTCTTGAGGGCTTCCAGACGCGGGATCACCACGGTCAGCAGCTGAAGGATGATGCTCGCGGTGATGTACGGCATGATGCCCAGCGCGAAAATGGTGATCTGGAGCAGCGCGCCGCCGCTGAACATGTTCACCAGACCGAAGAGGCCCTGGTTGCCGGACGCCTCGTCCACACACCGCTGAACGGACGTGTAGTCGACACCGGGGATCGGGATATGCGTTCCGAGCCGGTAGATCACGATGATGGCGAGCGTGAAGAGCAGCTTCTTGCGCAGGTCGGGCGTCCTGAACGCCCGGGCGAACGCGGTGAGCACGGTGCCTCCTGCGACCCCCGCGCGTCTGCGTCAAGGGTGACGGTCTTGAGGGTCCAATAAGAACAACGACAACGACAACGACATGTGTAACGGTCGACTGCCGCTCAAGGTGCCCCATGGGAAGCATCTTGTGAAAGTGGGCAGTGCAGGTCACCTTACCGGCGAGAGTACCGCCGTAGGAACGACCAACCGGGGATACCCCAAATGTGGGGTATCCCCGGTCGGGATCGTTCAGGTCATCGAGACGCCTGTGGTGTTCAGACGAGCTCGGTGACGGTACCGCCGGCGGCGGTGATCTTCTCCTTGGCGGAACCGGAGACGGCGTCGACCGTCACCTGGAGCGCCACGGAGATCTCGCCCTGTCCGAGGACCTTGACGAGGCTGTTCTTGCGAACGGCGCCCTTGGCGATGAGGCCCTCGACGGTGACCTCGCCACCCTCGGGGTACAGCGCCGCCAGCTTGTCGAGGTTCACGACCTGGAACTCGATCTTGAACGGGTTCTTGAAGCCCTTGAGCTTCGGGAGACGCATGTGGAGGGGCATCTGCCCACCCTCGAAGCGCTCCGGAACCTGGTAACGGGCCTTCGTGCCCTTGGTACCACGACCGGCCGTCTTACCCTTCGACGCCTCACCACGACCGACACGGGTCTTGGCGGTCTTGGCGCCCGGGGCGGGACGGAGGTTGTGGATCTTGAGCGGGTTGCTTTCCGCCATGATCAGTCGACCTCCTCAACCGTCACGAGGTGGCGGACGGTGTGCACCATTCCGCGGAACTCGGGGCGGTCCTCCTTGACGACCACGTCGTTCAGGCGCTTGAGCCCGAGCGAACGCAGCGTGTCGCGGTGGTTCTGCTTGCTGCCGATGTACGACTTCGTCTGCGTGATCTTGAGGCGGGCCATTACGCACCAGCCCCGGCACGCGCACGAAGCAGAGCCGCGGGAGCGACGTCCTCGAGGGGCAGACCGCGGCGGGCCGCGATCTCCTCGGGACGCTGCAGGCCCTTCAGGGCCTCCACGGTCGCGTGCACGATGTTGATCGCGTTCGACGAGCCGAGCGACTTCGACAGGATGTCGTGAACGCCGGCGCACTCGAGCACTGCACGCACCGGGCCACCGGCGATAACGCCGGTACCGGGGGAAGCAGGCTTGAGCAGGACGACGCCTGCGGCCTTCTCGCCCGTGATCGGGTGCGGGATGGTGCCCTGGATGCGGGGGACCTTGAAGAAGTGCTTCTTGGCCTCCTCAACACCCTTGGCGATGGCGGCCGGCACCTCCTTGGCCTTGCCGTAACCGACACCCACGGTGCCATCGCCATCGCCCACTACGACGAGCGCAGTGAAGCTGAAGCGACGACCACCCTTCACAACCTTGGCGACACGGTTGATCGCGACGACGCGCTCAACGTACGCGGTCTTCTCGGCGGCAGCAGCGCCGCCGTCACGGCCCTTCCGGTCCCGCCGCTCGCCGCCACCGGCACCGCTTCCGCGGCGCTGGGGTCCAGCCATTGGATTACCTCTCTCTTTTTCCGCTAGCTACGCAGCGACCTAGGTCGCTAGCGCGACGGGCGACTCAGAACTTGAGTCCGGCTTCGCGGGCGGCGTCCGCCAAGGCGGCGATGCGCCCGGCGTACTGGTTGCCACCACGGTCGAATACGACAGCCTCGACACCGGCGGCCTTGGCGCGCTCGGCGACCAGGGCGCCGACCGACTTGGCCTGCGCGGACTTGTCGCCCTCGCCGCCGCGGATCGTCGTGTCCAGGGTCGACGCCGACGCCAGGGTGTGACCCTTGATGTCGTCGATGACCTGAGCCACGATGTGGCGGTTCGAGCGCGTCACGACCAGGCGCGGACGCTCAGCCGTACCCGAGATGTGCTTACGGATCCGGATGTGGCGACGCTTGATCGCGGCACGCTTGTAAGCGTCGCCCTTGAGGATCTTCTGTCCGTATGCCATGGCTTACTTACCCGCCTTTCCGACCTTGCGGCGGATGACTTCGCCCTCGTACTTGACACCCTTGGCCTTGTACGGGTCGGGCTTGCGCAGCTTGCGGATGTTGGCCGCAACCTCGCCGACCTTCTGCTTGTCGATGCCCTCGACCGAGAACCGGGTGGGGTTCTCGACCTTGAAGGAGATTCCCTCGGGGGCCTCGACGGTGATCGGGTGGCTGTAACCGAGCGCGAACTCGAGGTTCGAGCCCTTCGCGGTCACGCGGTAACCGACACCACTGATCTCGAGCTTCTTCACGTAACCCTGGGTCACGCCGGTGATCATGTTCGCCACCAGCGTGCGGGACAGGCCGTGCAGGGCCTTGCTCTGACGCTCGTCGTTGGGGCGGGTGACGTTCAGAACGCCGTCCTCACCCTTGGCGATCTCGATCGGCGCAACGACGGTGTGGGTCAGCGAGCCCTTGGGGCCCTTGACCGAAACCGTCTGGCCGTCGATGGTGACGTCCACGCCGGCGGGAACCGTGATGGGGAGCTTGCCAATGCGCGACATAGCTGTTTCCTCCGTTCCCTTCCGCTACCAGACGTAGGCGAGAACTTCTCCGCCTACGCCCTTCTTGCCGGCCTGCTTGTCGGTGAGGAGACCGTGCGACGTGGAGATGATCGCCACGCCGAGGCCGCCCAGCACCTTGGGCAGGGAGGTGGACTTCGCGTAAACCCGGAGACCGGGCTTGGAGATCCGCTTGATGCCCGCAATGGAGCGCTCGCGGTTCGGGCCGAACTTGAGCTCGAGGGTGAGGTCCTTGCCGACCTCGGCGTCCTCGACCTTCCAGCCCGTGATGAAGCCCTCCTGCTGGAGGATCTCCGCGATGTGAGACTTGATCTTGGACGCCGGCATCGTCACGGAATCGTGGTACGCCGAGTTCGCGTTCCGCAGACGCGTCAGCATGTCTGCGATCGGATCAGTCATGGTCATGAATTGGCCTGTGGCCTCTCTCGCCGGGGTTTCCTGGTGCGCCATCCCTCTCCCCGATCCGAGACGGGACGGGTGCGGCGCGGTGGACCTACGGCGTAGTAAGTCGTACGGGCGTCAGGTGCCCAACCCTCCAAGCCTAAGCCATGAAGAGGTGGGCAACTGACACACCCATTGCTTACCGAGAGCCTCTGGAACCCCTAAAAGGGGGTTTACCAGGAGCTCTTGGTCACGCCCGGCAGCTCGCCGCGGTGAGCCATCTCACGAAGGCACACACGGCAGAGGCCGAACTTGCGGTACACGGAGTGGGGACGGCCGCAACGCTGGCAGCGGTTGTACGCGCGCACAGCGAACTTGGGCTTACGAGCAGCCTTTGCGATCAGAGCCTTCTTCGCCATCTCGCTCACGCCTCCTTGAAGGGGAAGCCGAGGTGACGAAGGAGCGCACGGCCCTCAGCGTCGTTGGTCGCCGTGGTGACCACGGTGATGTCCATACCCCGGACACGGTCGATCTTGTCCTGGTCGATCTCGTGGAACATGACCTGCTCCGTGAGACCGAAGGTGTAGTTGCCACGGCCGTCGAACTGCTTGGGGGACAGACCACGGAAGTCGCGGATGCGCGGAAGCGCGAGCGACAGGGTGCGGTCCAGGAACTCCCACATGCGGTCGCCACGAAGCGTGACGTGGGCACCGATCGGCTGACCCTCACGCAGCTTGAACTGCGCGATGGACTTGCGGGCCTTGGTGACGGCCGGCTTCTGACCGGTGATCGTGGTGAGGTCGCGAATGGCGCCATCGATCAGCTTGGAGTCGCGGGCGGCGTCGCCCACACCCATGTTGACCACGATCTTGACGAGGCCGGGGATCTGCATGACGTTCTCGTAGGAGAACTCCTCACGCAGCTTGCCCGCGATCTCCTCGCGGTACTTCGTCTTGAGACGCGGAGTGGTGGTGGTAGCCATCAGATGTCCTCACCCGTCCGCTTGGCAACGCGGATCTTGTTGCCCTCGTCGTCGAAGCGGTAACCGACACGCGTGACGACCTTGTTGCCGTCCTTCTCAACGACCAGCTGGACGTTGGAGACGTGGACGGGCGCCTCGGTCGTGACGATGCCGCCGGCCTGCGAACCCTTTGCGGTCGGGCCGGCCTTGGTGTGCTTCTTGACCCGGTTGACACCCTCGACCAGGACGCGGTCCTCACGGGGGAAGGCCGCGATGACCTTGCCCTGCTTGCCCTTGTCCTTACCGGTGATGACCTGAACCAGGTCGCCCTTCTTGATCTTCATGCTTACAGCACCTCCGGAGCCAGCGAGATGATCTTCATGAACTTCTTCTCGCGCAGCTCCCGGCCGACCGGGCCGAAGATACGGGTGCCACGAGGGTCGCCGTCGTTCTTCAGAATGACAGCGGCGTTCTCGTCGAAGCGGATGTACGAGCCGTCCGGACGGCGACGCTCCTTGACGGTGCGAACGATGACCGCCTTGATGACGTCACCCTTCTTCACGTTGCCGCCGGGGATCGCGTCCTTGACGGTGGCGACGATGACGTCACCGATGCCCGCGTAGCGGCGACCGGAGCCACCGAGCACACGGATGCAAAGGATTTCCTTCGCACCAGTGTTGTCGGCGACGCGAAGTCGCGACTCCTGCTGGATCACGTCTATCTCCTGTGTGTCTGCCGGTTCCCCGCAGGGGCCTCGTGAGAGGACCCCTGCGGAGCCTGGCGGAACTGTCCTGCGAGGGATGCCCCGCAGGCCGACTTACTGGAATTCCCTTGCGGGAATTACCTACTTGGCCTTCTCGAGGATCTCGACGACGCGCCAGCGCTTCGTGGCGGACAGCGGCCGGGTCTCCGCGAGGAGGACACGGTCACCGACGCCCGCGGCGTTCTGCTCGTCGTGAGCCTTGAGCTTGTTCGTACGGCGGATGACCTTGCCGTACAGCGCGTGCTTCACACGGTCCTCGACGGCGACGACGACGGTCTTGTCCATCTTGTCGCTGACGACGAGACCCTCACGGGTCTTGCGGAATCCGCGCGCCTCAGTGGTGTTCTCGGTCACGTTGCTCTCGCTCATCAGGCGCTCTCCACCGTCTCGATGCCCAGCTCGCGCTCACGCATCAGGGTGTAGATCCGCGCGATGTCCTTACGGACGGCCTTCAGCCGACCGTGGTTCTCGAGCTGACCCGTCGCCGCCTGGAAGCGGAGGTTGAACAGCTCTTCCTTGGCTTCGCGGAGCTTGTTGAGAAGCTCCTCGTCACCCAGTTCGCGCAGCTCGGACGCCTTGGTACCGGCCGACATCACGCTTCACCTGCCTCGCGCTTGACGATCCGGCACTTCATCGGCAGCTTGTGGGCTGCGCGAGTGAGGGCCTCACGGGCGATCTTCTCGTTGGGGTAGGACAGCTCGAACATGACCCGGCCCGGGTGCACGTTCGCGATCCACCACTCGGGAGAACCCTTACCGGAACCCATGCGGGTCTCGGCAGGCTTCTTCGTGAGCGGGCGGTCCGGGTAGATGTTGATCCAGACCTTGCCACCACGCTTGATGTGGCGGGTCATCGCGATACGGGCCGCCTCGATCTGGCGGTTGGTCACGTACGCCGGCGTGAGGGCCTGAATGCCGTACTCGCCGAACGAGACCGTCGTACCGCCCTTGGCCTGACCACGGCGCTTCGGGTGGTGCTGCTTGCGGTGCTTGACCCTACGGGGGATCAGCATTTCGGTCAGGCCTCCGTTCCGGTGCTCTCAGCCGGAGCGGCAGCCGGAGCGTCGGCCTTGGGGGCCTCGGCAGCGGGAGCCGTCTGCGGCTTGCGACCGCGACCGCCACGCTCGCCACCGCGGCCACCACGGGCCGGGCGGTCGGCGCCGCCACGGGCCGGGCGGTTGCCGGCGCGGGCAGCAGCGTTCTCGGCGCGGACCTCGGCGATGTTCTTGACATCGCCCTTGTAGATCCAGACCTTCACGCCGATGCGGCCGAAGGTCGTCTTGGCCTCGAAGAAGCCGTAGTCCACGTTCGCGCGGAGCGTGTGCAGGGGCACACGGCCCTCGCGGTAGAACTCCGAGCGGGACATCTCGGCGCCACCGAGGCGGCCACCGCACTGGATCTTGATGCCCTTGGCGCCCGCCTTCATCGCCGACTGCATGCTCTTACGCATGGCGCGACGGAAGGAGACGCGGGAGGAGAGCTGCTCGGCGACGGCCTGAGCCACCAGCTGAGCGTCGACCTCGGGGTTCTTGACCTCGAGGATGTTCAGCTGGACCTGCTTCTTGGTCAGCTTCTCCAGGTCGCCGCGAATACGGTCGGCCTCGGCGCCGCGGCGGCCGATGACGATGCCCGGACGCGCGGTGTGGATGTCGACGCGGACCCGGTCACGGGTGCGCTCGATCTCCACCTTCGAGATACCGGCGCGCTCCATGCCGGACGTCATCATCCGACGGATGGCGACGTCCTCGCCGACGTATTCCTTGTAAGACTTGTCGGCGTACCAACGGGACTTGAAGTCCGTGGTGATGCCGAGCCGGAACCCATGCGGGTTAACCTTCTGGCCCATTACCGGGTTCCTTCCTTACTGCTGACGACCACGGTGATGTGGCTGGTCCGCTTGCGGATCCGGTAGGCACGGCCCTGTGCACGCGGACGGAACCGCTTCAGGGTCGGACCCTCGTCGACGTACGCCTCGGAAATGAAGAGGCTGTCGGCGTCAGTGTGGTCGTAGTTGTGCGCGGCGTTGGCAATGGCGCTGTCCAGCACCTTGCCGACCGGCACGCTCGCGGCCTGCGGGGCGAAACGCAGGACCGCCTGAGCCTCCGTGGCGTCCATGCCACGGATAAGGTCCACCACCCGGCGGGCCTTCATGGGCGTGACGCGGATGTACCGCGCCTGGGCCCTGGCTTCCATGGTTGTCCTTCCAGTGTCTGTCATGGTCATTCCACCCCGCGTTAGCGGCGCTTCGACTTCCGGTCGTCCTTGACGTGACCCCGGAAGGTGCGCGTCGGCGAGAACTCGCCGAGCTTGTGGCCGACCATCGACTCGGTGACAAACACCGGAATGTGGGTCTTGCCGTTGTGCACCGCGATCGTGTGACCCAGCATGGCCGGGATGATCATCGAGCGACGGGACCAGGTCTTGATGACGTTCTTGGAACCGGCTTCGTTCTGGGCGTCCACCTTCTTTACGAGGTGTCCGTCGACGAAGGGCCCCTTCTTGAGACTGCGCGGCATCTAAACCCGCTCCTAGCGCTTCTTGTTCGTCTTGCGGCGGCGGACGATGTACTTGTTCGAAGCCTTCTTCGGCGAACGAGTACGACCCTCCTTCTGACCCCAGGGGCTGACCGGGTGGCGACCACCGGAGGTCTTGCCCTCACCACCACCGTGGGGGTGGTCAACCGGGTTCATCGCCACACCGCGAACGGTCGGGCGGACGCCCAGCCAGCGCTTACGGCCGGCCTTGCCCCAGTTGATGTTGCTCTGCTCGGCGTTGCCGACCTCGCCGACCGTGGCGCGGCAGCGCTGGTCGACCAGACGGATCTCACCGGACGGCATACGAAGGTGGGCCATCGTGCCCTCCTTCGCGAGCAGCTGCACCGAGGCACCGGCGGAGCGGGCGAACTTGGCGCCGCCACCGGGACGGATCTCGATCGCGTGGATCGTGGTACCGACCGGGATGTTGCGGAGCGCCAGGTTGTTGCCCGGCTTGATGTCGGCCCCGGGACCGTTCTCGACGCGGTCGCCCTGCGACAGGTTGCGCGGGGCGAGGATGTAGCGCTTCTCGCCGTCGGCATAGTGCAGCAGCGCGATGCGCGCGGTGCGGTTGGGGTCGTACTCGATGTGCGCGACCTTCGCCGGCACGCCGTCCTTGTCGTGACGACGGAAGTCGATCACTCGGTAGGCGCGCTTGTGTCCGCCACCCTGGTGGCGAACGGTCACACGACCGGCGTTGTTACGGCCGCCCTTGCTGTGCAGCGGGCGGACCAGCGACTTCTCCGGCGTGGACCGCGTGACCTCGACGAAGTCGGCGACGCTGGAGCCACGGCGGCCCGGCGTAGTCGGCTTGTACTTGCGGATTCCCATTATTCAGTCCTCGTCCGATATCGGACGATCCGGACCGCCCTCAGGCGGTCGGACCGCCGAAGATGTCGATACGGTCGCCCTCGGCAAGGGTCACGATCGCGCGCTTCGTGCCGGCACGCTGACCGAAACCGGTCTTCGTGCGCTTGCGCTTGCCGATGCGGTTGATCGTGTTGACCCCGGTGACCTTGACCGAGAAGACCGCCTGGACGGCCTGCTTGATCTGGGTCTTGTTGGCGTTCGGGGCGACGATGAACGTGTACTTGTTCTCGTCGAGGAGCGCGTAGCTCTTCTCCGACACGACCGGCTTCAGCAGCACGTCACGGAGGTCCGTGAACGCCTTGCTGGGCGCGGTGACGACGGTGTTCTTGCCTTCGGTGGCGTGGCGCTTCGCCTTGGCGACGCGCGCGGCCTTGGCGACCTTGGCCGCCTTGGAGGCGATGCTCGGGTGACGCGTAGCCATCAGGCGTCACTCCCTTCGGTGTCGTTGGCCTGCGGGCCGGCGACGAAGGACTCGAGAGCGGCCTGGGTGAAGACCACGTCGTCCGAGACGATCACGTCGTACGTGTTCAGCTGGCCCGGCTCCAGGATGTGCACCTGGGGCAGGTTGCGGGCGGACAGCCACGCGGCCTCGTCGGCGCGGTCGACGACCAGGAGCAGGTTCTTGCGCTCCGAGATCTTGCCGAACAGCGTGCGAGCGGCCTTCGTGGAGGGAGCCTCGCCCTCGATCACGCCGGTGACGACGTGAATGCGGTTGTGGCGGGCCCGGTCGGTGAGGGCGTGACGCAGAGCGGCAGCCTTCATCTTCTTCGGGGTCCGCTGCGAGTAGTCACGCGGCTGCGGGCCGTGGACGACGCCACCGCCGGCGAACTGCGGCGCGCGGGTCGAGCCCTGGCGCGCGCGGCCGGTGCCCTTCTGACGGTAAGGCTTCTTACCGCCACCGCGGACTTCACCGCGGCGCTTGGTCTTGTGCGTGCCCTGGCGGGCAGCCGCGTTCTGCGCGACGACGACCTGGTGGATCAGCGGGATGCTGATCTTCTCCACGCCGAAGATCTCCGCGGGGAGCTCGACGCTTCCGGTCTTCTCGCCTGCAGGCGAAAGGATGTCAACAGTGCTCATCGGTACCTCAGGCCCCCTTGGCCGCAGTGCGGACCAGGACGAGGCCGCCGTTCGGACCGGGGACAGCGCCCTTGATGAGCAGCAGACCCTTCTCCGCGTCAACGGCGTGGACGGTCAGGTTCTGGGTGGTGACACGCTCGTTGCCCATGCGACCCGCCATGCGGAGGCCCTTGAACACGCGGCCCGGGGTGGCGCAGCCACCGATGGAACCGGGCGAGCGGTGCTTGCGCTGGGTGCCGTGTCCGGCGCCGAGGCCCTTGAAGTTGTGACGCTTCATGACACCGGCGAAGCCCTTGCCCTTGCTCTTGCCGGTCACGTCGACCTTCACGCCGGCCTCGAACACCTCAGCGGTGATCTCCTGGCCCAGCGTGTACTCGGAGGCGTCCGCGGTGCGGATCTCGACGAGGTGGCGACGGGGGGTGACGTCGGCCTTGGCGAAGTGACCCTTGAGGGGCTTGTTCACCTTGCGCGGGTCGATCTCGCCGAAGGCGATCTGGACGGACTCGTAGCCGTCACTGTCGTTCGTACGGACCTGGGTCACGACGTTGGGGCTGGCCTTGACGACGGTGACCGGAACAACACGGTTGTTCTCGTCCCACACCTGCGTCATGCCGAGCTTCTCGCCCAGGATGCCCTTGATCTGCTTAGCCATTCTTCAGATCACCGGCCCCTAAAGCTTGATCTCGATGTCGACACCGGCCGGGAGGTCGAGTCGCATCAGAGAGTCAACGGTCTTGGGAGTCGGGTCGAGAATGTCGATCAGGCGCTTGTGCGTGCGCATCTCGAAGTGCTCGCGCGAGTCCTTGTACTTGTGCGGCGACTTGATGACGCAGTACACGTTCTTCTCGGTGGGGAGCGGCACCGGGCCCGCGACCGACGCACCAGTGCGGGTCACCGTCTCGACGATCTTCTTCGCCGAGGAGTCGATGACCTCGTGGTCGTAGGCCTTGAGCCGGATGCGGATCTTCTGTCCCGCCATGGCTACTCAGTAGTCCTGTCTCTTCTAACGCTCTGGAACCAGATGGTCCGTCTACTTCGTTTCTCCGACCCACGCGGTCGGGTGTGTCGCGCTCTCACCGACACAGATGCCCCTTGTTCGAACATCCCTGCTGGGAAAGCACGGCCCTTCCGGAACCGCAAGCCGGGGACGAAAGGTCCACCGGGTGCCTGGTCGGCGCTCTATTGACACTTCCCGAAAGATTCCCGTACGTCCGCCCCAGCGCTGCCAACAGGCAGTTAGGGCGACGAGTACTGTGGGACTCGCTTTCGGTCCTCCCGGCGGGAGGCGCGCAACATCAACACTCGACCGAGCAACTCCGACAGTCTGCCATATGGGGCACTGCCCTGGCCAATCGAGCCGGAGACAATACCCCGGACGTGACGTAGGTCAAACGCCGAGCCGGTCGAGTACGGGCCTTTTCACGCCCGGACGTGAGGTCGGCCACCGTGAACCCGTTCGAGGGCTGCGGGTGACAACGGGTGCATCCGACCGACGGCAGACACGGGGACCGCGTCACCAGCGCCTGGCGGCCGACCCGGGCCCGGCGCGATCCCAACGAGGTGGTCGAGGTGCTCTCCGGAACCTCCGCCGTCCCGGCCGACAAGGCCCGGACGATCCACCGGACCAACACGGGCCCGGAAGGGGCCACCGAGCCGGTCAGGGCGGCCCGCGGCGCGGGACGTGAGGTCCTGGCGACCCGGCGTCTACGGCGACTTCCGTGACCGCGCCTGGGAGCGCACGGCATGCGGGTGCTCCCCGACCCGGAGGCCTTCGCCCACCGGGGTGTCCGCCGGGTGGCCGGAATGGACTACCGCGTGGGCGGCAAGGCCTCGGGCGGCCCGTTCGTCGCGAAGGGGACGCCGCTCGCCACGGCCACCCGTCTCGCCACCGTCGTCGTAAGGCCGGCGACCTGAGCCGAGCGCGCGACTGAGCCGCTGTGGCGACCACCGCACGCGAAAGGGCCCGTACGACCGGAGTCGTACGGGCCCTCTCAGGTGCTCAGCTCAGGCTGGAGCTACCAGATCGATCAGCAAGAACTACTTGGTGATCTTGGTGACCTGGCCGGCGCCCACCGTGCGACCACCCTCACGGATGGCGAACTTCAGGCCCTCTTCCATGGCGATGGGCTGGATGAGCTCCACCTTCATCTCGGTGTTGTCACCCGGCATCACCATCTCGGTGCCCTCGGGGAGGGTCACAACGCCCGTCACGTCCGTCGTACGGAAGTAGAACTGCGGACGGTAGTTGTTGAAGAACGGCGTGTGGCGGCCACCCTCGTCCTTGGACAGGATGTAGGCCTGGGCCTCGAAGTCGGTGTGCGGCGTGACCGAACCCGGCTTGATGATGACCTGGCCGCGCTCGACGTCCTCGCGCTTGATGCCGCGGAGCAGCAGACCGACGTTCTCACCGGCCTGGCCCTCGTCGAGCAGCTTGCGGAACATCTCGATACCGGTGACCGTGGTGGTGGTCTTCTCGGTCTTGATGCCGATGATGTCGACGGTCTCGTTGACCTTGAGGATGCCACGCTCGATACGGCCGGTGACGACCGTACCGCGACCGGTGATCGTGAAGACGTCCTCGATCGGCATGAGGAACGGCTTGTCGACGTCGCGCTCCGGCTCCGGGATCGACTCGTCGACGGCCTGCATGAGGTCGAGAACCGACTGACCCCACTCGGCGTCGCCCTCGAGCGCCTTGAGCGCCGAGACCTTGACGACCGGCAGGTCGTCGCCCGGGAACTCGTACTCGGAGAGGAGCTCACGGACCTCGAGCTCGACGAGCTCCAGGATCTCCTCGTCGTCCACCATGTCGGCCTTGTTCAGGGCGACGACGATGTACGGCACGCCGACCTGGCGGGCCAGGAGCACGTGCTCCTTGGTCTGCGGCATCGGGCCGTCGGTGGCGGCGACCACGAGGATCGCGCCGTCCATCTGCGCGGCACCGGTGATCATGTTCTTGATGTAGTCCGCGTGACCCGGGCAGTCGACGTGCGCGTAGTGACGCGTCTCCGTCTGGTACTCGACGTGCGCGATGGAGATGGTGATACCGCGCTGACGCTCTTCGGGAGCCTTGTCGATCTGGTCGAAGGCCGAGGCCTCGTTCAGGTCCGGGTACTTGTCGTGCAGCACCTTGGTAATGGCGGCCGTGAGGGTCGTCTTACCGTGGTCGATGTGACCGATGGTGCCGATGTTGACGTGCGGCTTAGTCCGCTCGAACTTCGCCTTCGCCACGGGGGTCCTCCTGGGAGTGGTTCTGGAACGCCTTGCTTCATCGGCGCCAGGTGATCTTTGCTGGAAAGCCCGGGTCCAGGGGGCAAACATCCGGGGATGCGGCTGTTTGCCCCTTGAGGCTCCGGAGTCAAGCCTACGGCGTGTAAACCGAGTGTGTTACTCGCCCTTGGCCTTCGCGATGATCTCCTCGGCGACGTTCCGGGGAACCTCGGCGTAGGAGTCGAACTGCATCGAGTAGCTTGCGCGACCCGACGTCTTGCTGCGGAGGTCGCCGACGTAGCCGAACATCTCCGACAGGGGCACCAGGCCCTTGACGACGCGGGCACCGGCCCGCTCCTCCATGGCCTGGATCTGACCACGGCGGGAGTTGATGTCGCCGATGACCTCGCCCATGTAGTCCTCGGGCGTGGTGACCTCGACGGCCATCATCGGCTCGAGCAGCACGGGGCTGGCCTTGCGCGCGGCCTCCTTGAAGGCCTGCGAACCGGCGATCTTGAACGCGAGCTCGGAGGAGTCCACCTCGTGGTAGCCACCGTCGAGCAGGATCACGCGCACACCGGTCATCTCGTAACCGGCGAGGATGCCGAACTGCATGGCCTCCTGCGCACCGGCGTCGACCGAAGGGATGTACTCCTTCGGGATACGACCACCGGTCACCTTGTTCACGAACTCGTACGAGGCGTCGCCGCCCTCGATCGGCTCGATCGCGATCTGCACCTTCGCGAACTGGCCGGTACCGCCAGTCTGCTTCTTGTGCGTGTAGTCGACCCGGTCGACCGCCTTGCGGATGGTCTCGCGGTAGGCGACCTGCGGCTTGCCGACGTTGGCCTCGACCTTGAACTCACGGCGCATGCGGTCGACCAGCACCTCGAGGTGCAGCTCGCCCATGCCACCGATGATGGTCTGGCCGGTCTCCTCGTCCGAGTGGACCTGGAACGACGGGTCCTCCTCGGCCAGGCGCTGGATCGCGATGCCCAGCTTCTCCTGGTCGCCCTTCGACTTGGGCTCGATGGCGACCTGGATGACCGGAGCCGGGAAGTCCATGGACTCCAGGATCACGGGCTGCTTGTCGTCGCACAGCGTCTCGCCGGTCGTGGTCTGCTTCAGACCCATGACGGCGACGATGTCGCCGGCGCCGACCGACGCGATCTCCTCACGCTTGTTCGCGTGCATGCGGTAGATCTTGCCGATGCGCTCCTTCTTGCCCTTGACGGAGTTCAGCACGGCGGTGCCGGACTCCAGGCGGCCCGAGTAAACCCGGACGAAGGTGAGCTTGCCGAGGTGCGGGTCGCTCATGATCTTGAACGCCAGCGCCGACAGCGGCTCGTCGTCGGACGGCTTGCGCTTGACGATCTCCTCCGGGTCCTTGACGTCGTGGCCCTCGATGGCCTCGACGTCCAGGGGGGAGGGGAGGTAGCGCACGACCGCGTCGAGCAGGGGCTGGACGCCCTTGTTCTTGAACGCGGTGCCACAGAACACCGGGGTGACCGTGGTGTCGTTGGACTTGCCGGACGCGATGGTGATGCGACGGATCGCGGCGTACAGCTGCTCCACGGAAGGCTCCTGGCCCTCCAGGTACAGCTCCATGATCTCGTCGTCGTTCTCGGCGACGGTCTCGACGAGCTTGCCGCGGTACTCCTCGGCAGCCTCGGTGTGGGTGGCCGGGATGTCGACGACGTCGTACATCTCGCCCTTCTCCGCCTCGGCGGACCACACGAAGGCCTTCATCGTGACCAGGTCGACGACGCCCTTGAAGTCGGCCTCGGCACCGATCGGCAGCTGCATGACGATCGGCTGCGCGCCGAGGCGGCTGCTGATCATGTCGACACAGCGGTGGAACTCGGCACCGGTCCGGTCGAGCTTGTTGACGAAGCAGATACGCGGGACGCCGTAGCGGTCCGCCTGACGCCAAACGGTCTCGGACTGGGGCTCGACACCCGCGACGCCGTCGAACACCGTCACGGCACCGTCGAGCACGCGCAGCGAACGCTCCACCTCGACGGTGAAGTCGACGTGGCCCGGGGTGTCGATGATGTTGATGGTGTGGTCGACATCGGCAAGCGGCCAGTGACAGGTGGTGGCAGCAGAGGTGATCGTGATGCCACGCTCCTGCTCCTGCTCCATCCAGTCCATCGTGGCGGCGCCGTCGTGGACCTCACCGATCTTGTAGGAGACGCCGGTGTAGAACAGGATCCGCTCGGTGGTGGTCGTCTTGCCCGCGTCGATGTGGGCCATGATCCCGATGTTGCGGACCTTGGCCAGGTCAAGTGAAGTGGTAGCCATAAGGCTTTCGTCTTCTCTCGGTCTCGATGTGGGTAGCGACTACCAGCGGTAGTGCGCGAAGGCCTTGTTGGACTCGGCCATCTTGTGGGTGTCCTCGCGCTTCTTCACAGCGGCGCCGAGGCCGTTGGACGCGTCGAGAAGCTCGTTGAGGAGGCGCTCGGTCATGGTCTTCTCGCGACGGGCGCGGGAGTAACCGACGAGCCAGCGCAGCGCCAGGGTGCTCGCGCGACCCGGCTTGACCTCGATCGGGACCTGGTAGGTCGCGCCACCGACACGGCGGGACTTGACCTCGATGGTCGGCTTGATGTTCTCGAGAGCGCGCTTCAGCGTGATGACCGGGTCGTTGCCGGTCTTCTCGCGCAGGCCCTCCATGGCGCCGTAGACGATGCGCTCGGCGGTGGAGCGCTTGCCGTTCAGCAGCACCTTGTTGATGAGCGACGTGACAAGAGGAGAACCGTAGACCGGGTCGATGATGACCGGGCGCTTCGGGGCAGGGCCCTTACGAGGCATTGTTTACTTCTCCTTCTTGGCGCCGTAGCGGCTGCGGGCCTGCTTGCGGTTCTTGACACCCTGGGTGTCAAGCGAACCGCGGATGATCTTGTAGCGAACACCGGGCAGGTCCTTCACACGGCCACCACGCACGAGCACGATGGAGTGCTCCTGCAGGTTGTGTCCCTCACCCGGAATGTAAGCAGTGACCTCGATACCGCTGGTCAGACGCACACGCGCGACCTTACGCAGGGCCGAGTTCGGCTTCTTCGGGGTGGTCGTGAACACACGCGTGCAGACGCCGCGACGCTGGGGCGAACCCTCGAGTGCGGGCGTCTTGTTCTTCTCGACCTTGTCCTGCCGGCCCTTCCGGACCAGCTGCTGGATCGTAGGCACTACTTCTCCGGTTTCTGTGTGCCGAATGGTGAAGCTAACCTGGAACTTCGCCGACCCACGCGGTCGGGTGTGTCGGATCCGGCGGACTTCCGCCGCGAGGCAGGAAGAGGCGCAGATCACGGTGGCCGCTAGCTAGGCCCCGTGTGCGGTTGAAGACACGCACGAGGGCCAGGGCACACCCCAGGCACAAGGTCTGAGCGTACCTAGCGCATTCACTCCGGTCAAAACAGAAAGCCCGCCCCCGACACGCCGGACGTTTACGAGCGCCGCCCCAGCCCCTGTGATACCGGCGCCGATACCGGCGCAGCAGGGTCCGCGGAAGCTCCCGGGGGCGACGCCGGAGACGGCACGGTCGGGTCGCCGCCGGCCGGGAACGGCCCCTTCGCGGCGTCCGCTCCCGTGTCCTGGCCGATGAAGTACGTCGGACGGTTCTGCACGGCCGTGTAGATGCGGCCGACGTACTCGCCCAGCAGGCCCACGCAGACCAGCTGGACCGCGCCGATGAACAGCACGCCGATGAAGAGGGACGTCCAGCCGGGGACGGTGTGCTGGAAGGCGTGGGCGCTCAGGGTGTAGATCATCAGGGCCAGGCAGACCAGGAACGCGAAGCCGCCCAGCCAGGTGGCGATGCGCAGGGGCGCCGCCGAGAAGCCCGTGACGCTGTCGACGGCCAGCCGGATCATCCGGCCGAGGGGATATTTGCTCTGGCCCGCCGGCCGCGGGGCCCGTTCGTAGCGGACCTCGCCGCTGGGGAAGCCCAGCCAGGGCACCAGGAGGCGGTAGACCCGCTGCTGGTCCGGCAGGGCCTTCAGGGCGTCCACCGCGGCCCGGCTCAGCAGCCGGAAGTCACCGGCCTGGGCCGGCACCGACGGTCCGGCGAGCCTGCGGACGAGCCGGTAGTACAGGCCCGCCGTCCACCGCTTGAAGCCGGTGTCGCTCGCCCGGTCGGCGCGGATGCCGTAGACGATGTCGAGGCCCTCGGTACGGGCCAGCGCGAGCATCTCGGGAATCTTCTCGGGCGGGTCCTGGAGGTCGGCGTCGATACTGACGACGTACGCGCCGTGCGCCCGGTCCAGGCCCGCGGTGAGAGCGGCCTGGTGGCCGGAGTTGCGGCGCAGGCCGATGACCCGCAGTTCCGGCCAGCCGAGCCGGAAGGCGGCCAGCAGCTCGGCCGTGCGGTCGGTGCTGCCGTCGTCGACCGCGACGACCTCGTAGCCGACGCCGAGATCCGCCAGGACCGGACGCAACCGGCTGACCAGCGCGGGAAGAACCTCTTCCTCGTTGTACATGGGTATGACGACCGACAAGACGGTCGCCGTGGCCGTGGTGTTCGGCGCTTCGGTCACCCGTCCTCCCCCAACCTGTGGCGCACATGTGCGACTCTGTTGCGATCTTATGACCACACTCTTATGACCACACTTCACGATCATCCGGACAACCGTGCCGCCCCTGGTGTCCGGCGATCGGCCGAGGGGGGACCCCAGCGATGAGCACGGCTTCCAGCGACACGGCGACGGACCCCGCCGTGCCCGGCGGGCCGCAGGAGCGCTCGCGGAGACTGCGCCGCCTCACCCTGCCGGACGGTGTACGACCGTACCTCGCTCCGCTGCTCCTCTACGGCGTCACGAAGCTCGTGGGCCTGACCGTGTTCGCCTGGCTCCTGGAGTCGGCCGACGAATACCAGAAGAAGAACCCGCGTTTCGGCGGCGGCGCCCACTGGTGGGACGTCCTGGCCACCTGGGACGGCTGGTGGTACCTCCAGGTCGCCGAGAAGGGGTACGACCCGCGCCCGCTGGAGCGGCTCGCCCCGGGCGGGCTGTTCACCGTCAAGCAGAACTCGGTCGCCTTCTTCCCGCTCTACCCGGGCCTGATCCGGGGCGTCTCCGAGATCACCGGGCTGGGGCTGTACGGCTCCGGGATCCTCGTCTCGGTGCTCGCCTCCTTCGTCGCGGCCGCCGGCATCTACGCCGTGGTCTCGACGCTCGCCGGAGTGCGGGCGGGCACGATCGCGGCCGGGCTGTGGGCGGTGGCACCCGGCGCGGGCGTGGAGTGGGCGGTCTACTCGGAGTCGCTCTTCGTCGCCATCGCCGCCTGGTGCTGCTACTGCGTGATGAAGCGGCGGTGGGTCGCGGCGGGGCTGCTCGCCTTCGTGGCCGGGCTCAACCGGCCGACCTCCGCCGCGCTCATCGGCGCGGTCGGGCTGGCCGCGATCGTCGCCCTGGCACGGCGGGAGAGCAGGCGCGAGCACGGGATCTCGGGACCCCTGTACGCCATGTTCGCCGCGCCGCTCGGCCTGCTCACCTACATCACCTGGGTCGGCCTCAGCATGGGCGACCTCACCGCGTACTTCACGCTCCAGCGCGAGGGCTGGGCGCACTACTTCGACTTCGGCTCCTACACCCTCGACGTGCTGGGCAACACGGCGATCGGTCGCAGCAACTACCTGTTCGCGTTCTCGGTCCCCGACCTCCTCGGCGTCCAACTGGTGCTGGCGCTGCCCTTCCTGATCGCGCTGATGCTCCGCAGGAAGCCGCCGCTGGTGCTGGTCGCGTACACCCTGGCGAGCGTGATCACCGTGCTGGGCACCCAGCAGATGTTCGGCAACACGGGGCGCTACCTGCTGCCGGTCTTCCCGCTGCTGCTGGCCCCCGCGGCGGCACTGAGCCGGCTGAAGTGGCCGAGCCTGGCGGTGTTCTTCGGGACGGCGGCCCTCGCATCGGGGTGGTACGCGCACTACGTGATCTTCGAGTTGGGCATTCCGTAGACCCGGTGCGGTGATCCGGTGGGGTGCGGTGATCCGGTGCGGTGCGGTGTGGTGATCCGGTGCGATGCGATGCGGTGCGGTGATCCGGTGCGGCGAAGGGGCCGGAGGTCACCGGGCCCGGCGGGTGGCGCGTTCGGCGGCGAACACGTCCTCCAGCCGGAAGAGCTGGGCCCGCCCCGCCTTGCCGGCCGGTTCGAGATGCCCCAGCTGGACCCACTTGCGAATGGTGGCGGGGGCCACACCGGCCTCCTGGGCCGCGAGAGGACCGGGAATCAGGGTCGGTCGCTCGGAGTCGCGTCGGTCGGGGGTGCGTCGATCCGCGGCGCGTCGGTCGGGGTTACGTCGGTCGGCGGTGCTCATGCGCGCTCCCACTCGCCCTCGTCCCAGGTGTGCCGGTAGGCCGGGTCGTCGCGGCAGCCGCAGTCCGGTTCCGGGCATCGGCAGGCCGGATTGACGCAGAGGACGGCCGCGCGGTCGGGGAACGCGCGCAGGGAGACGGAGTCGCACCAGGGGCAGCGTCCGGCGACCCGGACGACGGTCTCGCTGTCGCCCAGCGCGCGGGCGCAGCGACGGGCCATCCGGCGGGTCTCGTCGCGCACATGCGCGGCCAGGACGGTGTCGGCGGCCACGCGGTCGAGCAGGGACGCGATCCGGCGCAGCCGCTCGGGCACGGAGGCGCGGCGCGGACGGGGCAGTCCGAGCCGGTCGCGTACCGCCTCCTCCAGTTCGAGCACGCCGTCGGTGATGTCACGGATGGCGTCGGAGACATGCAGGCGCAGCGGGGCCGCGCCGTGGCCGGGCGCCACGAGGCCGTGCCGCTGCCGGAGCAGCAGCTGCTCCTCGCGCTCATCGCGCAGACGGGCGCCGAGATCGGCGGGGGGCCTCGACGCGGCGGGGCGGTGGGCGGGGGTCGTGCGGCCGGGGACCAGTTCCGTGGAGAGCTCGGGGAACTGCTGGAGAAGGGTGCCGATCCAGAGAGCGGCCTGGGCGGTGGGGCGGTTCTGGCATCCGTCAGCCACGGGTGCCCCCCTGGGCCGGGAGGTGGGCCACGCCGACGGCCGGGATGGGGGCCGGGACCGAGGTCGGGGCCAGGGTCGAGGCCTGGGCCGGGATCGGGGCCGAGGCCGGGGCCGGGATCGGGGCCGAGGCCGGGGCCGAGGCCAGGGCCGGGGCCAGGGCCGGGGCCAGGGCCGGGGCCAGGGCCGGGGCCGGCGGCGGGAGGAGATGCGCGGGCACGGGGACCGGGCGGCCGGAGCGCCAGAGACGGCCGCCGCAGACGCCGTCGAACCAGTTGTCGGCCGGTGCAACCGCCTCCTCGCAGGCCCGCCGCACGCCGCAGCCGGCGCAGGCCCGGAGCGCGGGAGCGGCGACCTTGGCCTTCTTGGAGAAGACGACCCGCGGGGAGAGCCCGGTACAGGCGGCCGCGGACTGCCAACCGGGGGCTGACGGGCAGGAACTCGTTTCGGGCGTGGGCATGGGACCCCCCTGGGTTCGTGAACGAGCCGTACTGGGTGAACGCCCCAAGACTTACAGATTGCGTGCGCGCCCGCAACGAAGTTCAGACGGACGAGGCTCGCCACATCCCCCGAATCTCCACGAACCGCACGAACTTTCCTCAGTGCTTGCTCGAGAGCACGTAATTCCGCGCGCGCAAGCAAGCTAAACTCTTGCCCACCCCCGAAGGAAGAGAGAAAGACATGACCAACCAGGGCTTGGACGCATTCGCCGCGTGGGTCGAAGACCTCATGCGCGAACGCGGCTACGACATCGACAGTCCACGCGGCGGTGGCAAGTCGAGAATCGCGGACGAGGCCGGCGTGCACCGCGCCGCGGTCACCCGTCTGCTCCAGCGGCAGAGCATGCCGGACCTGGAGACCACCCGCAGGCTCGCCCGCGTGCTCGGGGTGCCGGTCCGCGACATGCTCATCCGCTCCGGCCGGCTGACCGCGGAGGAACTGGCCGACCCGCACGACTACCTCGCCTCACCCCCGCCCAGCGCGGATTTCGGCCGCCGACCCACGCTGGAGGAGGTCGCCGACCTGCTGGGCGTGCCCGCCGACCGGCGCGAGATGTTCGTCAGGGTGGTGGAGCAGTTCCTGCCGAGCGAGGCCGAGGCCGAGGCCGAGGTGACGCAGGTGCGTGAGGACCGGCGGTTCCTGGTGGAGTCGGCCGCGGCCGCAGCCGCACCCACCGCCGGCTGACCGAGCCGAACCACCGGTCGCGATGCCGTACCGGTTGCGCGGCGCACCGGCTGCACGGCGCATCGGTTGCCATGCCGTACCGGTTGCGCGATGCCGTACCGGATCCGATCGAGGGGCACCCGTGGGCCGACGGGGGCTCCGGTCGACTGGCGTTACGGCTCGCCCGCATTTCGGCTTACGCCCGCACTCCCCCTCACGCCTGCGCTCCCCCTCACGCCTGCGCTCTCCTTCATGCCTGCGCTCCCCCTCATGCCTGCGTCCCTCCTTACGCCCGCACTCCCCTCTGGCTCCCCCTCCCCTCCGGCCCCTCCATGCCTGCGTTCCCCCCTCTCCCCCTCCGGCCCCTCCATGCC
>NZ_JASTTJ010000028.1:0-110755 GCF_032248645.1 Streptomyces zaehneri
GGCCGATGCCGTCCCCCGCTCCGTCCGACGGAGCAGCCCGCGAGGGTGGGGGGCGGGTGGGGGGCGGGTGCGGGCAAGGCGCGCGCCGGGTGAGTGCGGACTGCAGAAGCCCGGCCCAATCGGGGCGAAAGCCGCGTTGAACTGGAGCCTTGCTCCGATTCACCACCCCTGGGTCATCACACGGCACGATCCGCATTCCTATGATGGACGCACGGCACCGCGGGCTGCTGCGACCAGGCAGCCCGAAGGGTGCAGATGCGGCGCGATGGTGGAGGGGTCTGATGACTCAGGGGGCCGGTCAGGGACCCGAAGTGGAGCGGACGGCGACGTTGCGCGACTTCCGGGTGCCCGCGTACGTCCACGAGACCGGTCCGTACGACCCCGGCACGGAACCGGGCAATGCCGCGCCGCCTCTCGAAGAACCGCTGGAGCACCCGGACGGCTACACGCCCACCCAGCGCGACCTGCCCGTCATCAACCGGCGCGGCGACACCCTCCAGGTGACCGTGGACCCGGCAGCCGTCCAGGCCCCGCCGGCCGCGACCGGCCCGGGACCGCTGTTCGTCGTCGGCGACGTCCACGGCTACCTCGACGAACTGGTGGCCGCGCTTCAGGAGAAGGGCCTGGTCGACTCCGCGGGCAACTGGTGCGCGGGCACCGCCCGGCTGTGGTTCCTCGGCGACTTCACCGACCGCGGCCCGGACGGCATCGGCGTCATCGACCTCGTCATGCGGCTGTCCGCCGAGGCCGCCGCGGCCGGCGGGTACTGCAAGGCCCTCATGGGCAACCACGAACTGCTGCTGCTCGGCGCCAAGCGCTTCGGCGACACGCCCGTCAACTCCGGCGCGGGCACCGCCACCTTCCAGGCGGCCTGGCTGCTCAACGGCGGCCAGAAGTACGACATGGACCGTCTCCAGGACCACCACCTCCAGTGGATGGCCCGCCTCGACGCGGTCGAGGAGGTCGACGGCCACCTGCTCGTGCACTCCGACACCACCGCCTACCTCGACTACGGCGACTCGATCGAGGCGGTCAACGACACCGTCCGCGAGACGATCACGCGCAACGACGCGGACGAGGTGTGGGATCTGTTCCGCAAGTTCACCAAGCGCTTCTCCTTCCGCGACGAGGGCGGCGCCGACGCCGTACGCTCCCTGCTCGATACGTACGGCGGCACCCGCATCGTTCACGGCCACAGCCCGATTCCCTACCTGCTGGGCGAAGTCGGCTCCGAGGACGGCGAGGACGACGGCGGTCCGCACGTCGAGGGACCGCACCTCTACGCGGACGGGCTGGCCATCGCGATGGACGGCGGCGTGACGATGGCCGGAAAACTGCTGGTCCAGCAACTGCCCCTGGAAATCTGAGCATTCCCGGGGCAGTTCCCGGGGCAGAAGTACCCCACTGTGGACCCGTCGGCGACATCGCAGGCCAGGGGCCAATTTCGGCAAACCCCCTGTCACCTCATGCCGTCACCGCTCTACCATCGGGTTATCCGTAGCAGGCTCCCCTCCGTTTCTGCCCGACGGCTCGTTGGCATGCGAGCCCCAAGCCCTACGGAGCATCGGGGGATGCAGATGAACAGCGTTCCGCAGCACCTGAACAGCGAGGACCGCCAGGAGTACGAGCGGATCCTCGACGAGGCGCTGCGCTCCGCCCCACACCACCCGGAACTGGCCGCAGTCGGACAGCGGCTCAACCCCGAACAACTGCGCACCATGGCGCTCAACGCCTCCGCACTCATCACGGTGGCCGCGGCAGCCGAGTACCAGCACTACGTGAAGGTCCGCGAGGAACTGCGCCACCCCGCGCCGTCCACCCCGTCGTCCCCGTCCGAGACCGGCTCCGCGGAGCCGGGCGCGGCCGCGATCGGGCTCGCCACCACCATGGGGGAGGCGGCCCAGGCCGCCGAAGCCGCCGGGGCGGGCGCCGTCGCCGCCGTCCTCACCCCCGTCCTCGCCGGGACCGCCGCGGTGATCTTCCTGCTCGTCGGCTATCTCCTCAGGATGCTGGACCCCGAGCAGGCGTTCGCCCGGACCATGGTCACCGCCGGCTGGACGTTCGGGGCCGTGGCCGTGGCCGCGATCCTCGTCGCCACCGTCGCGCTGCTGCTCACCGCCCTGCGCAACCGGCCCTCTCTGGAGGCCGGACCGTACGGCGAACTGAGCGAGGAGGTCGACCAGGCCAGGGAAGCCTGGCGAGATGCCCTGCTGGAACGCGGCATCCTGCCGTTCCTCCGGGAGGCCCTCGCCGATCCCGGCACGGCGGCCGCCCTGCACACCGACCCGGCGCCACCGGCCCCCACCAACCGCCTCCCGAAGATCGGCTATGACCGCCCGGGCTTCAGCAGCCCGGACGACGGCCGCTCGACCGGCCCGCGCCCGAGCTTCAGCAGCCCGGACTACAGCAGCCCGGACTTCGGCGGCCCGGAGCACCAGCCGGAATAGGCACTCGGCTTGCGCCCCCGCCGACCCCGCCGAGGGGAGCGCAAGCCGTACGCCGGGCGCCCGATGCCGGGCGGCTCCGGCGGAGAGCCGCCTGACGGATCGATGCTGCCCTGCGGTGCTCAACGCTGCCCTGTGTCGTTGGGAGTCACAGGGGTGGCAGCCCGGAGTCGCACGTCGGGGCATCCGGGCATCCGGGCATCCCGGGCATCCGGGCATCCGGGCATCCGGGCATCCGGGCATCCGGGCATCCGATCAGAGAATGCCCGCCCGGCCGGCCGCGGTGACCCAGCTGGGGAACTCGGACAGCAGCCGGTCGTAGAGCTCCTGGTCCGGGAGGGTGCTGATGTCGTCCACGGAGAAGAAGCCCACGTTGTCGACGCGACGTCCGGGCAGTGTGTCGAACCGCTCCAGGACGCCGTAGTTGGACCGGCCGAGCCCCACGAACTGCCAGAAGATCGGCTCATCGACCGCAGCCCGCAGCTCCCGCTCGATCGCCGCGTCGCGGTAGACCCCCCCGTCGGAGAAGAACAGCACCAAGGTCGGGGCGGCCGCCGGATTCTCCCGGACATACGACCTGACCTGGGAAATCGCCTTCTGTTCCTCGTTCTGGATGCCGACCGAGCGCATGTCGACCTGCCCCGGCTCCATCCCCTTGCGCGGCTTCTTGCTCCGCCGGAACAGACTGATCTCGCCCACCCGCACATGCAGCCGCAGCCACTCGGGGAGCTCACCCAACCGCAGGTCGGGAAGGCGGGCGGCATCGCTGGCGAAGGTCCAGGCCTGCATCTCGCCGTCGTCGTCGAGTTCTGCCGCCACCGCAGCCATACGCTCCACGACGTCCGCCACCACACCGCGTGAGTAGAGGAACGCCATGGACCCGGAGGCATCGAGGACTAGCACGACCCGCGCGCTGATCCCCACCGCCCCCCGCTTGCTCAGACTGACGGCGACCTGCTCCTTGCGCAGCGACAGCCGCTTACGCATGTCGACGGGAAGCCGCTCCTCCCCCTTGGTCAGACGGGGGCCTGACGGTGGGGTGGTCGTCGGTGGGGTGGTCGTCGGTGGGGTGAGCGGGGTCGGGGGGATGGTCCGTGGGGTGACCGCCGGTGAGGCGTCGGCAGGCGGGGTGGCCGCCGGGCGGTTCGTTGGGGTGGCCGCCTGCTCCGGCTCGTCGTCGACCGTGATCCCGAAGTCCCTGGCCACCCCCGCGAGCCCGGAGGCGTACCCCTGCCCGACCGCCCGGAACTTCCAGCGCCCCTCGCGCAGGTACAGCTCACCGGCGATGAACGCCGTCTCCGTGTCGGCCTGCATCTCGAAGCGGGCCACTTCGGAGCGCCCGTCCCCATCGAGGAGTCTCAACGTCAGGCCGGTCACCTGGCCGAACGTGCCCCCGTCGGCCGACGCGCACAGCACCACACGCGTGATGCCGCCTTCCAGCGAGCGGAGGTCCACCTGGACGGTGTCGGTCATGACACCGGCTTCGCTCCGCTTGCCGGCGTGCCGCACGGCGCCGGACGCGTGCAGCGGCTGGTTGTAGAAGATGAAGTCCCTGTCGTCACGCACCCGTCCGTCCTGCGCCAGCAGCAACGCCGAGGCATCGATGTCCGGCCCACCGGCCCCTTCGGCCCAGCTGAGTTCGACCCGTACGTCCGGCACGTCGACCGGCAGATTGGCACCCTTGCTCAGGGATCGCGCTGTCATGGAGGCAAGTCTGCCGAGCCGACGCCCCAGGGCAACCGAACGAGCGCCATCCTTTCCTCCTGGGCGACCGCCGTGAGCGTGCCGTCGGGACGCAGCGCCACGACCGGTGTCGGTATGTGGGTGACCCGAAGGCACCCACACGGCGCGACGCCTTCACCCCGGGCCACTCCGCCTGCACTCCACCGGTCATGACGTCGATCAGCCGAGGGCGCCCGTGCAGGAGACGACGCGACCACCACCCGCGAGCAGCGTGCCGGCCTCGAGATCGACGGAGTTCCGGTGCAGCCCCACGCGCTGGGACAGCGACCACACTCCGATCCGACGGCGTCCGAGCGAGGCATGCTCCACGCCCGGCCACCCACTGCATCGACCAGCTCATCGCCCTACCAGGCCAATGACCGGACCGGCGCCGTCGACTTCACCCACTCCAAGATCCCTCTCCCCCCACTCGCGACAACGTCGTCGTGTCTCTCCCTCCATGACGGTCGCTGATGGCGCTGTCCCCAGGCCGCGGGCCGCGGGCCGCGGGCCGCAAAGGACAGCGCCGATCCCAGTACGTCAGTCAGCCAGCGGCAGGTACACCCGGTTCCCGCTCGCCGCGAACTCCTTCGACTTCTCCAGCATGCCCTCGGCGATCTCCTCCGCCGAGGCCCCGTCGGCCGCCCCGGCGCCGAACCGCTCGTTGATGCTCTGGCTGATCTTCATCGAGCAGAACTTCGGCCCGCACATCGAGCAGAAGTGCGCCGTCTTCGCCGGCTCCGCGGGGAGTGTCTCGTCATGGAACTCCCTGGCCGTGTCCGGATCGAGGGCGAGGTTGAACTGGTCCTCCCAGCGGAACTCGAAGCGGGCGTCGGACAGCGCGTCGTCCCATTCCTGCGCACCGGGGTGCCCCTTGGCGAGGTCGGCTGCGTGGGCGGCGATCTTGTAGGTGATGACGCCGGTCTTGACGTCGTCACGGTTGGGCAGGCCCAGATGTTCCTTGGGCGTGACGTAGCAGAGCATGGCCGTGCCCCACCAGGCGATCATCGCGGCACCGATGCCGGAGCTGATGTGGTCGTACGCCGGCGCGACGTCCGTCGTCAGCGGGCCGAGCGTATAGAACGGAGCTTCATCACAGATCTCCTGCTGAAGGTCGATGTTCTCCTTGATCTTGTGCATCGGGACATGGCCCGGGCCTTCGATCATCGTCTGAACATGGAAACGCTTCGCGATCCGGTTGAGTTCCCCGAGTGTCCTCAACTCCGCGAACTGCGCCGCGTCGTTGGCGTCCGCGATGGAACCCGGCCGCAGGCCGTCGCCCAGCGAGTACGTGACGTCGTAGGCGGCGAGGATCTCGCAGAGTTCCTCGAAGTTCTCGTAGAGGAACGACTCCTTGTGGTGCGCGAGGCACCAGGCCGCCATGATCGAGCCGCCACGGGACACGATGCCGGTCTTGCGGTTTGCGGTGAGCGGGACGTACGAAAGGCGGACACCGGCGTGGACCGTCATGTAGTCCACGCCCTGCTCGGCCTGCTCGATGACGGTGTCCTTGTAGATCTCCCAGGTCAGTTCCTCGGCGCGGCCGTCGACCTTCTCCAGCGCCTGGTACAGCGGCACCGTGCCGATGGGGACGGGGGAGTTGCGCAGCACCCACTCGCGGGTGGTGTGGATGTTGCGGCCGGTCGACAGGTCCATGACCGTGTCGGCGCCCCAACGGGTCGCCCAGGTCATCTTCTCGACCTCCTCCTCGATGGAGGACGTCACCGCCGAGTTGCCGATGTTGGCGTTGACCTTCACCAGGAACCGCTTGCCGATGATCATCGGCTCGATCTCCGGGTGATTGACGTTGGCCGGCAGCACCGCGCGGCCCGCCGCGATCTCGTCGCGCACCACCTCGGGGGAGACGTTCTCGCGGATGGCCACGAACTCCATCTCGGGTGTGATCTCCCCCCGGCGCGCATACGCGAGCTGGGTGACCGCCTGGCCGTCCCGTCCGCGGCGCGGCAGGCGCGGCCGGCCCGGGAAGACCGCGTCGAGGTTGCGCAGGCCGCCGCGCGGTGAGGTGTGCTTGAGGCCGTCGTCCTCGGGGCGGACCGGCCGGCCCGCGTACTCCTCGGTGTCGCCCCGGGCGATGATCCAGTTCTCGCGCAACGGCGACAGGCCCCTGCGGACGTCCGTCTCGACGAGTGGATCGGTGTACGGGCCGGAGGTGTCGTACAGGCTGACCGACTGCCCGTTGGTGAGGTGCACCTGACGAACCGGCACCTGTAGATCGGGGCGGGTGCCCTCGACGTACCCCTTGTGCCAGCCGATGGACTTCCCGGCCTCCGAGGCATTCACGTCGACCGTGCTTTCGCTGGTCGCTGTCTGCGTGAAGGCAGGCGTGCGTGCGTCCTTGTTGGTCATGAGACCTACTCCCTACGCCGGCATTACCCGGTAACAGGTTCGGCGGTCGACGCAGCGGCTACCGCCTGCCGATGTTTCATGTGAAACATCACTCGATTCGAGAGACGTTCCCCGTGAAACATCGCGAAGACGGAGGTCAGCGCCCTCTCAGCCCGGTGCTCCGAGCTCCCGCGTGTGCAAAGGTTGCCTCCACGCTAGCGTCAATTCTGGCGCGGTGAACAGAGGGCCCGTGCCGTTCTTGCGATGATCGGTCGGTGACCACGACACACCAGCCCCCGTATCCGCCGCCCGAGCCGCCCCGCCGACCGGGCGCCGCCGGCGGTCCCGGCAATGGCTCCGACAATGGCTCCGGAAGCGGTTCTGGCAGCGGCCCCAGCCCCAGAGGCGACCGCGACTTCAGCAACGGTCACGATCACCCGCGTCGTCCCGACCACGGGCCGGGATACGCAGGCGGACTCGGCGGGCTGAGACGCGCAGGAACCCCTGGCGGTCAAGCCCCCGGCTTGGTCGAGGGCGGCGGGGCAGGGTCGGGGACGCAGTCGGAGCCGCGGACGCAGTCGGGGGCGGGGTCGGGGAGTGGCCGGGGCTACGGAAACGCTCCAGGGCCCGGAACCAGCCGGGGATACCGGAGCGGACAGGAATACCGGGGCGGGCAAGGGCCCGAGAACGACCTGGGATACGGGGACAGCCGCAGGTACGCCGGGTACGACGGGTACGGGGATGGGTCCGTGCCCGGGCAGGAGTACGGCCCCGACCATGGTTCCGGCCCTCGTCCTGGCCCGGGCCCTCGTCCTGAACGTGGTCCCAGCTCTGGTTCTGATCCTGGCTCTGGCCCCGGCCCTGGTGACGGTTATGGCTTCGACCGTGAACACGGTCATGGGCCCAGTCACGACGGTGGCCATGGCGGCGGCCCCGGGAACGGTCCCGGCGAGGGCCACGGCGACGGACACGGCCATGGCCCGGGCGACGGGCACGGGCCCGGTTCCGGCGGCGGGCACGGGCATTCGCACAGCCACAGTCACGGACCGGCAGCCCCCGTCTCCCACCACCTGCGCAAGGTCATCGCGGCCATCCTCATCCCTTTCGGCGCCGCTGTACTGGTGGGGCTCGTGGTGCTGTGGCCCGGCGGCGCCCCGGCACACGAGCGCACCGGAGTCGGCTTCGACCGGCAGACCCAGCAGGCCACGGTCACCAAGGTCGTGAGCTTGAGTTGCGCGTCGGTGAATGCCTCGGGCGACACCCCTACCGGCGACACCTCCACGGCCGAGGGCTCCTCCGCCCAGCAGCAGGCGGGCGGCACCTGCAAGCGGGCCACGATCCGGGTGGACACCGGCGACGACAAGGGTCGTACCTTCACCGAGATCGTCCAGCCCGACCAGTCAAGGCAGTTGGAGCAGGGCGAGAAGGTCGTGGTCGCCTACGAGCCCTCCGCGCCGAAGGACCTCCAGTACTCGGTCACCGATGTGAACCGCCGCATCCCCATGGCGGTGCTGGCGATCATCTTCGCGGTCGCCGTCGTGGTCGTCGGGCGGCTACGGGGCGTCATGGCGCTGGTCGCGCTGGCCATCAGCTTCATGGTGCTGAACTTCTTCGTGCTGCCCGCGATCCTCCAGGGGTCGAACCCCCTGGTCGTGGCGGTGGTTGGTTCGAGCGCCATCATGCTGATCGCGCTGTATCTCTGCCACGGGCTCTCCGCCCGCACCTCCGTCGCGGTGCTCGGCACCCTGATCTCACTGCTGCTGATCGGCATCCTCGGCTCGCTGTTCATCGACTGGGCCGCGCTGACCGGGAACACGGACGACAACACCGGCCTGATCCACGGCCTGTACCCGTCGATCGACATGAGCGGTCTGTTGCTGGCCGGCATCATCATCGGCTCGCTCGGCGTCCTCGACGACGTGACGGTCACTCAGACCTCGGCGGTCTGGGAACTGCACGAGGCCAACCCCGCGATGGGCTGGCGCGGCCTGTACCGGGCCGGTATCCGCATCGGCCGCGACCACATCGCGTCCGTGGTCAACACGCTCGTCCTGGCCTACGCCGGTGCCGCGCTGCCGCTGTTGCTGCTCTTCTCGATCGCGCAGAGCAGCGTGGGCGCCGTCGCCAACAGCGAACTGGTCGCCGAGGAGATCGTGCGCACCCTGGTGGGCTCGATCGGCCTGGTCGCCTCCGTGCCCGTCACCACGGTCCTGGCGGCCCTGGTGGTCTCCGCCGACCGGGCAGGCCCCGGGAAGGCACCCGTGACGACTCCGGAAGCGGCTCCGGCGGGTGCGGTGGCCGCGAGCAGCGCCCAGCCCCGGGGCGGCCGGGGCAGGCGGCGCAAGCGCTGAGGCGGGAGGGCGCCCGGGTGCCGGCCACACCGGCCGACTCGGGCGCACGCCTCGCCCCGCTCGACAGAGCCGTTCGGCGCCTGCGCCACCTCATGAAGAAGCGTTCCTGCACAACACCAACCACAGCGAAGCCTTCGCCGCACTCGCTTCGCCACCACTCTCATCGCCATCACGTCAGCCGGCGCTCTGCTCCTCCGCCAGGATCCGGTCCAACGCCTCGTCCAAATGCGCGTCGAAATCGGCGAGAGCACCCTCCTGGCCCAGCGGCACCAGCTTGTCGGTGCGGTCGAGGAAGGCCACGAGCGGGGCCGCCGATGAGCGGAACAACGCCTGGTCACCGCCGACCTGAAGCCGGATCAGGACCTCACCCAGCACATCGGGATCCACCGGCGAGACACGGACGTCCCCTTCGCCGCACGGCCTGCCCACCCCGTCGATGAGCAGTTCACGCCCGAAAGCCCAGGTCACCGGGGCATCACCGGGCAGATGGAAGGTGAGTCGCACGGCATAGGGATCGCACGACTCGTAACCCAACTCCACCGGAATGCGGAACGAGAGCTCCTCGGAGACGAGGAAGCTCATCATGACCTCTGCCTGTACTGCCTGTACGGACTCGCGCATCGCCTTACCTCGTCATTTGCCGCCGACTGGCCGGGAATGGACCTTCTGACACTGCACGCATCTTGCTGAAAGTACACAACAGATCACAAGGAGTGAGTTTTCAGATACTGATAGAGATCGCCAGCGATCCCAGCAGCCGCCCGATCTCGCTCTGGAGTTGCCGGGCGGCCGGCAGCAACCGGTCGGCGTGATGGGCGGGCAGAGAGATCGCCATGGTGGACGCCGTGGTCCCCACGGTGATCGGGACCGCGGCGCACACCGTGCCCAGCGCGTACTCCTGCCGTTCGACGACCGGTTCCATACGCCGCATCCGCTCCAGGCGCCGCAGCAGGGCGTGGTTGTCACGCACGGTGTACGGAGTGATCGACTCGGCCGGGTAGCGGGCCAGGTGGTCGCGGCGGGCGTCCTCGTCCAACTGGGAGAGCAGGCACTGGCCGATGGCGTGCGCGTGTGCGGTCTCGCCAAAGTCGGCCCACTCCTCGACCGCCGGATTACCCGGAGTGTCCGAAACGCACATGATCTCGATCTCGCCGTCGCGGTACCTGGCGTAGTACACCGGCACACCGATCGAATCGCGCCACTGGGCGAGGGTGTCGGCAACCGTGCTGCGACGTTTCTGCGCGGCTCCGCTCCTGCCGAGCCGCTCAGCCGCCTCACCGAGGAAGAAGAGCCCTCTGTCCCGTCGCAGATAGCCCTCGTGCACGAGAGTGCGCAGCAGGTGGTAGGCCGTGGGCAGCGCGAGTCCGGTCTCGCGGGCGAGCTGTTTGGCCGGAGCCCCGTACTCGTGCTCCGCGACGGATTCCAGCAGCCGCATGGCGCGCTGGACGGAGCCGATCAGGGTGGCCGCGGGGTGCGGATGCTCGGGGGTGGTCGTGTTCGGGGGGCGTTGCAGTGGGGGTGCGGCAGATCGCGGCCGGGCGGGAGGTGCGAACGGTTCTGCCGATGCGGTGTCAACCATGACCATGGGTCACTTCCGAAGCGCGAGGGGGAGGTCCGTGCGGGGAACACGGGAGGGGGTGTGCGCCACTCGCGGGGGTTCGTACCCGCGACGAGTTCCGGACTTTAACCGTCTGCCACCGCGTACAGACGGGCTGTCAGGGAAACTTCCCCCGGCCGAGGGAACAGGCGATTCCTGTTACCGCTCACCAGTCGCTGCGCGAGGAGGAACTCGAAGTGAACTTCCTTACGACGTAGATCAGTCCGCCGACCAGCGCCACGAAGACCAGCAGCTTGAAGAGCAGGCCGATCACGAACCCGACGACGCTGGCTATGAGGCCACCGAACACGACCAGGGCGATGACCGGCACCGCGACCCACTTCACCCACCACGGCATTCCCGCGAAGATCTCTCGCATGGCCCTTGTCCTCATCCTCTTCGTTCGATGTCCGGCACCCCTGCCGGGCCGGCGCGTTTCGATGTCCTACCGCCGATGCTAGGTCCGAAGAGGGTGCCGACGGGGGCCTCGCATCCCTTGTCCTCCCCTGACCGAACCCTTAGGGAACCCCGAGGCCGCTGGTCGACCAGCGGACGGACACGCTCAGGTCGGACGCTGGCCGGGCACCGTACGGCCCTGCTCATGACGGACTCCGGACGAGCTCATGACGGACTCCGTACGGGCTCCGGGCTGTGGAGCTCAGCCCTCGGCCGGAGAGAAGACGACCAGAACCCGAAGGTCCTCGCTGATGTGATGGAACTTGTGGGCGACCCCGGCCGGGACGTACACCACACTGCCCCGCGCCACCTGGGTCGTCTCCAGACCGACAGTGATCGAGGCACGCCCGCTCACGACGAAGTACACCTCGTCCTGGTTGTGCGGATTCTGTGGATCATGCGCGCCGGCGTCGAGCGCGTACAGCCCGACCGACATGTTCCGTTCACGCAGAAACTGTAGGTAGGCACCGTCGTTGGCGGCTCGCTCCGCCTCCAGTTCATCCAACCGGAATGCTTTCATCGACCTGGTCCGCCCTCGTCCGGTGCTCGTTCTCGATCTCTCTGCCACGATCAGACACATGAAGAATTTCGTAGTCAAGACGATCGCCAACGCGGGCGCCCTGGCGGTCGCCGTCTGGCTGCTCGACAAGATCACCCTGACCGGTGACAGCACGGGCAAGAAGATAGGCACCCTGGTCGTCGTCGCACTGCTTTTCGGCCTGGTGAACTTCCTGGTCAAGCCGGTCGTGAAGGTGCTGACCTTCCCTCTGTTCATCCTCACCCTCGGCCTGATCACCCTGGTGGTCAACGCCCTGATGCTGCTGCTGACCTCATGGTTGGCCGACAAACTCGACCTGAGCTTCCATGTGGAGGGCTTCTGGACCGCGGTCCTGGGCGGCCTGATCATTTCCGTCGTCTCCTGGGCCCTCAACGTCGTCATGCCCGACGGCGACTGAGGCCGCGATGACCTGCCGCGTCTGTTTCGTCTGCACCGGCAACATCTGTCGCTCGCCGATGGCCGAGTCGGTCTTCCGCGCGCGCGTGGAAGACGCCGGTCTCGAGGGACTGGTCGAGATCGAGAGCGCCGGCACGGGCGACTGGCACGAGGGCGAGGACGCCGATCCGCGCGCCCTCTCCGTCCTGGAGGAGCACGGATACGCCCTCGACCACACGGCCCGGCGCTTCGAGCCGTCATGGTTCGCCCGCCTCGACCTCGTCATAGCCCTCGACGCCGGCCACCTCAAGGCCCTGCGCCTCCTCGCACCCACCGAGGAGGACGCGGCGAAGGTACGGCTGCTTCGGTCCTACACCCCCGCGGCAGCCGCCGACCTCGACGTCCCTGACCCCTACTACGGGGGCCTGAGCGGCTTCGAGGAATGCCTTGAGATGGTGGAGGAGGCGAGCGCCGGTCTGCTCGCTGCCGTACGAGACGACGTGGAAGGACGAATGGCATGAGCGGATCCGCTACCGACGGAGAGCTTTCCGGAGGCCCCGGGGAGGGCACGCGCGCGGTGCGGGCGGGGCTGCCCGAGCCGGTGAAGTACGAGCCGACCCTTCCCGGGCCGGTGTTCGCAGCGCACTTCCACCTGCCGGGCGAGCCCACCGGCCCTTACACCTACGGCCGTGACGAGAACCCGACCTGGACCCACCTGGAGCACGCCATCGGCGAGCTGGAGGCGCCGGGCCAGGACGACGTCGAGACGCTCGCCTTCGCCTCCGGCATGGCCGCGATCTCGTCGGTGCTGTTCTCCCAGCTGAAGGCCGGGGACACCGTCGTGCTGCCCGACGACGGCTACCAGGTACTGCCCCTGGTGCGCGCACAGTTGGAGGCGTACGGCATCGAGGTACGCACCGCGCCGACCGGCGACGACGCCCAGCTGAACGTCCTGGACGGCGCGAAGCTGCTGTGGATCGAGTCCCCCTCGAACCCCGGGCTCGACGTGTGCGACATCCGGCGGCTCGTCGACGCGGCACACGCGCGTGGCGCTCTGGTGGCTGTGGACAACACGCTCGCCACCCCGCTCGGGCAGCGCCCGCTGGAACTCGGCGCCGACTTCTCGGTGGCCAGTGGCACCAAGCAGCTCACGGGTCACGGCGACGTCCTCCTCGGCTACGTCACCGGGCGGGCCGGTACGCCGATGACAGCCGTACGGCGCTGGCGCAAGATCGTCGGGGCGATTCCCGGGCCCATGGAGGCCTGGCTCGCGCACCGGTCGATCGCCACCCTCCAGTTGCGCGTGGAGCGGCAGAACACCACCGCCATGGCCGTGGCCGAGGCACTGCGGGGGAGGCCCGAGGTGAGCGGGCTGCGGTACCCGGGGCTGCCGGACGACCCGTCGCACAAGGTGGCCTCGCAGCAGATGCGTCGCTACGGATGCGTGATCTCCTTCACGCTGTCCACGCGCGCGCATGCCGAGCGTTTTCTCGAGGCCCTGCGGCTCGTGGACGACGCGACGAGCTTCGGCGGGGTGCGGTCCACCGCGGAGCGGCGCGGGCGCTGGGGTGGGGACGCGGTGCCGGAGGGCTTCATCCGGCTGTCCGTCGGTGCCGAGGACCCCGAGGACCTGGTGGCAGATGTGCTGCGTGCGCTGGAGGAGTCGGCGCGGTGATTGCCTTACGGACCACCCGTCGGGGCTCCGCTACGCACAACGGACGGTCCGAGCCTCCCCCCTCGTGGCTCGGACCGTCCTCGGTTCTGCGCGCGAAGAACCGCGCGAACAAGGCTAGTTGACTCTGTGTCAGTGTCCAATCACAGTAGCGACAGAGACCTATCGACTTATTTATAGCTGGGCCCCGCCCCAGAGCTGGAGGAAGGGCAGGGAAAGGGAGGACGCTCCGTGGATCTGGCTTTGCTGCGCACCTTCGTGACCGTGCACCGGGCCGGCTCCTTCACTCGCGCCGCCGCTCTGCTGGGACTGTCCCAGCCGGCCGTCACCTCGCAGATCCGCACCCTGGAGCGGCAACTCGGCCGCCCCCTCTTCCTGCGGCAGGCCCGCGGCGTGACGCCGACGAGTATCGGCGACGAACTCGCCCACAAGGCCGCTCCGCATCTCGACGCCCTGGTGGAGATCGCCGGAACCGGCCCCGACGACGAGTCCGCCGGGCGGACGCTGCACCTCGCAGGGCCCCCCGAATTCACCGCCGAGCGGGCCCTTCCCGCGCTCACCGGGCTGTCCGGCGACGACGGCCAGGGGTTCGCCCTGCGCGCCTCCTTCGGCAACGCCGAGGAGGTCCTGGAGGGCCTCGCTGCCGGCCACCACGACCTGGTCATCAGCACGGCGCGACCGCGCGGGGCGCTGCTCACGACCACTCCTCTGTGCGACGAGGAGCACGTCCTGGTCGCCGCCCCGCAGTGGGACGAGCGGATCGATGCCGGGAAGCTGTGCCGCAAGGGCGCGACCGCGTTGGAGAACCTCCCGGTCGTAGAGGTCCACGAGTCCCTGCCCCTCGTCTCCCGCTACTGGGCCTCAGTCTTCGACTCGCGCCCCGCCGCTTCGGGCACCGTCATCGTGCCCGACCTACGCGCGGTCCTCGCGTGTGCTCTCGCGGGCGCGGGTCTGGCGGTCCTGCCCCGCTATCTGTGTGCGGCCGCCCTGGACCGCGGTGACATCGTCGCGCTGCACGAGCCGGCGGTGCCGCCGCTACGGACGTACGTTCTCGTGGCGCGCACAGGAACGCTGGCGACGCCGCATATCGCCCGGGCCCACGAATGGCTGCTGCGCGCGGCCACCGCCTGGTACTGACCCGGTTTCCGCCCGGTGGCAGGGAATGATCTCCTCCGATGCCCTCTCGCGATGTTTCACGTGGAACCAGCCGGGCCACATTCCTCCCATGACCGTCCGACCCGTGGTCAAGCGCACCGCACGAGCCGTTCTGCTGGACGGCGACAACCTGATCCTGATCAAGCGCACCAAGCCCGGTGTCGATCCCTACTGGGTCACGCCCGGTGGCGGGGTCGAACCGGATGACGCGACCGTGGTGGACGCCTTGCACCGCGAGGTGCACGAAGAACTCGGCGCCAAGATCACCGACGTGGTGCCCTGCTTCGTCGACACCGTCGAGCACATCGGTGACGACGGGGGTGCGACCGGCGTGAAGGTGCAGCACTTCTTCGTCTGCCGTCTGGAGTCCATGGACCCGGCCCTGCGGCACGGCCCAGAGATCGAGGAACCCACCGGCGAGTACGAGATCGTCCGTGTGCCGTTCACCCGGGTCGGGATCGCCTCCGTCCACCTCGTCCCGCTGTCGCTGCGGCACTACCTCGACGGCAACATCGAGGGCGTCCGCGCCATGCACGCGCCCGACCTCGGCTGAGGGGCTGAGCCCGGCCCGGAGCGGCCCGCTGGGCGGCGGGTCAGCTTCCGGTCGCGACGAGTTCCTCGACCGAGTCGTGCCGTATGCGCTCCGAGGGGATGCCGACGCCCCGCAGCGCGTCCACCCCGCTGCGGATCATGCCGGGCGGACCGGCGACGTAGGCGTCGTACTCGGCCCAGGGCCCGAAGGTGCGTATCGCGTCGGGCAACTGGAGCAGACCGTGCCGGTCGACCACCGGGCGGACCTCCAGCCAGGGGTGGGACTGCTGGAGCCGGAGCATCGTGTCGATGTCGTACAGGTCGTGGTCGCTGCGCGCGCCGTAGAACACCTCGACCGGGCGCCGGGCGCCGTGCTCGGCGACATCCTCGACCAGCGCCTTGATGGGGGCTATGCCGGTGCCACCGCCCACGCAGAGCAGCCCGCTGTTCCTGGTGTGGTCGACGGTCATCGAACCGGCCGGGGGGCCGAGCCGGATGACGTCGCCGGGCCGGGCGCGGTGCACCAGGGCGCTGGAGACCCAGCCCGCGGGGACGGCCTTCACATGGAACGCCAGCAGGCCGTCGGAGCGTGGTGCCGAGGCGAAGGAGTAGTGCCGCCAGATCCGCGGCCACCACGGCGTCTCCAGGCTCGCGTACTGCCCGGCGAGGAAGGGGTAGGGCTGGTTGGGGCGGACGGTGAGGACAGCCACATCCGGCGTTCTGAGGTCGTGCGTGACGACCTCCGCGTACCACCAGGGCGGGGCGCGCAGTTCGTCCACGGCCGCCGCGTCAATCATGACCTGGGAGATCGTGGTGTAGGTCCGGACCCAGGCCGCCTCCGTCTCGGCGTTCCACACGGCGTCCGCGTACTTGCTCAGCGCGCCGATGAGGCACTCGCCGACGGCCGGATAGTGCTCGGCCCTGGTGCCGTACTTGCGGTGACCACGGCCGAGGTTCTGAAGGTATTCGACGAGGACCGCTTTGTTGTCCACGTGCTCGGCGGCGGTGAGCAGTGCCTTGAGCAGCCGGTCCCGTTGGGCGTCCATCGCGGGCGGGAACAGCGAGCGCAGGTCGGGGTGGCGGACGAACAACAGCGCGTAGAAGTACGACGTGACCTTGTCGGCCACCGGGGCCACCTCGGCCATCGTGCGCCGGATGAGGACGGCGTCCGGAGACGCGTTGCCGACAGGCGACGGCCGTTGAGCGGACACCAGGGAGTCGACGGGCGAGACGGTGACCTGTTGCACGGCCGAACGGGACTCGGCGGGCACGGCCCGCTGCGGGGGCCCAGGCACTTCCGCGGACACGGGCGGCTGCGGCTGCTGCGTCGGCGGCAGCAGCGACGGCGACGGCGACGGCGACGGCATAGACGCCTGCTGGACAGGTGCCCCAGGTTCCGCGTGGCCTTGCGAGGCGTGGGGCGTCCCGCGCGGGGCCGGAGCCTCGGGCGGAGCCGGTGGCCGAGACTGCACGAAGAGTGGCGCCTCGGCGGGGTGGTGGACCTCGACGGGGGATTCCTGCCGGGGCGGCGCCGGGGGCTGTGCGCTCGCGGGGGCGGTCGTCGCGTCGTCGGGGGGCGGCGGGTCCGGGTGTATTCGGCGCTCGACGTCCGTGGTGCCGCCCTGGGGCGCCTCGCCTCGGGAGTCGACCGCGTTCCTGCCCACCGGGCGCAGTGCGGCCAGGCGACGGCCCTCGGAAGCCCCTTGCTCGCCCTGCGGAGCCGGCTCCGGCTGCTTGCGCGGTGTGAACCATCCGTCCCCGCCGCCGGACGTGCCGTTGTCGGCCGACCTGCTGGTCGGAGCGTCCATGGTGTGCCTCGCCTCGAACATCTTTCGGTCGGTCTGCGCACTTCCTGGATCGGAAGGTGCCTGTTTCCCCCGCAGACGGCTTGTTTTTCCGTTCGGTTCCACGGCCAGGACCGCCACGGTCCACCCGTATTTCCCCTCCGCACCCACACGTAGGGCGAGTGGTCGAGGTGGGGCGGCACTCTCACCGCAGCATCCCATCCTGTCCGGGCGCCTCGGTCACATCACCGGAAATGCGGTTCTTCGATCTCTCCGTCCCGTTAGGCTGCATTGCCCTGTTCTCGGCTCGCGCGGAATGGATGCATCGCGTCGCGCGCACTTCGTCCCGGAAGCGAACCGGAGTCGACCATACCGGCCGCCGTCCGCCGCACAAGTCCCCCCCTTCCGTCCCCGGAACAGGCTCGGCACGCGAACCGCGGGTTTTCTGCAATCCGGAGCCGATGACGGGTCAATCAGCCCTCATGACACACCAATTCATAGGCATCCCACAGATCCTTCCCGACGTAGGAGTGGGTCGCGAGGCCCGACAGATGGCGGTCCGAGTTGACCGCCACGGAGACCGGCACGGCCCCGAACAGATCCTTGTCGGAGAGCGAATCGCCGTAAGCGACACAGTCCTCCCGCGTCACCCCGAACTCCGCGCAGAGCCGGTCGGCGATCAGCACCTTCGCCGCCGCGCTCAGCACTCCCGCCGGGTCCATGGGCTCGGCGAAGGGGACCGCCGGGAATCGGGACCCGTAAGTCGCGTGGGCGCCCCACCCGGCGAGTCTTTCCACGAAGAAGGAAGGCGAGAGCGACACGACCGCGCAGTACTCCCCCTTGCGCCCTATCTCGGCCCAGACATCGCGGATACGTGCCAGCCACGGCGCTCCCTCGAACGCCGCCGTCACATGCTCCTCGGTGAGCCGCGTCCAGAGTTCGTACACCTGCGCCGCGTACTCCGGCGGGCCGATCGCCCCCGCCGAGATCGACTGCTCCAGCAGCATCGTCTCCGCCTCCAGGCCGAGTTGACGCGAGATCTCCAAGGGAGCGGACGTCCCGTGCAGCAGCGTGCCGTCAAGGTCGAAGAGGTGAAGTCTCGCCATGGCCCGAGGCTAACGGGCAGGCCTGAGATCTCCCTGACGGTGCCTCTCCCCAGCTGCCGTTCGCCCCTGTTTCACGTGAAACACTCCGCGCTGTGCTCTAGGTGGACGGTGGGCCGTGAGACTGGACGGCGAACCGTCATATGGCCAAAAGCACGTGCGTCCCAGGGGAAACAGGTGGACGCCGACGGTACGGGTCGGACAGCCTGATCTGCGTGCCGACTCCTTCCCTCACCGCTCTGCCCATCCGTCGTCTGACGCACCGCGACCTCACCGCCTGCGCCGACTTGTCCGAGGACAGGGGGTGGCCGCGCGAGGAGCACAAGTGGAGCCTGCTCCTCTCGGCCGGAAGGGGATACGGCATCGACGACCCCGACGGCGGGCTCGTCAGTGCCTGCGTCGTCACCGAGTACGGCCCGCCCGGCCAGCCCACCCTCGGCGCCATCGGCATGGTGCTGGTCGCCGAGCGGTACGCCCGGCAGGGCATCGGTCGACGGCTGATGCGGCACGTCGTCTCCCTGCAGGGCGCCACCCCGCTGACCCTGCACGCCACACCGAACGGCCGTCCGCTCTATGAGGAGCTGGGCTTCAAGACCACGGGCCGGGCGGAAATGGTGCGCGGGCGCCTCACGCCGGGCGACACGGCGTCGGACGTCGTCACCCGCGTGGCCACGGCCGAGGACCTCACCGCGATCCTCCGGCTCGACGAGGAGGTCTTCGGCACCGATCGGACGCATGTGATCGCTCGTCTGCCCGCCTTCGCCGACCAGTTGCGGGTCGCCGAGGACGACGGCCGGATCATCGGCTACGCGGCCGCATGGCCCAACATGGACACACAGGTCGTGGGCCCGCTGATCGCCAGGGACACGAAGACCGCGAAGGCTCTGGTGGCCTCCCTCGCCGCCCGCACGGACCGGCCACTGCGCACCGACATCGACGTACGGCACGAGGAACTGCTGGAGTGGGTGAAGGCGCGGGGCCTGGAGTCCGTTGCCTTCAACGCCGTGATGACTCACGGGATCACGGAGCTGCCGGGCGACTGGCGCCGCCGGTTCGCTCCGCTGACGGTGGCGGCCGGCTGAGCCGGGGGACACGACGGAACGCCGGTTCCCGTGATGGTCGGAAACCGGCGTTCTGGACGTGACAGGTCAGACGAGCGTCTCCACGGCGGCCGTGGCAAAGCCGTGGTCCTGCTCCGGGGCGCCGCCGCCGACCCCGACCGCGCCGATCAGACGGCCGTCGCGGTGCACCGGCACTCCACCCGCGATGAACAGCAACGGCCGGTCGAGCGCGGTGGGCAGGGTGTGGAAGAGGCCGCCCGGCTGCACGGCGTCGACGAGGTCGGCGGTGGGGGCGTTGAGCTGAAGCGCCGTGTACGCCTTGCGCGTGCTCGTCTCCCCGGAGATCAGAACGGCCCGGTCATCGCGACGGAAGGCCAGCAGATGGCCGCCGGCGTCCAGGACGGTGACGCTGACCGTGACCCCGGCTGCCTCAGCGGCACGGCGGGCGGCCGTGACGAGGGCTTCGGCGTCGTGAGTGGTCAGGGGCGCGAAGGTGGTGGTGCTCATGAGAGGAACTTCTCCTTGCGATGGTGTCGGGGCGTGTAAAGGTTTCGCGACTCTGGGCGTGCCCGGGGTCCGCGTGCTGCCGAGGTCCAGCGCGGTCGAGGTCCGCGGCAGTAAGGGATGGGCGTCGGCTCGCCGGGACGGTCCTGGGCCAGCGAGGTGACCCGCGGGTTTCACCGCTGGACGGCCGTCCGCCGCTCGGCGGGCGCTCCACCGGCGACGACTGCGCCGGCACGGCCAGGGGCGTTGTCACGGCGCTCCAGCGCGGCCGAGACGACGGCGAGCAGCAGGGCGCCCGCGGCAAGGGCGGCGCCGACCCAGTTCGGGGCGGTGTAGCCCAGGCCCGCGGCGATGACGAGGCCGCCGAGCCAGGCGGACAGCGCGTTGCCGAGGTTGAAGGCACCGATGTTCACCGCCGACGCCAGCGTCGGCGCGCCGTGTGCCTGGTCCAGGACGCGCTTCTGGAGCGGCGGGACGGTGGCGAAGCCCAGGGCGCCGATCAGGACGATCGTGACGGCCGCCAGGACCTTGTTGTGGGCGGTGAGCGTGAAGAGCGCCAGGACGACCGCCAGGGCGCCCAGAGAGACGTACAGCATCGGCATCAGCGCGCGGTCGGCGTACCTGCCGCCGACGAGGTTGCCACCGACCATGCCGAGCCCGAAGAGGACCAGCAGCCAGGTGACGGATCCGTCGGCGAAGCCGGCTACGTGCGTCATCATCGGCGCGATGTAGGTGATGGCCGCGAAGACTCCACCGAAACCGAGGACGGTCATCGCCATGGCGAGCAGCACCTGTGCGTTCTTGAAGGCGGCCAGTTCGTGCCGCAGGTGCACTCCCTCGGCCCGCGGCATCTCGGGCACGAGCTTGGCGATGCCGGCCAGGCCCACGACGCCGAGTACGGCGACGATCGCGAAAGTGACGCGCCAGCCGACGCTCTGCCCGACGAGAGTGCCCAGCGGAACGCCCACGACGTTGGCGACGGTGAGCCCGGTGAACATCATCGCGATGGCCCCGGCCTTCTTGTCCGGGGCGACCAGGTCGGCGGCGACGACCGAGCCGATGCCGAAGAAGGCGCCATGGGCGAGTGAGGCGACCACGCGGCCGATCAGCATCACGGCGAACGAGGGGGCGACGGCGGACAGCAGGTTGCCGACGATGAACAGGCCCATCAGCAGCATCAGCATCCGCTTGCGGGAGATCTTGGTGCCGAGGACCGTCATGAGCGGGGCACCGAACATGACACCGAGCGCGTAGCCGGTCACGAGAAGGCCGGCCGTGGGGATGGAGACCCCGAAGTCGCCCGCGACCTCGGGCAGCAAACCCATGATCACGAACTCGGTCGTCCCGATCCCGAAGGCCCCGATCGCGAGGGCCAGAAGCGCGAGAGGCATAGGAGGTAACACCTTCCGAGATGATTGCAGATGCGCTTTACGTGCCTCCACAATAGTTGCATACGCGGGCTATATGCAACCGCCGTATATTGCGGGATTGCTCTATCCTGGTCTCAGCCGCTCCGGGACGGAGGAGAACCCCATGACTGCCACGGACCCCGCGCTCACCGCTCTCGCCCAGGGCTGGTGCGCCCTCTCCCTGCTGCACGGGAGGATCGAGGCCCACATCGAGCGCGCGCTGCAGAGTCGGCACGACCTGAGCGTGCGCGAGTACTCCCTGCTCGACGTACTCAGCCGGCAGCACGACGGCGACGGGGGACATCTCCAGATGAAGCAGGTGGCCGACGCGGTCGTCCTCAGCCAGAGCGCGACCACCCGACTGGTGACCCGGCTCGAGGACCGCGGGCTGCTCGAGCGCTACCTGTGCCCCACCGATCGCCGCGGCATCTACACCAACGTCACCGAAGACGGTCTGAAGCTGCTGGCCGAAGCCCGTCCGACCAACGACGCCGCCCTGCGCGAGGCGCTCGACGAGGCCGCCAGGAACGCGGAACTGGCCCCGCTGGTACGGGTGGTGGAGTCACTGAACGCGCCCGTCGCCACGCTGGGCACATAGGGTGCGGGCATGGGAGATCTTGAAATACGGGCCGCCGTCGCCGAGGACATCCCCGCGATCGTCGGCATGCTCGCGGACGACCCCCTGGGCGCACAGCGCGAGTCGCCGGACGATCTCAGCCCCTATCTGACCGCCCTGGAACGGCTCACCGCCGACCCGAACCAGCGTCTGGTCGTCGCCGTCCGCGAAGGACAGGTCGTCGGGACGCTCCAGCTGACGATCGTTCCGGGCCTGTCCCGGCGCGGCTCGACCAGGTCGATCATCGAAGGCGTGCGGGTGCACGCCGACGAGCGCGGCAGTGGCCTGGGCACGCGGTTCATCGAGTGGGCGATCCAGGAGTCCCGGCGCGAGAACTGCCAGTTGGTGCAACTCACCTCCGACAGCACGCGCACCGACGCCCACCGCTTCTATGAGCGCCTGGGCTTCGTCGCCTCGCACGTGGGCTTCAAGCTCCAGCTCTGAGGGCGCCGGGCCCGAACAGAAGCGCCTTGTTTCACGTGAAACAGGGCGCTTCCCTGTCGTACGGGGCTAGCCGATGCCGCGCCAGCCCTTCGGGTCGACGCCACCGGGCACAGCGGCCCGCTCGTCGTACGGCTGACGCGTGAACACGAACGACGCGAGGTCCAGGTGGTCCACGCTCCCGTCCGGCCGCCGTACGGCCCGCAGGAGCTCTCCGGCGTAGTAGCCGTCCAGGCCGGTCCAGGTACCGTCCCCGTTCGGCCTGAACCGGGAGCGCCGCCCGGCGCCGGACAACGGCCCCAGGGAGACCAGCCCGTCGGCCGTCACCCGAAGGGCGAAGGGGCTGGTCCCCCAGTGCCACTGACCCGCCAAGTCCAGGACGGCGGGGTCGACTTCCCGCAGCGGACGCCACGGCTCGGGAATCCGCGGCTCGGCCTCGGCGACGATCCGGACGAGATCGGCGGCCACTTGGGACGTCAGAACGCCGGACGTGCAGTTGGCGAGCACCACCGCGGCCACGTCGTCGGCCACACCGATGGTGAGGGTGGCCAGGAAGCCCGGCACCGAGCCGGAGTGGCCCACGAGCAACCGGCCGTCCCGGTGCTGGATCTGCAGCCCCAGTCCATAGGTGGATCCGTCCGCCACGTCCGGCAGCCCAGCCGGGGCGGCGGGCGTCCACATCTCGCGCAGGGTCTCCGCGCTCAGGACCCGGTCGTCACCCCGGGCCAGGAACGCGGCGAATCGCGCAAGGTCGCCGGCCGTGGACCAGAGCTGGCCGGCCGCGGCCATCCGCCCGAAGTCCTCGGCGGGCTCGGGCAGCAAGACGTCGGCCCAGGGATGGACCGCCCAGCCTCCCGCGGCCGGGGCCTGCGACCGGACGGTCGTACGGTCGAGCCCCAGAGGTTCGAGTACTTCCTGTCGCAGCACCTCTTCCCAGGGCACCCCACGGAGTTCTTCCACCAGAGCCCCCAGGAGTGAGTAGCCGGGGTTCGAGTAGTGGTGACGTCGGCCGGCCGGAAACGGGGCGGCCCGGTCGCCGAGGACGTCGGCGAACTCGGGCCGCAGCGAACCCGGGGTCCGCTCCCACCAGGGGCCGGGCGACTCCGCTGCCAACCCACCCGTGTGGGCGAGCAGTTCGGCCACCGTGGCCTCCCCCACGCCGGTTCCGGGCAGGTGCTTCTCGAACGGGTCCTCGAGGTCGAGCACTCCTTCGTCACGCAGTCGCAGAACGAGCACGGCGGTGAAGGTCTTGGTGATCGAGCCGATCCGGTACTGGACGTTCTCGTCCGGCGCGTGCCCGTCGACCGAGGTCCGCGCCCCGTGCCACACGGCCCGCCCGTCCCGTACGACCGCGGCGACCAGCGACGGGGCCCGTCCCTCGGTCTGGGCCACGGCGATCCGGTGCAGCAGCGCCCGCCGGGTGCCGGGAAGCAGCTCTTCCTGAGGTGTTGTCATGGGCCCAGTCCACCCGCCCGCACGGCCGACGTCGAGTTCATTCCGCCCAGGGCGGCACCGGATCAGGTCTGCGCCATGTCCACGAAGCGGGAGTAGTGGCCCTGGAAGGCGACGGTGATCGTGGCCGTCGGGCCGTTACGGTGCTTGCCCACGATGATGTCCGCCTCGCCCGCGCGCGGAGACTCCTTCTCGTAGGCGTCCTCACGGTGCAGCAGGATCACCATGTCGGCGTCCTGCTCGATGGAGCCGGACTCACGCAGGTCGGACACCATCGGCTTCTTGTCCGTGCGCTGTTCGGGACCACGGTTGAGCTGCGAGAGCGCGATCACCGGGACCTCCAGCTCCTTGGCCAGCAGCTTGAGGTTACGGGACATGTCCGAGACCTCCTGCTGACGGCTTTCGGAGCGCTTGGAGCCACCGGCCTGCATCAGCTGGAGATAGTCGATGATCACGAGCTTGATGTCGTTGCGCTGCTTCAGCCGACGGCACTTGGCCCGGATCTCCATCATCGACAGGTTCGGGGAGTCGTCGATATACAGCGGTGCGGAGGAGACCTCGGGCATCCGGCGCGCCAGACGGGTCCAGTCCTCGTCCGTCATGGTGCCGGAACGCATGTGGTGCAGGGCGACGCGGGCCTCGGCGGACAGCAGACGCATCGCGATCTCGTTGCGCCCCATTTCCAGCGAGAAGATGACGCTGGGCAGGTTGTGCTTGATCGACGCCGCGCGCGCGAAGTCCAGCGCGAGCGTCGACTTGCCCATGGCGGGACGCGCCGCGATGACGATCATCTGGCCCGGGTGCAGACCGTTGGTGAGCGAGTCGAGGTCCGTGAACCCGGTGGGCACACCCGTCATCTCGCCGCTGCGCGAGCCGATCGCCTCGATCTCGTCGAGGGCGCCCTCCATGATGTCGCCGAGCGGGAGGTAGTCCTCGCTGGTGCGCTGCTCGGTGACCGCGTAGATCTCGGCCTGGGCGCGGTTGACGATCTCGTCGACGTCGTCGTCGCCCGCGTATCCCATCTGTGTGATGCGGGTGCCGGCCTCGACCAGGCGGCGCAGCACGGCGCGTTCGTGGACGATCTCCGCGTAGTACTCGGCGTTGGCGGCGGTCGGCACCGTCTGGACGAGGGTGTGCAGATAGGACGCGCCGCCGACCTTGTTGATCTCGCCGCGCTTGGTGAGTTCGGCTGCGATCGTGATGGGGTCGGCCGGCTCGCCCTTGGCATAGATGTCCAGGATCGCCTGGTAGATCGTCTCGTGCGCGGGCTTGTAGAAGTCGTGGCCCTTGAGGACCTCGACCACGTCGGCGATGGCGTCCTTGGACAGCAGCATGCCGCCGAGGACGGACTGCTCGGCGTCGAGGTCCTGCGGCGGTACCCGCTCGAAGGCGGTGCCACCGCCTTCCCACTCGCCGCTTTCCCGGCCGCGATCGTGCTGTTCGTCACGGCCGCGCCCCCCTTCGCCGCGCCGCCGGGCAGGAGGCAGACGATCACTGGGCCCGCTGTCGGCCCACGGGTCGTCCAAGGGCTCGGAAATGCTCACCGAGCAACCTCCTCCCGTCCGCCGAGCGGACCTCGCCGTGCCTTCTTTCTACGGCACGGCACTGACAAATCGAGAGCGCCAACTCCGGTTGTGGCGCGTCGGTTTTATGAGGGTTTCCTCGGCCGACGGACGGAGCGGGCGCCGGACCACGGTAGGCCCGTCGGCACCGTCAGCCAATCTGGTTATCCACAGGCCATGTGGACGACGACCCCGATGCTGTGGAGAACTCCGCAAAACCTGTGCACGACCCGGTGGACAGCCCTGTGAACAAGCCCTCGTCTTTTCTTGCGAAGCGCCCCTGACCTGCAATTTCGCCATCCACCGGCTGTGCAGAAGAAAAAGTTGCCCGGTCGGACCAAGATCTCTTCGAACGGCGCGCAAGACACTACACGGCGTAAGGATAGGTAAGGGTCACAAGGCGACTGGATCTCTTACCTGTGGACGATTAGATTGGTGCTCATGACACAGGCTCCCGCGTCCCCCGAGACCGTCAGACGGCAGCACGATCGAGAGATCGTCGCACTGGCCGTCCCGGCCTTCGGCGCGCTCGTCGCCGAGCCGCTCTTCGTCATGGCCGACAGCGCGATCGTCGGCCATCTGGGCACCGCCCAACTGGCCGGACTCGGCATCGCCTCCGCGCTTCTCATGACAGCCGTCAGTGTCTTCGTCTTCCTCGCCTACGCCACCACCGCCGCCGTAGCGCGCCGCGTGGGCGCCGGTGACCTGCCGGCAGCCATCCGCCAGGGCATGGACGGCATCTGGCTGGCGCTGCTGCTCGGCGCCGGCGTGATCGCGGCCACCCTGCCCGCCGCCCCGGCACTCGTGGAACTCTTCGGCGCCTCGGACACCGCCGCTCCGTACGCGACCACCTATCTGCGCATCTCGGCACTCGGTATCCCGGCCATGCTCGTCGTCCTGGCCGCGACCGGTGTCCTACGTGGACTCCAGGACACCAGGACACCGCTCTATGTCGCTGTCGCAGGCTTCGTCGCCAACGCCGCGCTGAACGTCGGCCTCGTCTACGGCGTGGGCCTCGGTATCGCCGGATCCGCCTGGGGCACCGTGATCGCCCAGTGGGCCATGGCCGTGGTCTACCTCGCCGTAGTGGTGCGTGGAGCCCGGCGCCATGGCGCGTCTCTGCGCCCCGACGTCGCCGGCATCAGGGCCTCCGCCCAGGCCGGGGTTCCCCTGCTGGTCCGCACGCTCTCGCTGCGGGCCATTCTGATGATCGCCACAGCCGTGGCCGCGCGCCTCGGGGACGACGACATCGCGGCCCATCAGATCGCTCTGGGCCTGTGGAGCCTGCTGGCCTTCGCCCTCGACGCCATCGCCATAGCCGGACAGGCCATCGTCGGGCGGTATCTCGGTGCCGACGACGCCCAAGGCGCCCGTGACGTCTGCCGCCGCATGGTCCAGTGGGGCATCGCCGTGGGTGTACTGCTCGGTCTGCTGGTGGTGATCGCCCGCCCCGTGTTCCTGCCGCTCTTCACCAGCGACCCCGCGGTGAAGGAGGCCGCGCTGCCGGCTCTTCTCGTGGTGGCGCTCTCCCAGCCGATCTGCGGCATCGTCTTCGTACTGGACGGTGTGCTGATGGGTGCCGGAGACGGTCCCTACCTCGCCTGGGCGATGGTGCTCACCCTGGCAGTCTTCACTCCCGTGGCCCTGTTGGTGCCGGTTCTCGGCGGCGGCCTCACCGCGGTGTGGGGAGCGATGATGCTGATGATGGCGGTCCGCATGCTGACCCTCTGGCTGCGTGCCCGATCCGGCCGCTGGATCGTCACCGGCGCCACCCGCTGACTGTTTCACGTGAAACCGGCGGCCGAGTGAAGCAGCCTTTTCGCACAGGACCGGCGTTTCACGTGAAACAAACAAACGGAAGGGGCCGCACCCCCACAGGGTGCGGCCCCTTCTCAGCTCTTCGAGCCAAACGCAGCGATCAGGCCGCGACGACCTCGATGTTGACCTTGGCGGCCACCTCGGGGTGCAGACGCACGGACGTCTCGTGGGCGCCCAGGGTCTTGATCGCCGAGCCGAGCTCGATGCGGCGCTTGTCGACCTCGGGACCACCAGCAGCCTTGATCGCGGAAGCGATGTCGGCCGGGGTGACGGAACCGAAGAGACGACCGGCGTCGCCGGAGCGGACGGCCAGACGGACCTTCACGCCCTCGAGCTGGGCCTTCACAGAGTTGGCCTGCTCGATGGTCTGGATCTCGTGAATCTTGCGAGCGCGACGGATCTGCTCGACGTCCTTCTCGCCACCCTTGGTCCAGCGGATAGCGAAATTCCGCGGGATCAGGTAGTTGCGAGCGTAACCGTCCTTGACGTCGACGACATCGCCGGCGGCACCGAGGCCAGAGACCTCGTGGGTGAGGATGATCTTCATTTGTCGGTCACCCTTCCCTTATCGCGCCTGAGCGGTGTACGGCAGCAGCGCCATCTCACGGCTGTTCTTGACGGCCGTGGCGACGTCACGCTGGTGCTGCGTGCAGTTGCCGGTCACGCGGCGGGCACGGATCTTGCCGCGGTCGGAAATGAACTTCCGCAGCATGTTCGTGTCCTTGTAGTCCACGTACGTGACCTTGTCCTTGCAGAAAGCGCAGACCTTCTTCTTAGGCTTGCGCACAGGCGGCTTCGCCATGGTGTTTCTCCTGTGTGATCAAGAAGTTGGGATACGACCCACCCTCGACCCGGACGCGCCCGGAGAACCGGGCCCGAACGGCCTAGAAGGGGGGTTCGTCCGAGTAGCCGCCACCGGCACCACCGCTGCTGCCGCCGGAGTTCCCACCCCAGCCGCCGCCACCGGAACCCTGGTTGCCACCGGCGGGAGCGCCGGTTGCCCACGGGTCTTCGGCGGGAGCGGCGCCGCCCTGCTGGCCGCCGCCGGAGTTTCCACCCCAGCCGCCGCCCTGCTGGCCGCCACCGCCACCGCCGCCGTAACCACCCTGGCCGCCCTGGCCACTGCGGCCGGAAGCCTTGGTGACCTTGGCCGTGGCACTGCGCAGGCTGGCGCCGACTTCCTCGACGTCCAGTTCGTAGACCGTGCGCTTGACGCCCTCACGGTCCTCGTAGGACCGCTGCTTCAGCCGGCCCTGCACGATGACGCGCATGCCTCGCTGGAGCGACTCCGCGACGTTCTCCGCCGCCTGACGCCAGACCGAGCAGGTCAGGAACAGGCTCTCGCCGTCCTTCCACTCGTTCGTCTGGCGGTCGAAGGTGCGGGGAGTGGACGCGACACGGAACTTCGCGACCGCCGCACCGGAGGGGGTGAAGCGCAGCTCGGGGTCGTCGACAAGATTGCCGACGACCGTGATGACGGTCTCGCCTGCCATGGGGGAACCTCTCGGCGGGTTTGCTGCTGGCTGCTAGTGCTGCTACTCAGAATCCCGAGATCAGCTGAGCTGGAGAGCTCAGTGGGTCTCGGGACGGAGGACCTTGGTCCGGAGGACCGACTCGTTCAGGTTCATCTGGCGGTCGAGCTCCTTGACGACCGCAGGCTCGGCCTGCAGGTCGATGACCGAGTAGATGCCCTCGGGCTTCTTCTTGATCTCGTACGAGAGACGACGACGGCCCCAGGTGTCGACCTTCTCCACCTTTCCGTTGCCCTCACGGACAACGGAGAGGAAGTTCTCGATCAGCGGGGAGACAGCGCGCTCCTCGAGATCGGGGTCGAGGATGACCATCACTTCGTAGTGACGCATGTGGAACCCACCTCCTTTGGACTCAGCGGCCACGGTCGATCCGTGGCAGGAGGGTTGTGATGCGTACGCAACGGTATCGGCCGCCACTGACAATCGGGGGTCGGCTTGCGACTTCCCCGCTCTCAGCTGGACGGACACCCAGGCAAGCCTGGGCAGACACCGGTGCAGAGGGTACAGACTACCTGCACACACGCTTCCGGTTGAAATCCGGCGTGGATGACCGTCAGTCTGTACACGTCGGGTGTGTATGGCGCTACGATGCGCCGCTTTCGCAGGAGGTGCCCCATGGCACAGGCATTGCGACCCAATACCGCCGGTTCTCTCTTCGCCACCGACGGCAAAGCCCATCCAATCCAGGACACCCTGCTGGCAGTGACGCTGGTGCTCGGTGTGACGGCCTTCATCACGTCGTTCTTCCACAGCCTGCACCTGCTCAGCTCCTGGGCCGGCCTGGTGGGAATCCTGACCGGCGCGTACGGACAGTGGATCTCCGAGACCACCCGTGAACGCTTCGGTCTGATCCTGGGTCTCGGTGCCGCGGGCTTCGGCTTCTTCATCGGAATGGCCCACGGGGGCCTCTTCGGCGGAATCTGGTGACCGACCGACGGTGACGGTGCCCGCACCACGGGCACCGTCAGCGCCGGAAGACGCGTAGGACACCTACGAATCCGGACGGAACGCCCCGGCCGCGCGCGGGCCGGGGCGCGGGTGCCGTACGCCCAGTCAGGCAGCTCGCAAGGCGCAGTAGGCTTCGGCGCGAGAGCCGGAGCCCCTGTACCCATGGGGACACACCAGCCCGAGGAGCGCCCCGAATGAGCCTGACCCTGAGGACGATCAGCCGCGAGCAGCATCTGGCATACATCCAGAGCCTGCCGTCGGCGAGCCACATGCAGGTTCCGGCCTGGGCCGATGTCAAGGCCGAGTGGCGTTCGGAGAGCCTCGGCTGGTTCGACGAGCGCACCGGTGAACTGGTCGGCGTGGGCCTCGTCCTCTACCGCCAGCTGCCCAAGATCAAGCGCTACCTGGCCTACCTTCCCGAAGGCCCGGTCATCAACTGGTACGCGCCGAATCTGACCGACTGGCTGGAACCGATGCTGGCGCACCTCAAGCAGCAGGGCGCGTTCTCGGTGAAGATGGGCCCGCCGGTGATCATCCGTCGCTGGGAGGCCACCTCCATCAAGGCCGGCATCCAGAGCCCGGACGTGAAGAGACTGCGCGACATCGAGGCCGACTTCATCGAGCCGCGCGCCTTCGAGGTGGCCGACAAGCTGCGCCGCATGGGCTGGCAGCAGGGCGAGGACGGCGGCGCCGGCTTCGGCGACGTCCAGCCGCGTTACGTCTACCAGGTGCCCCTGGCGAACCGTTCCCTTGAAGAGGTCCACAAGAACTTCAACCAACTGTGGCGCCGCAACATCAAGAAGGCCGAGAAGGCCGGCGTCGAGGTCGTCCAGGGCGGCTACCACGACCTCGAGGAATGGCAGCGGCTGTACGAGATCACGGCCGTGCGGGACCACTTCCGGCCGCGTCCGCTCTCCTACTTCCAGCGCATGTGGTCGGCCCTCAACACCGAGGACCCCAACCGCATGCGGCTGTACTTCGCCCGCCACAACGGCGTGAACCTGGCGGCGGCGACGATGCTGATCGTCGGCGGCCACGTCTGGTACTCCTACGGCGCGTCCGACAACATCGGCCGTGAGTTCCGGCCCTCGAACGCGATGCAGTGGCGGATGCTGCGCGACGCCTACGCGCTCGGCGCGACCGTCTACGACCTGCGAGGCATCTCCGACTCACTGGACGAGACCGACCACCTCTTCGGACTCATCCAGTTCAAGGTCGGCACGGGCGGACAGGCCGCGGAGTACCTCGGCGAGTGGGACTTCCCGCTGAACAAGCTGCTCCACAAGGCCCTCGACATCTACATGTCGCGCCGCTGACGTCACGTTCAGTGATTCCATACCTCTGACACCTCCGACACCTCTGACGCGTTTCCCCACACCGCAGCCACGAGAAAGGTCCCAGGTCCGGCCATGGCGCTCACCCTCTACGTCGACACCGCGCGCTGGCGGGCGCATCACAAGCACGTGCAGGAGCAGTTCCCGGGACTCGTCCCGGTCTGCAAGGGCAACGGCTACGGCTTCGGGCACGACCGGCTGGCCGAGGAGGCCACCCGGCTGGGCTCGGACGTCCTCGCCGTCGGCACGACGTACGAGGCCGCGCGCATCAAGGACTTCTTCGGCGGCGACCTGCTGGTGCTGACGCCCTACCGGCGCGGTGAGGAGCCCGTACCGCTGCCCGACCGGGTCGTGCGCTCGGTGTCGTCGATCGACGGCGTGTACGGCCTCGTGGGCGCTCGGGTGGTCATCGAGGTGATGTCGTCGATGAAGCGGCACGGCATCAGCGAGCAGGACCTGCCGCAGCTGCACGCCGCCATCGAGAACGTCAGGCTCGAGGGTTTCGCCATCCACCTCCCGCTGGACCGCACCGACGGCTCCGACGCCGTCGAGGAGGTCATCGGCTGGATGGACCGGCTGCGCGCGGCCCGGCTGCCGCTGCACACGATGTTCGTCAGCCACCTCAAGGCCGACGAACTCGCCCGGCTGCGGCAGCAGTTCCCGCAGACCCGCTTCCGCGCCCGTATCGGCACGCGGCTGTGGCTGGGGGACCACGAGGCCACCGAGTACCGCGGCGCCGTCCTCGACGTCACGCGGGTCGCCAAGGGCGACCGCTTCGGCTACCGGCAGCAGAAGGCGGCCTCCGACGGCTTCCTGGTGGTCGTGGCGGGCGGTACGTCGCACGGGGTGGGTCTGGAGGCCCCCAAGGCCCTGCACGGCGTCATGCCGCGCGCCAAGGGCGTCGCCCGGGCCGGCCTGGCCACGGTGAACCGGAACCTCTCCCCGTTCGTCTGGGGCGGCAAGCAGCGCTGGTTCGCCGAGCCGCCGCACATGCAGGTCTCCATCCTGTTCGTGCCCTCGGACGCACCGGAGCCGCACGTCGGCGACGAACTCGTGGCCCATCTGCGGCACACCACCACGCAGTTCGACCGGATCGTGGACCGCTGAGGCGCAAGCGCCGAAGAACGCAGCACCGAAGAAGGCCGTACACGCAGACTCCGTGTACGGCCTTTCCCGTCGGCCCGCTGCCGGGCCCTGATGCCTGAAGCGGCACTCTGTTCGCTCAGAGCGAACTGTCGGGGGCGTCCTGCTTGCCCCAGTCCACCTGCGGCCCGTCGAAGTGGGAGGCGTGCCGGGGCGGATGCGCCGCGGCGCCGAGCACGAAGACGTCCTCCGCCCCGTCGAGCACTCCGCCCGAGGGGTCGTCGTCGCCCGCCCGCCGCACCACGTCCCGCTCCGGCATCAGGATGTCGCGCACGATCACACCGCACAGGTAGAGCGTTCCCAGCAGGTGCACGCCGATGGCCCAGTGGTAGCCGTCGACCGGCAGGCCCTTGTGGGCTTCTCCGCTCGTCGTGTACGCGAGGTACATCCAGATACCCAGGAAGTAGGCGACCTCGCACGCCTGCCAGATCAGGAAGTCCCGCCACTTCGGCCGGGCCAGCACCGCCAGCGGCACCAGCCACAGGACGTACTGCGGCGAGTAGACCTTGTTGGTGAGGATGAAGGCGGCCACGATCAGGAAGGCCAGCTGGGCGAAGCGGGGCCGGCGAGGCGCCGTCAGCGCCAGCACGGCGATGCCTGCGGCGCACACCACGACGAGAAGCGTGGCGAGGGTGTTGACGCTGTCGGTGGTGAGGGGATCACTGGAGTTCTGCGCCATGATCAGCCAGAAGGAGCCGAAGTCGACGCCCCGCTCCTGGCTGAACCGGTAGAACTTCGACCACCCCTCGAAGGCGAAGAGCATGACCGGCAGGTTCACCACCAGCCAGGCGACGACCGTACCGCCCAGGGCCTTTCCGAAGTCCCGCCACTTCCCCGCCCGCCAGCACAGCACGAACAGGGGCCCGAGCAGGAAGACGGGATAGAGCTTGGCGGCCGTGGCGAGCCCCAGGAGGACGCCGAAGGCGAGGGACCGGCCCCGCGACCACATGAGCATCGCCGCGGCCGTCAGAGCGACCGCCAGCAGGTCCCAGTTGATGGTGGCGGTCAACGCGAAGGCGGGCGCCAGGGCGACCAGCAGACCGTCCCAGGGGCGCCGGGCGTGGGTCCGGGCCACACAGACGGCGATGACCGCCGCGCACGCCATCAGCATCCCGGCGTTGACCATCCAGTACCACTGTTCCTGGTCCTGGATGCTGCCGCTGCCTGGCGTCAGCCAGTTGGCCACCTCCATGAACACACCGGTCAGCACCGGGTACTCGAGGTAGTCCATGTCGCCGGGGAGCTTGTCGAAGTACGGCACGAGTCCGTCGGCGAAACCGCGCCCCTGGTAGAGGTGCGGGATGTCCGAGTAGCAGGCGTGCGTGTACTGGGTGCTGGCACCGAAGAACCAGCCGCCGTTGTAGCAAGGCGCCTTCTGGATCAGTCCGAGGGCGAACATCCCGATCGCCACCAGCGCGATGATCCGCACGGGGGTCCACCAGGACGTCCCGAGCAGAGCCCGGCGGCCGATAGGACCGCCGATCAGCTCACTGCCGGCCGTGGCCACCGGGTCGTCGCTGGTCGGCTTCACCGGATCCGGCTCGTGCGCGCGCGTCGGCGTCGATTCTGCACTGGGCATGAGCGACATCCTGCCGTACGGACCTAGGAAAACGCCGAGGGCCGCCCCACCTCGTTCGGTGGAGCGGCCCTCGTTTCACGTGAAACATGCGCATGTTTCACGTGAAACACCCAAGCTGGACGACTGAGCGGCTAGCCGCCCGGGCCTCCGAAGAAGCCACCGTTTCCGTTGCCTCTGCTGTTGCCGTCCGTCTCCGTGGCCGTCGGTGTCGGTGTGGCCTCCCCTGTTCCGCCGTTGCCGTTTCCATCGGTCGTCCCCGCACTCGTGTCCTGGCAGTCGAAGAAGTTCGAGCAGGTCTCGGATGCCGAAGGCGAGGGCTCAGCCTCCGTCTCGCTGGGAGACGGGGACGGCGACGGCGACTCCTCTTCGGTCTCGGTGACCGAAGGCGTCGGAGTCGGGGACGGTTCCGCGTTCACGACCTCGCCGATCGGCTGGGGCTCGGGGAAGTCCTCCGCCTTCGTGCCCTTCAGCGCCTCGGCCATGTAGTCGTGCCAGATCTGCGCCGGGAATGAGGCACCGTGGATCTTCTCCTGGCCACCTGTTCCGAACATCTCCAGGAACGTGCGGTTCTTGTTCGACTCATCGTCGTCGTAGCGGAACATGGTGACCGCGGTCGACAGCTGCGGGGTGTAGCCCACGAACCAGGCCGACTTGTTGCCGTCGGTGGTGCCGGTCTTGCCGGCCACCTCGCGGCCGGGCAGCTGGGCGTTGGTACCGGTGCCCTTCTCGACCACGGTCTTCAGAACGTCCGTGACGTTGTCGGCGACCTTCGCGGTGAACGCCTGCTCCGTCTTGGTCTCGTGGGTGAAGATCTGGCCCTTCTCGCTCGTGACCTTCTCCACGGAGTAGGGATCACGCTGCTTGCCGCTGGCGGCGAAGGTGCCGTACGCACCCGCCATCCGGATCGCGCTCGGGTCGGAGATGCCGATCGAGAACGACGGGAAGCCGCTGTTGGTCAGGCTGGACTCCTTCAGGCCAGCGCTGACGGCGGAATCCTTCACCTTGTCCAGACCGACGTCCATGCCGAGCTGCACGAAAGCGGAGTTCACCGACTCGCGCATCGCCTCCCGAAGGTCGATCTTGTACTTGGGCGGAGACCCCAGGGAGACGTTGCCGTCATTGGTCTGAAGCCACTCCTCGCCCTTCTCGTTCTTCCAGACCGAACCGTCGTAGTTCTCGATCTTGAGCTTGTTCTTGCCGCTGAACAGGCTCTTCGGCGACACGATGGTGCGTTCGTCCTGCGCCTGCGACGACCCCAGATCCGGATCCCGCACGCCCCACGTCATCGCGGCGGCCAGCACGAACGGCTTGAACGTCGAACCGACCTGGGCACCGGTCTGGTCGGCGTTGTCGGTGAAGTGCTTGGTGGCGTCCTCACCGCCGTAGATGGCCCGGATGGCACCGGTGTCCGGTTCCACGGACGCCCCGCCGAACTGGACGTGCGTGTCCGTCTCCGGTCGTTCCTTGGGCTTGATGTTGGCCTTCTGGACCTTCGTGACCGCCGCCTCGAGCTCCTTGACCTTCTTCTTGTCGAAGGTCGTGTAGATCGAGTAGCCGCCCTGCTGGAGCAGGTCCTGGGTGATCCCGGTCGTCTTGCTGTTGGTGACCAGGTAACCGTTGGCAAGGTCGACGAGGTAGCCGATCTGGCCCTTCAGGTCGGTGTTCGAGCGAGGGTTCTGCACGTCGGGGAGGGCGGTGTACTCGGCCCGCACCGAGGCTTTCAGATGTCCGTACTCGACCATCTTGTCGAGGGTGTCCTGCATCTGGAGCCGCGCCCGCTTGCTGTTGGCGGCGGGCGTGGCGCCGACCGGGTCGACCGAGGTCGCGCCGGCGGGGTCGTAGTACGTGGCGCCCTTCAACATGGCGGCAAGGAACGCGCACTCGCCGGGGTTGAGCTTGATCGCGTCCTTGTTGAAGTACGCGCGGGAGGCGGCCTGGATCCCGTAGGCGTTGCGCCCGTAGTACGCGGAGTTCAGGTAGCCGGCCATGATCTGGTCCTTGTCGACCTCGGCACCTACCTTGATGGACACGAAGATCTCCTTGAACTTCCGGGAGATCGTCTGCGACTGGTCGTTCAGCATGGCGTTCTTGACGTACTGCTGGGTGATCGTCGATCCACCCTGCGTCTGGCCGCCCCTCGCCATGTTGAACACGGCACGGGCGATGCCCTTGGGGTCGATGCCGCTGTCGTCGTAGAAGGTCTTGTTCTCCTGCGAGATCACCGCCCAGCGCATCTCCTCCGGGATCTGCGAGAGGTCGATGTTCTGCCGGTTCGTCTCACCACCGGTGGCAACCATCTGGCTGCCGTCCTTCCAGTAGTAGACGTTGTTCTGCGCCGTCGCCGTCTTGGCGACGTCCGGGATGCCCACCATGGCGTACCCGATGCCCGCAACGGCCACCAGGCTGCCCACGAAGCCGACGAACAGGCCCGCGACGAGCTTCCAGGACGGCATCCAGCGCTGCCAGCCGTACTTGCCGGCGCGCGGGTAGTCGATCAGACGCTTGCTGTCGGGCGCCGGTCGCCCTCGGCCCCGTCCGGGGCCGGTCGGGGCTCCGCGGCGGCCCGCTGTGGGCTCGGCCGCTCTGCGCCGTGCGCCCGAGTCTCTCTGGGACCCGCGCCGGGCGTCGGCACGGCTGCCGTGCGACTGCTCCTCGCCTCCGGCCCCGTGACCCAGCCCGTAGTCGGCAGGAGATCCGGTGGCGCCTCGCGGTGCCGCGCGGCGGCCGGAGGACGGACCGGACTGGCCGCGTCGGGCCGCGGCACGTCCGCCTCCCTGCGGCTGCGGCGGTTTGCGACGGTGCTCGCTCATCGAACGATTACTCCTCGGGCAGGCGCATCCGTGCGCGCCTGGAAAGGGCGGCTGGTTTCCTGTCCCCCCGAAGTACGGATGCGGTCGGTCGCGCATTCACCCGTACTGCACCGAGGACCTCGACGCCCCCCGGCGTCTCATGGGTCCCGGTGGTGTGCATGGCGCACAGACTACGCACCGCCAAAACCTGCCTAGGCCCGAAGTTCATCCCAAACCAGGCAACTTGCCCTCAATGAATCGGCGATGTGATCCCGTTCACCTTCTCCCCTCTTGTCGCATCCGGAACGCCGTTCTATCGTCGTGATGTATCGAGTCGATACATCAGCGCGACATAAGGCGAGAGGGGGCGACGATGAGCCGGCGTGCCGGGATCCTCGAGTTCGCCGTCCTCGGCCTTCTCCGCGAGTCTCCGATGCACGGCTATGAGCTGCGCAAACGGCTCAATACGTCACTGGGTGTGTTCCGTGCGTTCAGCTACGGCACGCTCTACCCCTGCCTCAAGACGCTGGTCACCAACGGCTGGTTGATCGAGGAACCGGGAAACACCCACGAAGACGCCCTCGCCGCTCCACTCGCAGGGCGTCGCGCCAAGATCGTCTACCGGTTGACGGCGGAGGGTAAGGAGCACTTCGAGGATCTGCTCTCGCAGACAGGTCCCGACGCGTACGAGGACGAACACTTCGCCGCTCGTTTCGCCTTCTTCGGACAGACGTCGCGCGATGTTCGCATGCGCGTACTCGAGGGCCGCCGCAGCCGGCTGGAGGAGCGCCTCGAGAAGATGCGCGCCTCCCTGGCGCGCACCCGGGAGCGCCTCGACGACTACACACTTGAGCTGCAGCGCCACGGTATGGAGTCCGTGGAGCGCGAAGTGCGCTGGCTGAACGAGCTCATCGAGAGCGAGCGGGCCGGACGGGACCTGACAGGTCCCGCTTCCGGGGGGTCCGCTCAACAGAACACCACATCTGGATCGACGGGCGGCCTGCCCCGCCCCGGGGACACCCCCGGGGCGGATCTGCCCGACGAAACCGCCACGTGAGCGCCCATTCAGGGCCTCACTCGTACACACAGGGAGCAACCGGAATGGGTTCGGTTCGCGTAGCCATCGTCGGCGTAGGCAACTGCGCCGCCTCGCTGGTTCAGGGCGTCGAGTACTACAAGGACGCCGACCCGGCGTCCAAGGTCCCGGGTCTGATGCACGTGCAGTTCGGCGACTACCACGTCGGTGACGTCGAGTTCGTCGCCGCCTTCGACGTCGACGCGAAGAAGGTCGGTCTCGACCTCTCGGACGCCATCGGTGCCAGCGAGAACAACACCATCAAGATCTGCGACGTCCCGAACAAGGGCGTCACGGTCCAGCGCGGCCACACCCTGGACGGTCTCGGTAAGTACTACCGCGAGACCATCGAGGAGTCCGCCGAGGCGCCGGTCGACATCGTCCAGATCCTCAAGGACCGCCAGGTCGACGTCCTCGTCTGCTACCTGCCCGTCGGTTCCGAGAACGCGGCGAAGTTCTACGCCCAGGCCGCCATCGACGCCAAGGTCGCGTTCGTCAACGCCCTTCCGGTCTTCATCGCCGGCACCAAGGAGTGGGCGGACAAGTTCACCGAGGCGGGCGTCCCGATCGTCGGTGACGACATCAAGTCCCAGGTCGGCGCCACCATCACGCACCGTGTGATGGCGAAGCTGTTCGAGGACCGCGGTGTCCGGCTCGAGCGCACCATGCAGCTCAACGTCGGCGGCAACATGGACTTCAAGAACATGCTGGAGCGCGACCGCCTCGAGTCCAAGAAGATCTCGAAGACGCAGGCCGTCACCTCGCAGATCCCCGACCGCGACCTGGGCGAGAAGAACGTCCACATCGGTCCCTCGGACTACGTGGCCTGGCTGGACGACCGCAAGTGGGCGTACGTCCGCCTCGAGGGCCGTGCGTTCGGTGACGTCCCGCTGAACCTGGAGTACAAGCTCGAGGTCTGGGACTCCCCGAACTCCGCGGGTGTCATCATCGACGCCCTGCGCGCCGCGAAGATCGCCAAGGACCGTGGCATCGGCGGCCCGATCCTGTCGGCGTCCTCGTACTTCATGAAGTCCCCGCCGGTCCAGTACTTCGACGACGAGGCCTACGCGAACGTCGAGAAGTTCATCCGCGGCGAGGTCGAGCGCTAACTCGACCCGCACGGAAAATTCGCTCCTGCCAGGGCTGAGAAGGGTCCCCGGGTCGCATGACCCGGGGACCCTCCCCGTATGTGAGGCTGGGCCCCATGGCCGTCGTCCGTGATCTGCGCGTCCTGCTGCGCTTCGGGAACTTCCGGCGGTTGCTCACGGTGCGGTTGCTCTCCCAGTGCGCGGACGGCGTCTACCAGGTCGCGCTCGCCACCTATGTCGTCTTCTCCCCGGAGAAACAGACCTCCGCCGGCGCGATCGCCTCCGCCATGGCGGTCCTGCTGCTGCCGTACTCCCTCGTCGGCCCCTTCGCCGGTGTCCTGCTGGACCGCTGGCGCCGCCGACAGGTCTTCCTCTACGGCAACCTGCTGCGCGCCCTGCTGGCCTCCGTGACGGCCGTCCTGATGATCGGCCATGTCCCCGACTGGCTCTTCTACGTCTCCGCGCTGTGCGTCACCGCGGTCAACCGCTTCGTCCTCGCCGGCCTCTCGGCGGCCCTGCCTCGTGTCGTCGACGGCGAGCGCCTGGTGATGGCCAACTCCCTCTCCCCGACCGCCGGAACGCTTGCCGCGGTCGCGGGAGGCGGTCTCGCCTTCGTCGTCCGGCTGGTGGTGGCGGACTCCGACGCCGCCGTGGTGCTGCTGGGCTGCGCGCTGTACCTGTCCGCCGCGCTCGCCTCCCTGGCCATGGCCGCGGATCTGCTCGGACCCGACCGTGATCTGGTCCAGCCCCGGCTGACGAGCGCGCTCAGAGGCACCGCCCGCGGCCTTTCGGCGGGCTTGCGCCACCTCGCCGAGCCGAAGCGCAGGGAGGCTGCCTGGGCACTCGGCTCGATCTCCCTGATGCGGTTCTCCTACGGCGCCCTGACCGTCATGGTCCTGATGCTGTGCCGGTACGCCTGGTCGTCCGACCCGGACGACGGGCTGGCCCTGTTGGGACTGGCGGTAGGAGTCTCCGGCGTGGGCTTCTTCGTCGCCGCGGTGGTCACCCCGTCGGCTGCGGGACGACTGGGCCCGGCCCGCTGGATCATCGTCTGCTCTGCGGCCGCCGCCGTCCTGGTGCTCGCCCTCATGCCGCCGTTCACCCAGGTCACCACGTTCGCCGCGGCCTTCGTGCTGGGGCTGGTCACCCAGGGCGCGAAGATCGCCACCGACACCGTCGTCCAGTCGTCCGTGCAGGACGGCTTCCGCGGCCGGATCTTCTCTCTCTACGACGTCCTGTTCAACGTCGCTTTCGTCGGCGCCGCGGCCGTCGCCGCCCTGATGCTGCCGCCTGACGGACGTTCCACCGCATTGGTGGTCACGGTCGCCGTTATCTACGGAACAGTTGCTGCCGCTATGGCCCGCTTTGAGCGCCGGAAAGTGTCACATCAATGACACAGACTCCAGCTCCGGCTACAGGGTTGTCAGTGGGGGCCGGTAACTTACGTGAGTCTTACTTCGCGAGTGATTTCGCGCCACACGTCTAAAGTTTTCTAGGGGGACCTCCAAGTGTCGACTCCGCCGCCCCACGGCCAGAACCCGTTCGCGCAGCAGGGCCAGCAGCCCTACGGCCAGCCGCAGGGCCAGCCCCAGGGCCAGGTGCCGTACCCGCCGCAGCCCGGCTACCCGCAGCCGGGCGCCGCTCCCTACGGTGCGGTCCCGCCGGAGCAGCCCCGCCGCAAGGTCAGCTTCAAGCTGATCAAGAACGTCGTCATCGTTCTCGCTGTCATCGGCGTGGGTATCGGCGCCTACATATCCAGCCGGGACGACGCCAACACCGCGGCGGTCGGCGACTGCATGCACCGAGGCAGCAGCAGCGACGACAACCCCGACCTCGAGGTCGTCAAGTGCGACTCCTCGAAGGCGCAGTACATCGTGCTGGCGAAGGTCGAGGGCACGTACACCGCGCTCACGGCCGACAGCAAGTGCGAGGAGAAGGCCAAGGACTTCCAGTACTCGTACACCGAGACCGGTGACGGCAGTAACTTCCTGCTCTGCCTGAAGGACTACTCGAAGTAAGGCAGTTGCTGAGAGGGGCGGTGTTTCACGTGAAACACCGCCCCTTCGCATGTGCGCCTGCCGCGCCAAGGTCATGTTTCACGTGAAACACGACCCCGTTTCACGGACTCAGCCCTGCTCGGCCCACCACTCCTTGAGTGCCGCCACCGCTGCGTCGTGCTCCATCGGCCCGTTCTCCAGGCGCAGTTCCAGCAGGTACTTGTACGCCTTGCCGATGGCAGGTCCGGGGCCTACGCCCAGGATCTCCATGATCTGGTTGCCGTCGAGGTCGGGGCGGATCGCGTCCAGCTCCTCCCGCTCCTTCAGCTGGGAGATGCGCTCCTCCAGCCCGTCGTACGCCCGCGAGAGCGCGGCCGCCCTGCGCTTGTTCCGCGTCGTGCAGTCCGATCGGGTCAGCTTGTGCAGGCGGTCGAGGAGCGGTCCCGCGTCCCGCACATAGCGACGCACCGCGGAGTCCGTCCACTCACCGGTGCCGTACCCGTGGAAACGCAGGTGGAGTTCGACCAGTCGGGAAACGTCCTTCACCAGCTCATTGGAGTACTTCAGAGCCGTCATGCGCTTCTTCGTCATCTTCATTCCGACCACCTCATGGTGGTGGAACGAGACGCGGCCGTCGTTCTCGAAGCGGCGGGTGCGCGGCTTGCCGATGTCATGCAGCAGCGCGGCCAGCCGCAGAGTCAGGTCGGGGCCGTTCTCCTCCAGGGCGATCGCCTGCTCGAGGACGATCAAGGTGTGTTCGTAGACGTCCTTGTGCCGGTGGTGTTCGTCGCTCTCCAGCCGCAGAGCGGGCAGCTCGGGCAGCACATGGTCGGCGATGCCGGTGTCGACGAGCAGCGACAGCCCCTTGCGCGGGTTCGCGGAAAGAACCAGCTTGTTCAGCTCATCCCGTACCCGCTCGGCGGAGACGATCTCGATGCGGCCGGCCATCCCCTTCATCGCCGAGACGACCTCGGCGTCGACCTCGAAGTCGAGCTGGGCGGCGAAGCGGGCGGCGCGCATCATGCGCAGCGGGTCGTCCGAGAAGGACTCCTCCGGCGTGCCCGGGGTGCGCAGCACACGCGCCGCGAGGTCCTCGAGGCCACCGTGCGGGTCGATGAACTCCTTCTCGGGAAGCGCCACGGCCATCGCGTTCACGGTGAAGTCACGCCGGACGAGGTCCTGCTCGATGGAGTCGCCGTACGAGACCTCGGGCTTGCGCGAGGTGCGGTCGTAGGCTTCCGAGCGGTAGGTGGTGACCTCGATCTGGAAGCATCGATCGACGTCTCCGACGCGGGCGTCCTTCTGGACCCCGACGGTGCCGAATGCGATCCCGACCTCCCACACGGCGTCCGCCCACGGCCGGACGATCTTCAGTACGTCCTCGGGTCGGGCGTCCGTCGTGAAGTCCAGGTCATTGCCGAGCCGGCCGAGCAGCGCGTCCCGGACCGAGCCGCCGACCAGGGCGAGAGAGAACCCGGCCTCCTGGAAGCGGCGGGCGAGGTCGTCGGCGACAGGGGCGACCCGCAGCAGTTCACTGACCGCGCGGTGCTGCACCTGGCTCAGGACGCTGAGATTGTCTTCGTTGGCGTTCGGCACAACAGAAGAGGGTACGTGGCCCGGCCCACCCGGGGCGCCCGGATTTGAGTGAGCGGACATCACTCGCGATAGACGGGCAAGGCGGCCTCTTGACGTCTACATGCCCACTCCATCTCATACCAATAGATAGCGGACGATCCGACCGACTTCCGCGATCTTGTGAAGCAGTCCGCGGCACTTCCCCTCAGCGCGCATCGTTACCATGCGTGGACGCACAATCCGACGACCACTGACGACGACGAGGGACGGGCGAACGCGTGGCCGAGGCGGCAGACTTTCCGGGGATGACTCCCTCACCTGCCCGCCGGTGGCTGCGGCGCACCGGCGCACTGCTCGCCGGGGCGCCTCTGCTGGCCGGTCTTCTCCAGCTGCCCGCCGCCCCCGCGCAGGCCGTCGGCCGGACCTCCGCCAAGGAGGCCTCCGACGCGGGCACGGTGGCTGTCGCCGTCGACTCGCTCAGCCCCGCCGCTCCCACCGACGGGGACACCCTGACGGTCTCCGGCACGGTCACCAACAACGGCAAGCAGGCGGTCACCGACGCTCACGTGGGTCTGCGACTGGGTTCCGCGCTCACCACCCGCTCGGCGATCGACAGTGCAGCCAAGCGCGCGGACGCCCTCTCAGGCAATGACGGCTCCGAGGTGGGCGGCAAGTACGTAGCCGAGTTCGCCAAGCTCACACCGGGCGTTTCCGAGCACTTCAGCATCTCCGTCCCGGTCGACAAGCTCGACCTGGACGACGACGGTGTCTACCCGCTCGGTGTCACCCTCGCGGGCGAGACGTCCGCGCAGCCGTGGGAACAGGTGCTGGGCGTCCAGCGGACCTTCCTGCCGTGGCAACCCGACGAGGCGGACACCCCGACCAGGACGACGGTGCTGTGGCCACTGGTCTCCACCGTCCACATGTCGGCGGAGACCGGTTCCAACGCGCAGCAGACGCCGGTCTTCCTCAACGACGACCTGGCCAAGGAGCTCTCGCCCGGCGGTCGCCTGGAGCAGCTGCTGAGCCTGGGCAAGGAGCTCGACGTCACCTGGGTGATCGACCCGGACCTGCTGGCGTCCGTCGACGCCATGACCGGCAACTACCGGGTCCGGGGCGACGGGGACACCACCACGGCCGGCACCCACCAGGCGGTCGCCAAGCAGTGGCTCGGCGATCTCCAGGAGGCGGTGCTCGGCAAGGAGGTCGTGGCGCTGCCCTTCGCCGATCCCGACCTGGCCTCGCTCGCCCACAACGGCACCGGCGTCGCAGGCTCCCTGAGCCAGCTCAAGGCGGCCACCGACGTCGCCGCCACCACCGTGGAGACCGTGCTCCATGTGACCCCGGACACCGACTTCGCCTGGCCCGTGGACGGCGCCGTCGACCCGTCGATCGTCAAGGTCGCCACCTCGGCGGGCGCCGACAAGGTCATCGCGCGCAGCGACAGCCTGACGGAGAACGGCGATCTCACCTACACCCCCTCCGCGGCCCGGCCCATCGGCGGCGGCACCACGGCGGTGGTCGCGGACGCGCGGCTGTCGACGGCGTTCAAGGGCGATCTGTCCAAGGCCTCCACCTCCACGCTCGCCGTGCAGGAGTTCCTCGCGCAGAGCCTGGCCCTGAACCTGCAGACGGGCAAGCAGCGCAGCGCCGTCGTCGCCCCGCAGCGCATGCCGACCACGAGCCAGGCCCGGTCGCTGGCGGAGGCCGTCAGCACCCTCCAGGGCGGTACCTGGTCGCAGTCCCAGCAGCTCGCGGCGGCCGCCAAGGCCAAGCCCGACCCGGGCGCCACCACGAAGGTTCAGCCGAGGTCGGCGTACCCCTCCTCGCTGCGCAAGCAGGAGCTGCCCCGGTCGGCTTTCGAGCAGATCGCGTACACGCAGGACAGACTCGACAACTTCAAGGTGATCCTCGCCAACGAGGCCCGGGTGGTGACCCCCTTCGGGCGGGCCATGAACCGCGAGATGTCCACGTCCTGGCGGGGCCGGAGCACCGCCGCGAGCTCGTTCCGTCAGGGCGTGCAGGCCTATCTCGACACCCTCACCGGCCAGGTCAAGCTGATCGACAAGTCCGAGACCAAGCTCTCCGGACGAAGCGCCACGATCCCGGTGACCGTGCAGAACAACCTGGTGCAAGGCGTCGACCACCTGGTCCTGCGGCTCACCTCCAAGAACCCGACCCGCCTCGAAATCTCCGACGAGGCGTACACCGAGCAGCGGGTGACGGTCTCCGGCGGGCATACCACGACGGTGAAGTTCACCACGTCCGCCAAGGTCAACGGCCAGACGACGGTGGTCGCCCAGCTGTACACCGAGGACGGCCAGAAGTACGGCGAAGAGGTCGCCTTCGACGTGCGGGTCACCGAGATCACGGCCACGGTGATGCTGGTCATCGGCGGCGGAGTCCTGCTGCTCGTGCTGGCCGGCTTCCGGATGTACACCCAGCGCAAGCGCGCCGCGGCCCGGGAAGCGGAAGAGACCGACGCGACCGAAGAGGACGGCGAGAACGGTGCCGGCGAGGCGGGCGAACCCGCCGACGGCCCGGAGAACGCCGGGGACCGTGAGAATCGTCCCGAGAACGAGAAGGAGTCCGGCGGCCGAGCAGGGGCAGCCGACCCGGAGCAGCCGAGTGACGAGACACCGGACACCGCAGTGGAAAGCGCCGACCCGTCCGGCACGGGTGAGAGAGTGGACCGTTGAGGAAGTCGTGGCCGGTGGGCCCGGGACGATGAGGTGGGGTAACCATGAACGCGCCGTACGACGGTGACCGCGGCCAGGCCGCGGGCGGCTCGGGCAACCCCGAGGGCCCGCCGCCCGAGCACGGCCAGGTGCCGCCGCAGCACCCGGCGGACATGTACCTCCAGGACGCCTACGACCAGGACCCCTACCGGGCCCAGGACCTCACCGCGCAGGACCCGGTCGCCGAGGCGCTCTACGACAGTGCCGCGCACCCCCCGCCGCCACCGGGCATGCAGCAGCCGCAGCAGCCGCTGTACGGGCGGCCCCCGCAGTCCCCGTACGCCCCCGATCCGCGGATGTGGGCCCAGACCCCGGCACCCGAGCCGGAGGGCCCCACCCAGTACCTGCCGTACGGCGACGACCCGCGGACGACGCAGTTCGTGGGCGTGGACGACCTGGTCACGCACTCCAGCGAGGAGCAGCACCAGCCCGACGCCTTCGCCCACCTCTTCCGGGACCAGCAGCAGGGCGGCGCCCGCTCCACGGAGTCCCCGTCGGTACCCGCCCCGGCGCACGCTCCGGGCGGCCAGGCAGCGGTACCGGCGTACCAGGCTCCGGTGACGGCGTCGTCCGCGGCGGACCAGACCATGAATCTCACCGCCACGCCGCCCGCGCCCCCCACCGCTCCCGCTCCCGCCGCCGCCAAGAAGGGCGGACGCGCCGGTGGCCTGCTGAAGTCCAGCGCCGTCATGGCGGCGGGCACGATGGTGTCCCGCCTCACCGGCTTCGTCCGCTCCGCGCTGATCGTCTCTGCACTGGGCGTCGGTCTGCTCGGTGACACCTTCCAGGTCGCCTACCAGCTGCCCACGATGATCTACATCCTGACCGTCGGCGGCGGCCTCAACTCGGTCTTCGTGCCGCAGCTCGTGCGGGCCATGAAGGAGGACGAGGACGGCGGCGAGGCGTACGCCAACCGCCTGCTCACGCTGGTCATGGTGGCGCTCGGCCTGCTCACGGTCGCCGCGATCGCCGCGGCGCCCGTCCTGATCCGGCTGCTGTCCGACTCGGTCGCCAGCAACCCGGCGGCCAACGAGGTCGGCGTCACGTTCGTCCGTTACTTCCTGCCCTCGATCTTCTTCATGGGCGTCCACGTGGTGATGGGACAGATCCTCAACGCACGCGGCAAGTTCGGCGCGATGATGTGGACGCCGGTCCTGAACAACATCGTCATCATCGTGACCCTGGGCATGTTCATCTGGGTCTACGGCACCTCCGCCGACTCCGGCATGAAGGTCACGACCATCCCGCCGGAGGGGGAGCGACTCCTCGGCATCGGGATCCTGCTCGGCCTCGTCGTACAGGCCCTCGCCATGATCCCGTACCTGCGCGAGACCGGTTTCCGCCTTCGGCTGCGCTTCGACTGGAAGGGCCACGGTCTCGGCAAGGCGGCGACCCTCGCCAAGTGGACCGTGCTGTTCGTCCTGGCCAACCAGGCCGGCGCGCTCGTCGTCACCCAGCTGTCCACGTCGGCGGGCAAGGGCTCACCGGTCGACGGCACCGGCTTTGCCGCCTACGCCAACGCCCAGCTGATCTGGGGACTGCCGCAGGCCATCATCACCGTCTCCCTGATGGCCGCCCTGCTGCCCCGGATCTCCCGCTCGGCGGCCGAGGGCGACGCCGGCGCGGTCCGCGACGACATCTCCCAGGGCCTGCGCACCACGGCCGTCGCGATCGTCCCGATCGCCTTCGGCTTCCTCGCACTCGGCATCCCGATGTGCACACTGATCTTCGGTTCCTCCGGCACCAGCGAGGCCACGAACATGGGCTTCATGCTGATGGCCTTCGGCCTCGGCCTGATCCCCTACTCCGTGCAGTACGTCGTCCTGCGCGCCTTCTACGCCTACGAGGACACCCGGACCCCCTTCTACAACACGGTCATCGTGGCCGCGGTCAACGCGAGCGCCTCGGCACTCTGTTACTTCGTCCTGCCCGCCCGCTGGGCCGTGGTCGGCATGGCGGCCTCGTACGGCCTGGCGTACGCGATCGGCGTCGGCGTCGCCTGGAACCGGCTGCGCAAGCGGCTCGGCGGCGACCTCGACGGCTCGCATGTCCTGCGGACCTACGCCCGGCTGTGCATCGCCTCCGTTCCGGCCGCCCTGATCAGCGGCGCGGCCTGCTACGGCATCGGCCACAGCCTGGGCCAGGGTGTCCTGGGTTCCTTCGCCGCGCTGCTGGCCGGCGGGGTCCTGTTGCTCGGCATCTTCTTCGTCGCCGCCCGCCGCATGCGCATCGAGGAGCTCAATTCGCTCGTCGGCATGGTTCGCGGACGCCTGGGCCGCTGAGTCAGGGGGTAGGCGCACAACCATCGTCCGCCGCCGCGTGTCGTGCATAGCGGCGGACTGTGGGCACAATTGGGTTCGGCGTCGCACGGCGCGCACGAGGCCGGACGGCGCGCACTGAATGGGGAGGCAGGAACGACGGTGGCGGAACGGAGCACAGCTGCCGTCGACGTGGCAGACAACAGCGGTGACAAGCCGCTGACCGCACAAGCGGACCAGGCCACGGCCGACGGGGTGGTCAAGAACCGGGAGCAGGACACGGACAGCGACGAGGCACAGGGGAGCGGCGGGGCGGAGCGTCCCGGGAAGGCCTCACCGCCGGAACTGCACAGTGGTCACAAGCTCGCCAGGCGCTATCGCCTCGAAGAGTGCGTCACCCGTCTGGACGGTTTCAGCAGTTGGCGTGCGGTCGACGAGAAACTCCGTCGTGCCGTGGGCGTCCACATCCTGCCCGCGGAGCACACCCGGGCCCGTTCGGTGCTGGCAGCGGCCCGCTCATCCGCCCTGCTCGGAGATCCCCGGTTCGTCCAAGTACTGGACGCCGTCGAGGAGAACGACCTCGTCTACGTGGTCCATGAGTGGCTGCCCGACGCCACCGAGCTGACCGCGTTGCTCGCGGCCGGCCCCCTGGAACCGCACGACGCCTACCAGATGGTGAGTCAGATCGCCTCGGCCATGGCCGCCGCCCACCGCGAAGGCCTGGCGCATCTGCGTCTGAACCCCAACGCCGTACTGCGCACCTCCTCGGGCCAGTGGCGCATCCGCGGCCTCGCGGTGAACGCCGCCCTGCGCGGCGTCACCACCGACACCCCTCAGCGCACCGACACCGAGGCGATCGGCGCCCTGCTGTACGCGGCGCTGACCCAGCGCTGGCCCTACGAGAACGACGCCTACGGGCTCTCGGGGCTGCCCAAGGACATCGGCCTGATCGCCCCCGACCAGGTGCGCGCCGGCGTCCACCGGGGCCTGTCGGAGCTGTCGATGCGCGCCCTCGTCAACGACGGCGCGACCGCCTCCCGGCACGAGGCCGCCTGCACGACGCCGGAGGAGCTGGTGAAGGCGATCGGTGAGATGCCCCGCATCCGCCCGCCGGAGCCCGCCTTCACCGCCCCGCCCGAGTACCAGCGCACGACGTACCAGCAGGGCACCTACGGCCGCCCCTCGCCGCATCCAGGCGTCACCCAGCAGGTGGCGACCCCGCCACCCCCGCTCCAGAGCCGCACCGGCAAGGCACTGAAGTGGGCGGTCTCCGCCCTCCTCATCGCCGCCCTCGGCCTGGGCAGCTGGCAGCTGGCGGACGCCCTGATGGACCAGGGGCAGTCCGAGGACCCCAACCAGACGCAGACGACGAACGACGGCGACAAGGCACCGACGAAGCCCGCCAGCCTTCCGATCACCATCACCGGCGGCCGGGACTTCGACCCCGACGGAGACGGGTCCGAGAAGCCCGCCGACATAGGCAAGGCATACGACAACAGCGCCTCGACGTACTGGCAGACGGACTTCTACAAGGGTGCCGACTTCGGAAACCTGAAGCCAGGCCTCGGCATCATCCTTGATCTCGGCAAAGTGCAGCAGGTCGGGAAGGCGACCGTTACCTTCGTGGGTAATACCTCCGTCGAACTCCGCGCCGCCTCCAGCGAGGCGGGCTCCGAACCCACGTCCCTGGACGCCTACACCAAGGTTGCCGAGGACTCCGGTACGAGCGTGACGCTCCAGCCGACCAAGTCCGTCAAGACCCGCTACCTCCTGGTCTGGCTGACCAAGCTGCCGCTGACCGACGACGGCACCTATCGTGGCCGCGTGACGGACATCAAAGTGACCAGCTGAAACGAGGGGAGGGGGTCCGATGGCGGAAGGCGCCGGATATGACGGAGCGAGCGACCAGGACCTCCTCACCCGCCACGTAGAGGGCGACCCCGACGCCTTCGGTGAGCTCGTACGGCGTCACCGCGACCGGCTCTGGGCGGTGGCCCTGCGGACGCTGGGAGACCGCGAGGAGGCCGCTGACGCCGTCCAGGACGCCCTCGTGTCCGCCTACCGGGCCGCCCACACCTTCCGCGGCCAGTCCGCCGTCACGACCTGGCTGCACCGCATCACGGTGAACGCCTGTCTGGACCGCGCCCGCAAGGCAGCCTCCCGCAAGACCTCACCGGTCGACGACACCGAGCGACTGGAGCAGCTGCTCGAACCGCACGAGTCGGCGTCCGCGCCCGCCGAGCGCAACGACCTGCACCGCCAGCTCCTCGAAGCGCTCGGCACCCTCCCTCCCGACCAGCGAGCCGCCCTCGTCCTCGTGGACATGCAGGGCTACCCGGTCGCCGAGGCCGCCCGCGTGCTCGACGTCCCGACCGGGACGGTGAAAAGCCGCTGCGCCCGGGGCAGAGCCAGACTCCTGCCGCTCCTCACTCATCTGCGGCCGGCCGGCACCGGAGGCGAGAGAGAAAACGGCACAGGACGGAACCGGGCGCAGGGGACATCCGTCCCACCGGCAGCGGAACCTCGGGACGAGGGGCCGGGCAACGCCGGGACAGGCGATTCAGCTGCTGTGAAGGGCGGAGGTGGGCGAGCGTGACCTCGACGAAGGACACGACCGGGCACCCGGACGTCGCGGAGATCTCCGACCTCACCGAGGGCCTGCTCGCTCCCTCCCGGAGCGCCGACGTGCGGCGGCATCTGGACACCTGCGAGCTCTGCGCGGACGTCCACGCGTCCCTCGAGGAGATCCGTGGCCTACTGGGCACCCTCCCCGGCCCACCGCGCATGCCGGACGATGTCGCCCACCGCATCGATGCCGCACTCGCCGCCGAGGCGCTGCTGAACTCCACGGCGCCGGAGAACGCGGACACCTCGCCGTCGGCCGATGCGGTCACGACCGACACCGACGCGCTCCATGTTTCACGTGAAACAGCAACGGCAGCGGACCGACCTGCCGGGCGCGCGCACGCCGCCACCGGCCCGGGCCGCAAGGACCGCAAGCGGGGCGGCCGCCGCAGGATCGCTGTCCTCGGGACGGTCCTCACCGTCGCGGCGCTGGGACTCGGTTCCGTCCTGGTGTCGTCACTCACGGACGGCGGAGGGGCCGGCACTTCGACTCATCAGTCGAGCGGACCGGACACCTTCTCCGCGAGCGGGCTGGAGGGCCAGGTCACCGATCTCCTCGCCGAGGCCGCGGACTCCCGTGGCGCGCACAGCCTGGGCATCGCAGGAGAATCCGACGCCGCATCACCCGGTGACCAGTCGACCAAGATCCTCCGGCAGCCCGTGGTGCCTGCCTGCGTTCAACAGGGCATCGGCCGCAGCGACACGGCACTCGCCGTCGAGGAAGGCACGTACCAGGGGAAGGACGCCCTCCTCGTCGTGCTGCCGGACACCTCCGACAGCACGCGGATCGACGCCTACATCATGGACAAGACCTGTGTGGAGCATCCGGCGTCGAGTCCGGCGAAGGTTCTGCTGACGAACTCCTACACGCGTCGCTGACGACCGACGCCCCGTCTCTCCGCTGCGCCGTGTCCCCCCGTCATCCCCCGTGGTGCGGTCCCTCCGTGTGCCCGGACACACCGGGAATGCACGCCCCTTAGGATCCGTTGGGTGGGGTGAGAGTCCAAGTAACTCCCACCGCTCAACCGATGCAGTCCAGAGACGAGGAAACAAGCCGTGAGCGACGTCCGTAACGTGATCATCATCGGCTCCGGGCCCGCCGGCTACACCGCGGCGCTGTACACCGCGCGCGCGTCGCTGAAGCCGCTCGTGTTCGAAGGCGCCGTCACCGCGGGCGGCGCTCTGATGAACACCACCGAGGTGGAGAACTTCCCCGGCTTCCAGGACGGCATCATGGGCCCTGAGCTCATGGACAACATGCGCGCCCAGGCCGAGCGCTTCGGTGCCGAGCTGATCCCCGACGACATCGTCTCCGTCGACCTCACGGGTGAGATCAAGACCGTCACGGACACCGCGGGCACGATCCACCGGGCCAAGGCCGTCATCGTGACCACCGGCTCCCAGCACCGCAAGCTCGGCCTGCCGAACGAGGACGCCCTCTCCGGCCGCGGCGTCTCCTGGTGTGCCACCTGTGACGGCTTCTTCTTCAAGGACCAGGACATCGCCGTGATCGGCGGCGGCGACACCGCGATGGAGGAGGCCACCTTCCTCTCCCGCTTCGCCAGGTCCGTGACGATCGTCCATCGCCGGGAGACCCTGCGCGCCTCCAAGGCGATGCAGGAACGCGCCTTCGCCGACCCGAAGATCAAGTTCGTCTGGGACAGCGAAGTCGCCGAGATCCAGGGCGACCCGAAGCTGGCCGGGCTGAAGCTGCGCAACCTCAAGACGGGTGAGCTCTCGGACCTCCCGGTGACCGGCCTCTTCATCGCGATCGGCCACGACCCGCGCACCGAGCTCTTCAAGGGTCAGCTCGACCTGGACGACGAGGGCTACCTGAAGGTCGCCGCGCCCTTCACCCGGACGAACCTGACTGGTGTCTTCGCCGCCGGCGACGTGGTCGACCACACCTACCGCCAGGCGATCACCGCGGCCGGCACCGGCTGCTCCTCCGCTCTCGACGCCGAGCGCTACCTCGCCGCCCTCGCGGACGAGGAGCAGGCCGAGCCCGAGAAGACCGCAGTCTGACCCTCTCCCCCCTGCACAGAGAATTAAGGAGCCCCCTGTGGCCGGCACCCTGAAGAATGTGACCGACGCCGACTTCGACGAGGTCGTCCTCAAGAGCGACAAGCCCGTCCTGGTGGACTTCTGGGCCGCGTGGTGCGGCCCGTGCCGCCAGATCGCCCCCTCGCTCGAGGCCATCGCCGCCGAGCACGGCGACAAGATCGAGATCGTCAAGCTCAACATCGACGAGAACCCGGGTACCGCCGCCAAGTACGGCGTCATGTCGATCCCGACGCTGAACGTGTACCAGGACGGCGAGGTCGCCAAGACCATCGTCGGTGCCAAGCCGAAGGCCGCGCTCGTCCGCGACCTGGAGAGCTTCATCTCCGAGTGACACGCTGAGCCGTCCCGCAGACGGCTGATGTTTCACGTGAAACACGAATGGGCCAGCCTTGAGGGGCTGGCCCATTGCGTTACCGAACTCCTTAGAGCGGGCGCAACGCCGGCTCCTTCTGGACCGCGCCCAGCAACCGGTCGAGCGCCATCTCCACGTCTTCCTTCCAGGAGAGCGTGGTCCGCAGCTCCAGCCTCATCCGAGGATGAGCCGGATGAGAACGCACCGTCTTGAAGCCCACCGCCAGCAGATGGTCGGCCGGGAGGACACAGGCCGGCTCCTTCCAGCGTGCGTCGCCGAACGCCTCGATCGCTTTGAAGCCACGTCGCAGCAGATCCTTGGCGACCGTCTGGACCATCACACGGCCAAGCCCCTGCCCCTGGTACCCCGGCATGATGAACGCGGTCATCAGCTGCACGGCGTCCGGCGACACAGGGCTCGTGGGGAACGCCGTCGAGCGGGGAACATAGGCGGGCGGCGCGTAGAGCACAAACCCCACGGGGACGTCGTCCACATAGACGACCCGGCCGCACGACCCCCAGTCCAGCAAGACAGCGGAGATCCAGGACTCCTTCTCCAGAGCGGGCGTGCCCGCTCTTACCGCGGCCGCACTCGTGACGGGGTCCAGCTCCCAGAAGACACACGCCCGGCAGCGCTTGGGTAGGTCTTGAAGGTTGTCCAGCGTGAGCGGTACGAGCCGACGCCCCATGAAGGCTGTTCCTCGCTTCCTTCGCTCGCAGCGTCGCGAGCGGCTGTCAGAGCGCTCCGTTCCCTGAGCAGGCTGCCGACGAAGCCGCCGACCGCGCCCAGGCCCAGCCCGGCGCTCACCAGTCCGGTCCGGCTCATCGTTCGCATGGCCCCCGCCTCCCGCTCCGAGGTACTGCCAGGTGGATGCGCCACAACCCCATCGCATCGTATCCACGATGCGATTCCATCGATACCGCCTGAAAGCAAAGAGCGAGCCGTGTTCCGGTACACACCGGACACGGCCCGCTCACAGGTCCCACGGCCGACACGCGCGCGGACGAGCCGCGGCTCAGTCTTCCGACTCCTCGGCGTCGCCGTCCACGAGGCCCTTCTGCAGGACCGGACCTTCGCCGGGCGCGAGCGAGTCGAGGATGCGCTCCAGGTCCTCCATGGAGGCGAACTCGACGGTGATCTTGCCCTTCTTCTGCCCCAGGTCGACCTTCACCCGGGTTTCGAAGCGGTCCGATAGCCGGGTCGCGAGGTCGGTCAGTGCCGGAGAGACCCGGCCGCCGGCCCTCGGCCCCTTGGCACGCTGGGCCGTCTGCGGACGCGAACCCATGAGGGTCACGATCTCCTCGACGGCCCGAACCGAAAGACCCTCGGCCACGATGCGGTGGGCCAGCCGGTCCTGCTCCTCCGAGTCATCGACCGAGAGAAGGGCCCGGGCGTGACCGGCAGAGAGCACTCCGGCCGCGACCCGACGCTGAACCGCCGGCGAGAGCTTCAGCAGACGCAGCGTGTTGGAGACCTGCGGGCGGGATCGACCGATGCGGTCCGCCAGCTGGTCGTGCGTGCAGTTGAAGTCCTTCAGCAACTGGTCGTAGGCGGCTGCCTCTTCCAGCGGGTTCAGCTGGGCCCGGTGAAGGTTCTCCAGAAGTGCGTCCAGGAGGAGCTTCTCGTCATCCGTGGCCCGCACGATCGCCGGGATCGCCTCCAGGCCGGCCTCACGGCAGGCCCGGAAACGCCGCTCACCCATGATCAGCTCATAGCGCGCGGGGCCCAGCTGGCGAACGACGACGGGCTGGAGCAGACCGACCTCCTTGATGGAGGTGATGAGCTCGTGCAGCGCGTCCTCGTCGAAGACCTCACGGGGCTGACGCGGGTTCGGCGCAATGTGGTCGAGCGGAATCTCGGCGAAGTGCGCGCCGACGGGCGGCGCGGGCATCTCCACGGAGCCGTTCGCCGACAGCTCCTGTGTTTCACGTGAAACAGGCAGCAGCGCGGCCACCTTCGCCGCTGCCACCCCGCGGTCGTTCGTCAGAACCGGCAGGGCTGCGGGAGCCATTGATCCTCCGCCTCCCACCGCGGCCTGCGCCGGTGTCTTCTCCGTCGGGGCAGCAGGGATCAGTGCACCAAGACCGCGGCCCAGCCCCCTCCGTCGCTCACTCACTGAATGCCCTCCACCATGTTCGCGTTGTCCTGGGCGCCGATATGGGCGTGTGTCGCGTCGTAGCTGACCCCGACACCCCTCAGCGCCAACTCTCGTGCTGCCTCGAGGTAGGAGAGAGCACCGCTCGATCCCGGATCGTAGGTCAGCACCGTCTGTCCATAGCTCGGCGCCTCGGAGATGCGGACCGAGCGGGGAATGCTCGTACGCAGCACCTCCTCCACGAAGTGGGTGCGCACCTCCTCCGCAACCTGCGACGCGAGGCGCGTCCGGCCGTCGTACATGGTGAGCAGAATGGTCGACACATGCAGGGTGGGATTGAGATGTCCCCGCACCAGGTCGACGTTGCGCAGCAACTGCCCCAGACCTTCCAACGCGTAGTACTCGCACTGGATCGGGATGAGGACCTCGGCGCCTGCCACCATCGCGTTGACCGTCAGCAGGCCGAGCGACGGCGGGCAGTCGATGAGAATGTAGTCCAGCGGCTGCTCGTAAGCCTGGATCGCTCGCTGGAGGCGGCTCTCGCGTGCCACCAGGGACACCAACTCGATCTCCGCGCCGGCGAGATCGATCGTGGCGGGAGCACAGAAGAGGCCTTCTACATCAGGAACGGGCTGGACGACTTCCGCGAGCGGGCGACTGTCGACCAGCACGTCATAGATGGACGGAACCTCGGCGTGGTGGTCGATTCCCAGGGCGGTGGACGCATTGCCCTGGGGGTCGAGGTCGACCACCAGGACCCGGCCACCGTGCAGGGCCAGGGAGGCGGCAAGGTTGACGGTCGTCGTCGTCTTACCCACCCCGCCCTTCTGGTTGGCGACGACAATCACACGGGTCTGCTCAGGACGTGGCAGGCCCTCGCCGGCGCGGCCCAGAGCCTCCACCGCGAGTTGGGCAGCACGACCGATCGGGGTGTCGTCCATCGGGGGCGGTGTTTCACGTGAAACATCCTCCCCAAAAGACTCGGTACGGGGACCGGGGACCGGATCGGTCATCGGTCCCGCGATGTTGGCGTCGGACCGCAAGGATTCACTCTCCTCGACTTCTGGCTCGCAATGAACAGAGCCTCCCATGGCTTCGGGGTCGTGAACCAGTGAGGCCTGGTGTTCTGTGGAGAAATCCACCTCTGTGGACAACCTCCGTCCCTCATCGAGTGAACCGAGAGGCTTATTACGGTCGCGGGGTTCGGCTGCGGCGCGGCCGCGGCTGATGATGCCGTGGAGCAGAGAGCGACGTTTCACGTGAAACACGATGCACAGCCTCGGCAGCCCGGTCCCTCGCGACACTCCGTGATGCGTAGGTTTGGCGGCTTTACGTGGGTTACGTCTCAGCGGCGTCGGCGCGTGCGACTGGTACGGGCCGCCTTGGCCCGCTTGGCGGCGAACCTCACACCACCCGGACTCTCCCCGACCTCGACCCGCACCACCGTGGACAGCGGATCCACCACGCCCTCACCGACATGCAGGATCGAGGTGCCCACGGCTCCGAGCTTGCTCAGCGCGGTGGACGCGCTCTTCAGCTCCTCCTCGGCGGTGTCGCCCTTGAGGGCGAGCATCTCGCCGTAGGGGCGCAGCAGCGGGATGCCCCAGGTGGCCAGGCGGTCCAGCGGCGCCACCGCACGGGCGGTCACCACATGCACCGGCGGCATCGTGCCCATGACCTCCTCGGCACGACCTCGCGCGACCGTCACATGATCGAGGCCGAGAAGCTCGACGACTTCGGTGAGGAAGTTGGTCCGTCGCAGAAGCGGCTCGAGCAGGGTGATCTTCAGATCCTCCCGCACCAGCGCCAGGGGAATGCCGGGCAGTCCGGCACCCGAACCGACGTCGCAGACGGTCACGCCCTCGGGCACGACCTCGGACAGCACCGCGCAGTTCAAGATATGCCTCTCCCAGAGGCGGGGTACCTCTCGTGGGCCGATGAGCCCACGCTGCACGCCTGCCTCGGCCAGCAGCTCGGCGTATCGGACCGCATCACCGAAGCGATCGCCGAACACCTCTCGTGCCACCTCAGGCGCAGGGGGAAGCTCCGCTGCCTCCGTCACGGGGACCGTCCTTCCGTACCGCATCAGCGCTGCGAGCGCCGACCACCAGAACTACCGGGCTGACAAAGTTCGGCCCCGTCTGCGCAACAGACGGGGCCGGAGACACGTACGTACCGAATCAGTTGGGCAGGACGACGACGAAGCGCTGCGGCTCCTCGCCCTCGGACTCGCTGCGCAGGCCGGCGACCTTGACCGCGTCGTGGACGACCTTGCGCTCGAAGGGCGTCATCGGCTTCAGCTTGACCGGCTCACCGCTGTTCTTCGCGTCGGCCGCGGCCTTGGCACCCAGCTCGGAGAGCTCGGCACGCTTCTGGGCGCGGTAGCCCGCGATGTCCAGCATCAGCCGGCTGCGGTCGCCGGTCTCCCGGTGGACGGCCAGGCGCGTGAGTTCCTGGAGCGCCTCCAGCACCTCGCCGTCCCGGCCGACCAGCTTGAGCAGGTCACGGGGGCCCGCGTCGCTGATGATCGACACGGAGGCGCGGTCGGCTTCGACGTCCATGTCGATGTCGCCGTCGAGATCGGCGATGTCCAGCAGACCCTCGAGGTAGTCCGCCGCGATCTCGCCCTCTTGCTCCAGGCGGGTCAGGGTGTCTGCACCCTCGGCGGCGGCGGAGGTGGTGCCTTCCGTCACGGGATGGGCTCCTTCTTACTTCTTGGACGGGGACTTGGGGCGCTGCGGGCCGCCCTTGCGCTGCCCGGACTGGGCCTTGCTTCGGCCTCCGCTGCCGGCGGGCTTGGGAGCGGCCTGCTTGGCCGTACCGGCGGCTCCGGAGGGCTTGGCGTCCTCCGGCTCGTCGGACTTGGTCAAGGAGATGGTCTCGTCGGCACCCTTCGCCGCGGCCGTGGACTGGCGCTGCGACTTGGACTGCCGCTTGGGCTGCTGTCGCTTGGCGGCGGCCGCGCTCGTCGGTGTGCCGTCCTCGGCCTGGGCCGCGGCCTGGGACTCGCTCTTGATCACGGTGCCGTCGGCCTGGGCGGCGAAGCCCACCTTGGTCAGACCGTTGATGAACTTGCGCTCGGCGTCGTTGCGCTCGCGGCCCTTGGCCACGATGGCCTTGACGATGGCCCGCTCGCCGCGGCTGCGGGTCTTGCCGTGGTGCGTGACGTGCTTGTACAGGCGCTCCAGGTACGCGGCCTGAGCCTTGGAACCCGGGGTCGGGTTGTTGCGGATCACGTACATCTGCTGGCCCATGGTCCACACGTTGGTGGTCAGCCAGTAGACGAGCACACCGACGGGGAAGTTGATGCCGAAGACGGCGAACATGACGGGGAAGACGTACATGAGCATCTTCTGCTGCTGCATGAACGGGGTCTTCACCGAGGTGTCGACGTTCTTCGTCATCAGCTGGCGCTGCGTGAAGAACTGCGACGCCGACATCATGATGATCATGATCGCGGTCACGATGCGGACGTTGGTCAGCGAGGCGTCGAACGACACCAGGTCCGACGCGCTGTCCGTGAACTTCGCGGCCAACGGGGCGCCGAAGATGTGCGCCTTCTGCGCGCTCTCCAGAAGGCTGTCGTTGATCACGCCAATGGTGTCACCGTTGGCGATGCCGTTGAGCACGTGGTACAGGGCGAAGAAGAACGGGGACTGCGCCAGGATGGGAAGGCACGAGGAGAGCGGGTTGGTGCCCGTCTCCTTGTACAGCTTCATCATCTCTTCGGACTGACGCTGTTTGTCGTTCTTGTAGCGCTCCTGGATCTTCTTCATCTCGGGCTGCAGCGTCTGCATCGCCCGCGTCGCCTTGATCTGCTTCACGAAGAGCGGGATCAGGCAGATACGGATCAGAATCACCAGGGACACGATCGACAGGCCCCAGGCCCACCCGGTGTCAGGGCCGAAGATGGCCCCGTACACCTTGTGGAACTGGACGATGACCCAGGAGACAGGTGTCGTGATGAAGCTGAAGAGGCTGGCAATCGTGTCCACTAATCATGCTCCTTGGGCATGGGACGGTGTCTCTGCGGCCGGGCTCGAAGGAGAAGGAAGTCCCTCTTCGGTGGCCGTTTCGGCGGCGGAGGTCCCGCCCCTGCGTGCACGCCAGGCGTCACGCAACATTTCGTGCCACCGCGGGCGCTTGCGCGGCGGAACATGGTCCACGCCACCGAGCGACCACGGATTGCACCGCAGGATCCGCCAGGCGGTAAGTGCCGTTCCCTTGATCGCGCCGTGCCGGTCGATGGCCGTGAAGCCGTAGTGGGAGCACGACGGGTAGTACTTGCACACCGGCCCGAGCAGCGGACTGATCGTCCACTGGTAGAGCTTGATCAGAGCCAGCAGCGGGTACTTCATCGCGCGCCCCCTCCCAGTAGCCGTTGAAGGGCGGCATCCAGGTCTTGGGCCAGCTGTGCGTGGTCGGCGTCGCCCGCCCCGGGCAACGCCCGTACGACTACCAGGCTACCGGGGGGGAACAGGGTGACTCGGTCGCGCATCAGATGACGCAGTCTGCGCTTCACCTTGTTGCGCACGACCGCGCCGCCCACGGCCTTGCTCACGACGAAACCCGCACGCGTCGGGGGAGCGCTCTCCCCAGGCGCGTGCGGGTCCGTGGCACCGCTTCGAAGATGGACCACGAGGGTCGGGCGGCCTGCCCGACGACCTCGTCGTACAGCGGTCGCGAAGTCCTCGCGCCGCCTCAGCCGATGCTCGGTAGGCAGCACGACGTCATGACCTGATCAGGCTCAGGCGGACAGGTTGGTGCGACCCTTGCTGCGGCGGTTCGCGAGAATCGCGCGACCGGCACGGGTGCGCATCCGCAGGCGGAAGCCGTGGGTCTTGGCGCGACGACGGTTGTTCGGCTGGAAGGTGCGCTTGCTCACTCGGGGGCTCCAGAAATCAATCGGTGGTGGCGGGGTGCCGTCCTGGCTGTCACCGTGCGCCCACGAGGTAGCTCGCGGTTAAACGCCCGAGTGCACCGCTTCCCGATCACCTGACGTGATCTGTGCCCATCGGAGGCAGGCGGCAGCAGCCATCGACAACTCGACCTGGTTACGGTACGCGCGGCTGCGCCATTCGGTCAAACCGGCGGTCACGGGAGACACTGTCCACAGGCTGGGGACAACAACTTGAACCGTAGCCGTCGCCCTGACTACCGTGGCTGAACTCCGATTCGTTCCTTTGTCCCTGCCCCCACCCGATATGAATCCCGACCGTCCCACAACCACACGTTCGTGGGACCCACGAGAGAGCGTGCCCTGTGGCTGACGTGCCTGCCGATCTTGCCGCAGTGTGGCCACGAGTACTGGAGCAGCTCCTCGGGGAGGGCCGCGGCCAGGGCGTCGAGGTGAAGGACGAACACTGGATCCGGCGCTGCCAGCCACTGGCCCTGGTCGCCGACACCGCCCTGCTCGCCGTCCCGAACGAGTTCGCGAAGGGCGTCCTCGAAGGCCGCCTCGCCCCGATCGTCAGCGAGACGCTCAGCCGCGAGTGCGGGCGGCCGATCCGTATCGCGATCACCGTCGACGACTCCGTCGGCGAACCCCCGGCCCCGCCGGCACCTCCCGCGCAGCAGCAGTCGCGCTACGAGGAGACCGAGCTCCCCGCCGGCCCCTACGACGGTCAGGACGGCCGCTACGAAGGTCAGGGGGACGGCCGGTACGACACTGGCTACGACAAGTCGCACGAGAGCCAGTACGAGGGCTACGGCCGGCACCGCGCCGAGCAGCTGCCCCCGACGCCCGGCGACCAGTTGCCGGGCTCGCGCCCGGACCAGATGCCGACCGCGCGGCCCGCGTACCCGTCGGAGTACCAGCGCCCGGAGCCCGGCGGCTGGCCGCGGCCCCAGCAGGACGAGCACAGCTGGCAGCAGCAGCGGCTCGGCTTCCCGGAGCGCGACCCCTACGCGTCGCCCTCGTCGCAGGACACGTACGGCGGGCCCGCGTCCCAGGCCCCGTACGGCGCCCCGCCTCAGCAGGACTCCTACGGCCCGCCGTCGCAGGACTACCGTCCCCAGTCGATGGAGCGGCCGCCGTACGACCCCTCGCCGTACCGGCAGAAGCGCTCGGAGTACGAGCAGTCGCGCTCCGACTACGACCAGCGCGACACCGGCCGGCGTGAGCTGTCCGACCCGTCGGCCGGTCCCGGTCATCCGCACCGCGGCGGCCCGGCCGGTCCCGGCCAGCCCGGCGCCGGCGGGCCCGGCCAGTCGGCCAAACAGTCCTCGCCGACGCCCGGCCCCGGTGAGCCGACCGCGCGCCTGAACCCGAAGTACCTCTTCGACACCTTCGTCATCGGCGCCTCCAACCGGTTCGCGCACGCGGCCGCCGTCGCCGTCGCCGAGGCGCCCGCGAAGGCCTACAACCCCCTGTTCATCTACGGGGAATCGGGCCTCGGCAAGACGCACCTGCTGCATGCCATCGGGCACTACGCGCGGAGCCTCTACCCGGGCACGCGCGTGCGCTACGTGAGCTCCGAGGAGTTCACCAACGAGTTCATCAACTCCATCCGCGACGGGAAGGGCGACAGCTTCCGCAAGCGGTACCGCGAGATGGACATCCTGCTCGTCGACGACATCCAGTTCCTCGCGGACAAGGAGTCGACGCAGGAGGAGTTCTTCCACACCTTCAACACGCTCCACAACGCCAACAAGCAGATCGTGCTGTCCAGCGACCGGCCGCCGAAGCAGTTGGTGACCCTGGAGGACCGGCTGCGGAACCGTTTCGAGTGGGGCCTGATCACCGATGTGCAGCCGCCCGAGCTGGAGACGCGGATCGCGATCCTGCGCAAGAAGGCGGTCCAGGAGCAGCTGAACGCGCCACCGGAGGTGCTCGAGTTCATCGCGTCCCGGATCTCGCGCAACATCCGCGAGCTGGAGGGCGCGCTGATCCGGGTGACGGCGTTCGCGTCGCTCAACCGGCAGCCGGTGGACCTGGGCCTGACGGAGATCGTCCTGAAGGACCTGATCCCCGGTGGCGAGGACTCCGCCCCCGAGATCACCTCGACGGCCATCATGGGCGCCACCGCCGACTACTTCGGGCTGACGGTCGAGGACCTGTGCGGCACCTCACGCGGGCGCGCGCTGGTGACGGCCCGGCAGATCGCCATGTACCTGTGCCGCGAGCTGACGGACCTTTCGCTGCCGAAGATCGGCGCGCTGTTCGGCGGTCGTGACCACACGACGGTCATGCACGCGGACCGCAAGATCCGCAATCTGATGGCCGAGCGGCGCTCCATCTACAACCAGGTGACCGAGCTGACCAACCGCATCAAGAACGGCTGACGGCACCGCACAACGCCTCACAGACGTCGCTGAGGGCGCCCCCGGAGGGAGATCCGGAGGCGCCCTCCGTCGTGTTCCGCGGCCCCGTCCGGCGCGAGGCGGACGCGGGGCGCGAGGCACACGCCGGGCGGACGCGAGGCGACAGCGGCCGAACCCGGGCTTGACCCGGAGCCCGCTGTCAGGTTTGACCCGGCGCCCGCTCCCGGGCTTGCCGCGGGGCCCGGCGCGGGGCGGTCCCGGGGTCGATCCGAAGCTGATCCCGGAACTGATCCGAAGCTGATCCCGGAACTGATCCGAAGCTGATCCCGGAACTGATCCGAGGCCGATCCCGAGCCGATCCCGAGGCCGATCCCGAGCCGATCCCGAGGCCGATCCCGAGGCCGCTCCCAGGCCGAACCGAGGCCGCTCCCGGGCCGAACCGGCACCGAAGCCGGGCCGGACCTCGCCCGCCAACGGTCGTCCACCGCTCACCCGTTGTTCGATTAACGGCCGGGTTACGGCCACTCTCCACAGATTCGGTGACTTTTTCCCGTCCACACCCTGGGGACTGGGAAGTTGTCCAGACTGTGTCCACAGGCGTAGCCGGTGCGGGATCATCGGACCAGGTCACCTGGCTGTGGATTCGTGGACGAAGGATCTCCACAGGCTGTGGACAAAAAAATGATCCACAGGCTGTGCACGGAGTTGTCCACCGACAACCCACAGGCTGCGGCCCGTTGTCCCCAGCCATCTAGGGCTTCTCCACATGTCTGTCCACTGTTCGGCAACACGACGCGCCTCCTCACCGGGTCGAGTGAAAGGCGTCACACGAAGGTGCCGGGTTGCCCTGTGGGAAAGGTGGGTAAACCTGGGGACGCCGCTGGGGAGAACTCGCCTCTGCCTGTGCACGGCGTGTGCAGAACTTTCTGTTCTCCACAGAAGGCCCCGGTTGTCCACCGCCTCCGCCCACAGGCCCGGTGGATAAAATTTGGCCTCTGAGCTGCGAAAACACGGTTATCCACCGTATCCACAGCCCCTACTACTACTCCCGACTAGAGAGAGCGAGAAATCCGTTTAGAAGGGGGTCCTGTGCACAACTCGCTCCTCGGTCCCCGGCTGCCCCTCGTCACGACTTGACCCCGAGAGGCACCGACTGTCAGTGCGGTGCGTCAGACTGGTCCCCGTTGGTCCTGCCCCTCACCGGGGCCGACCACACCGAGACAGACGACGAAGGCCAGGCAGGGCGAGAAGCGCCGGCAACAGCAGGAGGCGGCAAGAGTGAAGATCCGGGTGGAACGCGACGTACTCGCGGAGGCCGTGGCCTGGGCGGCACGCAGCCTCCCGGCCCGTCCGCCGGCGCCTGTCCTCGCCGGCCTGCTGCTGAAGGCGGAGGACGGCCAGCTGAGCCTGTCCAGCTTCGACTACGAGGTCTCGGCGCGGGTCTCCGTGGACACCGAGGTCGAGGAGGAGGGCACGGTCCTCGTCTCCGGCCGTCTGCTCGCGGACATCTGCCGTGCCCTGCCCAACCGCCCGGTGGAGATCTCCACAGACGGTGTACGGGCGACGGTGGTCTGCGGTTCCTCCCGCTTCACCCTCCACACACTGCCTGTGGAGGAGTACCCGTCCCTGCCGCAGATGCCGAACGCGACGGGCACGGTCCCCGGCGAGGTCTTCGCCTCCGCGGCCGCCCAGGTCGCCATCGCCGCAGGCCGTGACGACACGCTGCCGGTCCTCACCGGTGTGCGCATCGAGATCGAGGGCGACACGGTCACCCTGGCCTCCACCGACCGCTACCGCTTCGCGGTCCGCGAGTTCCTGTGGAAGCCGGAGAACCCCGAGGCCTCCGCGGTCGCCCTGGTGCCCGCCAAGACGCTCCTGGACACCGCCAAGGCGCTCACGAGCGGCGACAGCGTCATCCTGGCGCTCTCCGGGTCCGGCGCGGGCGAGGGCCTGATCGGTTTCGAGGGCGCGGGACGACGTACGACGACCCGCCTCCTGGAGGGCGACCTCCCGAAGTACCGCACGCTGTTCCCGACCGAGTTCAACTCCGTCGCCGTGATCGAGACCGCCCCCTTCGTGGAGGCCGTCAAGCGTGTGGCCCTGGTCGCCGAGCGCAACACCCCGGTGCGGCTCAGCTTCGAGCAGGGCGTGCTCATCCTGGAGGCCGGCTCCAGTGACGACGCACAGGCTGTGGAGCGGGTCGACGCCCAGCTCGAGGGCGACGACATCTCGATCGCCTTCAACCCGACCTTCCTGCTGGACGGCCTGAGCGCCATCGACTCACCCGTCGCCCAGCTGTCCTTCACGACGTCCACGAAGCCCGCGCTGCTCAGCGGCAAGCCGGCGCTGGACGCGGAGGCGGACGACGCCTACAAGTACCTGATCATGCCGGTGCGTCTCAGCGGCTGACGTCGCTGCCGTGATCCGACCGGTCGTCCACAGGCGGTGGACGACCGGGGCGGTCCCTGGGGAGAAGTCACCGGTGAACCCCCAGGTGGGGTCGTACGTCTGAGCGCGTATGCCCACAGGTGTGCGTGACCGTCCGGGTTTAGGCTCGGACATGGGTACGAATGTGCCCCCACGCCACACAGCGACCTAAGGAACAACTGATGGAGCTCGGTCTCGTCGGCCTCGGCAAGATGGGCGGCAACATGCGCGAGCGGATCCGCCGCGCCGGCCACACCGTCGTCGGATACGACCGCAACCCGGACCTCGCCGATGTCCACAGCCTCGAAGAGCTTGTGGGCAAGCTCGAGGGCCCGCGCGTGGTCTGGGTGATGGTTCCGGCAGGCGCCGCCACCCAGTCGACCGTCGACGAGCTCGCCGAGCTGCTGGAGCCGGGCGACGTCGTCGTGGACGGCGGCAACTCCCGCTGGACGGACGACGAGAAGCACGCCGGGGAACTGGCCGCCAAGGGCATCGGCTTCGTGGACTGCGGCGTCTCCGGCGGCGTCTGGGGCCTGGAGAACGGCTACGCGCTGATGTACGGCGGCGACGCGGAGCACGTGGCCAAGGTGCAGCCCGTCTTCGACGCGCTCAAGCCGGAGGGCGACTTCGGCGCGGTGCACGCCGGCAAGGTCGGCGCCGGCCACTTCGCGAAGATGGTCCACAACGGCATCGAGTACGCCATGATGCAGGCCTACGCCGAGGGCTGGGAGCTGCTGGAGAAGGTCGACTCCGTCACGGACGTGCGCGAGGTCTTCCGCTCCTGGCAGGAGGGCACGGTCATCCGGTCCTGGCTGCTGGACCTGGCCGTCAACGCCCTCGACGAGGACGAGCACCTCGACAGGCTGCGCGGCTTCGCGCAGGACTCCGGCGAGGGCCGCTGGACGGTGGAAGCCGCGATCGACAACGCCGTGCCGCTGCCCGCCATCACGGCGTCGCTGTTCGCGCGGTTCGCCTCCCGTCAGGAGGACTCGCCGCAGATGAAGATGATCGCGGCGCTGCGCAACCAGTTCGGCGGCCACGCGGTCGAGAAGAAGTAGTCCACAGGGTCGCCCCGCGATCCACAACCCTGGGGGAGGTCGGCGAACGACCATGCACGTCACGCATCTGTCGCTGGCCGACTTCCGCTCGTACGCCCGGGTCGAGGTTCCGCTCGACCCGGGCGTCACCTCGTTCGTGGGCCCCAACGGGCAGGGCAAGACGAATCTCGTCGAGGCCGTCGGCTACCTCGCCACCCTCGGCAGCCACCGGGTCGCCTCGGACGCGCCCCTGGTGCGCATGGGCGCCGAGCGCGCGATCGTCCGGGCGCAGGTCAGGCAGGGCGAGCGGCAGCAGCTGATCGAGCTGGAGCTGAATCCGGGCAAGGCCAACCGTGCCCGCATCAACAGGTCCTCGCAGGTCAGACCCCGTGATGTGCTGGGCATCGTACGGACCGTGCTGTTCGCGCCCGAGGATCTCGCGCTGATCAAGGGCGATCCAGGTGAGCGGCGCCGTTTCCTGGACGAGCTGATCACCGCTCGCTCCCCGCGGATGGCGGGCGTGCGCTCGGACTACGAGCGGGTGCTCAAACAGCGCAACACACTCCTCAAGTCGGCCGCGCTCGCCCGACGGCACGGCGGCCGCTCCATGGACCTGTCGACCCTCGACGTGTGGGATCAGCACCTCGCGCGCGTGGGTGCCGAGCTGCTCGCCCAGCGCCTCGACCTGGTCGCCGTGATCCAGCCGCTCGCCGACAAGGCGTACGAGCAGCTGGCGCCCGGCGGCGGTCCGGTGGCCCTGGAGTACAAGCCGTCCGCGCCCGGTGAGGCACACACACGTGAGGACCTCTACGGGCAGCTGATGGCCGCGCTCGCGGACGTCCGCAAGCAGGAGATCGAGCGGGGCGTGACCCTGGTGGGCCCGCATCGGGACGACGTGATTCTCAAGCTCGGCCAGCTGCCCGCCAAGGGGTACGCCTCGCACGGCGAGTCCTGGTCGTACGCGCTGGCGCTGCGGCTGGCCTCGTACGACCTGCTGCGGGCCGAGGGCAACGAGCCGGTGCTGGTTCTGGACGACGTCTTCGCCGAGCTGGACGCCCGGCGGCGGGAACGGCTGGCCGAGCTGGTGGCTCCCGGTGAGCAGGTGCTGGTGACGGCGGCGGTCGACGACGACGTGCCGCATGTGCTCGCGGGGGCCAGGTACGCCGTGGCCGAGGGGGCGGTGGAGCGCGTATGACCGCCGACGAGCCCCCGAAGCGGGCCCCCGAGCCGTCCGGCGTCGACCTCGCGCGGGTGGCGCTCAGGGCGGCCCGCGAGCAGGCACGCGCGCGTGGGGACGCGGCTCAGCAGAAGAAGCAGGCACGGCGCGGTGGCGGCCTGCGCTCCGGCGCGCGCGCGGACGGCCGCGACCCCATGGCGCTGGGCGCGGCGATCAACCGGCTGCTCAACGAGCGCGGGTGGGAGGCGCCGGCGGCGGTGGGCGGTGTGATGGGCCGGTGGCCGCAGATCGTCGGCGAGGACGTGGCCAAGCACTGTGTGCCGGAGAAGTACGACGAGGACGAGCGGGCGCTGATCGTGCGCTGTGACTCCACGGCCTGGGCGACGAACCTGCGACTGCTCGCGCCGACTCTGGTCGCACGCCTCAACGAGGATCTGGGCCACGGGACGGTGCGGCAGATCAAGGTGCTCGGTCCCCATGGCCCCGCACGCCGCTACGGCCCCCTCAGGGCCCCTGGGAGCACCGGTCCCGGCGATACCTACGGGTGACGTGCGTCACGCTTTTCAAAGGCCGGGAGAGTCCTGCGGGGACCGCCCGGCCTTTGTCGCGTGTGCCTGCGTGCGGGTGCGAATTCGGACGTGACTCCCAAGTAGCCAAGGGTTGACACCCGGAAGCGCTGAGTGCCTCCGTGAGCCTCTTGGAGCCCCCTTCCGTATATCGGGACCCGGAAGAGACCGGTTGAGGGCGGCACATGCGGACTCAGGTACCGGCAAACCCCCATCAGTGTCAGTGCTACCGGTAGACTGGAAGCCAATCCCGCCCCGAACGTGGGGACCGCCCGGGAGAAGCTGAGCAACGCTGATCAAGGCTTACCAACGCAACATGCCGCAGCCGCTCCGGCAACCTGCCGACGAGCCTGGCTGGTGCTGTGCCAGAAAGGGCGCTTCGTGGCCGATTCCGGCAACCCCAACGAGAACATCCCGTCCACCGACGCCGGCGCGAGCGGCGGGGCAGCCGCCTCGACCAGCGAGGTCACCACCTCGTACGACGCCAGCGCCATTACCGTCCTCGAGGGTCTGGACGCGGTCCGTAAGCGACCCGGTATGTACATCGGCTCGACCGGCGAGCGCGGCCTGCACCACCTCGTGTACGAGGTCGTCGACAACTCGGTCGACGAGGCGCTGGCCGGCCACGCGGACACCATCGACGTGACGATCCTGGCCGACGGCGGTGTCCGCGTCATCGACAACGGCCGCGGTATCCCGGTGGGCATCGTCGCTTCCGAGGGCAAGCCGGCCCTCGAGGTCGTGCTGACCGTGCTGCACGCGGGCGGCAAGTTCGGCGGCGGCGGCTACGCGGTCTCCGGCGGTCTGCACGGCGTCGGCGTATCGGTCGTGAACGCCCTGTCGAGCAAGGTCGCGGTCGAGGTCAGGACCGACGGCCACCGCCACACGCAGGACTACAAGATGGGCGTCCCGACGGCCCCGCTCGTCAAGCACGAGGCCACCGACGAGACGGGCACCTCGGTCACCTTCTGGGCCGACGCCGACATCTTCGAGACCACCGAGTACTCCTTCGAGACGCTCTCGCGGCGCTTCCAGGAGATGGCGTTCCTCAACAAGGGTCTGACCATCAAGCTCACCGACGAGCGGGAGTCGGCGAAGGCCACCGCCGGTGCGGACGAGGCGGGTGCGGACGAGAAGGACGAGGTCAAGACCGTCACGTACCACTACGAGGGCGGCATCGTCGACTTCGTGAAGTACCTCAACTCCCGCAAGGGCGACGTGGTGCACCCGACGGTGATCGACCTCGAGGCGGAGGACAAGGAGAAGAGCCTCTCCCTCGAAGTCGCCATGCAGTGGAACAGCGGTTACACCGAGGGCGTGTACTCCTTCGCCAACATCATCCACACGCATGAGGGCGGTACGCACGAGGAGGGCTTCCGCGCGGCGTTGACGAACCTCGTCAACAAGTACGCGCGCGACAAGAAGCTGCTGCGCGAGAAGGACGACAACCTCACGGGTGACGACATCCGCGAGGGTCTGACGGCGATCATCTCCGTCAAGCTGAGCGAGCCCCAGTTCGAGGGTCAGACGAAGACCAAGCTGGGCAACACGGAGGCGAAGACCTTCGTCCAGAAGGCGGTCTACGAGCACCTCAACGACTGGCTGGACCGCAACCCGGTGGAGGCAGCGGACATCGTCCGCAAGGGCATCCAGGCGGCCACCGCGCGCGTGGCGGCCCGCAAGGCCCGCGACCTGACCCGGCGCAAGGGTCTGCTGGAGTCGGCGTCCCTGCCGGGCAAACTCTCCGACTGCCAGTCGAACGACCCCATCAAGTGCGAGATCTTCATCGTCGAGGGTGACTCCGCCGGCGGTTCGGCCAAGTCCGGCCGCAACCCGCAGTACCAGGCGATCCTTCCGATCCGGGGCAAGATCCTCAACGTCGAGAAGGCGCGGATCGACAAGATCCTCCAGAACCAGGAGATCCAGGCGCTCATCTCGGCCTTCGGCACCGGTGTGCACGAGGACTTCGACATCTCCAAGCTCCGCTATCACAAGATCATTCTGATGGCGGACGCCGACGTCGACGGCCAGCACATCAACACCCTGCTGCTGACCTTCCTGTTCCGCTTCATGCGGCCGCTGGTCGAGGCCGGGCACGTGTTCCTCTCGCGCCCCCCGCTGTACAAGATCAAGTGGGGCCGGGAGGACATCGAGTACGCGTACTCCGACCGGGAGCGCGACGCGCTGCTCGAGATGGGCCGCCAGCGCGGCAAGCGCGTGCGCGAGGACTCGATCCAGCGCTTCAAGGGCCTCGGTGAGATGAACGCCGAGGAACTGCGCATCACGACCATGGACCAGGAGCACCGCGTCCTCGGCCAGGTCACCCTCGACGACGCCGCCCAGGCCGACGACCTGTTCTCGGTCCTGATGGGCGAGGACGTCGAAGCGCGTCGCGCGTTCATCCAGCGCAACGCCAAGGACGTCCGGTTCCTCGACATCTGAGTCGGTCTCAGCTGACCGCACCAGAAAGGATTCTCACCAGCAATGACCGACGAGAACACTCCCGTCACCCCTGAAGAGGGCGGCGACGTCGTGATGCGCATCGAGCCCGTCGGGCTCGAGACGGAAATGCAGCGCTCGTACCTCGACTACGCGATGTCCGTCATCGTCTCCCGCGCGCTGCCGGACGTCCGGGACGGCCTCAAGCCCGTCCACCGCCGCGTCCTGTACGCCATGTACGACGGCGGCTACCGGCCCGAGAAGGGCTTCTACAAGTGCGCCCGCGTCGTCGGCGACGTCATGGGCAACTACCACCCGCACGGCGACTCCTCGATCTACGACGCGCTGGTCCGCCTCGCGCAGCCGTGGTCGATGCGGATGCCGCTGGTGGACTCCAACGGCAACTTCGGCTCTCCCGGCAACGACCCGGCGGCCGCCATGCGGTACACCGAGTGCAAGATGATGCCGCTGTCCATGGAGATGGTCCGCGACATCGACGAGGAGACCGTCGACTTCACGGACAACTACGACGGCCGCTCCCAGGAGCCGACCGTCCTGCCGGCCCGGTTCCCGAACCTGCTGATCAACGGTTCGGCCGGCATCGCGGTCGGCATGGCGACCAACATCCCGCCGCACAACCTGCGCGAGGTCGCGTCCGGCGCCCAGTGGTACCTGGAGAACCCGGAGGCCTCGCACGAGGAGCTCCTCGACGCCCTCATCGAGCGCATCAAGGGCCCCGACTTCCCGACCGGCGCGCTCGTCGTCGGCCGCAAGGGCATCGAGGAGGCGTACCGCACGGGCCGTGGCTCCATCACGATGCGCGCGGTCGTCGAGGTCGAGGAGATCCAGAACCGCCAGTGCCTGGTGGTCACGGAGCTGCCGTACCAGACGAACCCCGACAACCTCGCGCAGAAGATCGCCGACCTGGTGAAGGACGGCAAGGTCGGCGGCATCGCGGACGTCCGTGACGAGACGTCGTCCCGTACGGGCCAGCGCCTGGTCATCGTCCTGAAGCGGGACGCGGTCGCCAAGGTCGTCCTCAACAACCTGTACAAGCACACGGACCTCCAGTCGAACTTCGGCGCCAACATGCTGGCCCTGGTCGACGGTGTCCCGCGCACGCTCTCGCTGGACGCGTTCATCCGCCACTGGGTGGCGCACCAGATCGAGGTCATCGTCCGCCGTACGCGCTTCCGGCTGCGCAAGGCGGAGGAGCGGGCGCACATCCTGCGCGGCCTGCTGAAGGCCCTGGACGCCATCGACGAGGTCATCGCGCTGATCCGGCGCAGCGACACCGTCGACATCGCGCGCACGGGCCTGATGGAGCTCCTGGAGATCGACGAGATCCAGGCCAACGCCATCCTCGAGATGCAGCTGCGCCGACTGGCCGCCCTGGAGCGACAGAAGATCATCCAGGAGCACGACGAGCTCCAGGCGAAGATCACCGAGTACAACGCGATCCTGGCCTCGCCGGTACGCCAGCGCGGCATCGTGAGCGAGGAACTGGCCGCGATCGTCGAGAAGTACGGCGACGACCGCAAGACGATGCTGGTGCCCTACGACGGTGACATGTCCATCGAGGACCTGATCGCCGAGGAGGACATCGTCGTCACCATCTCGCGCGGTGGCTACGTCAAGCGCACGAAGACGGACGACTACCGCTCCCAGAAGCGTGGCGGCAAGGGCGTGCGCGGGGCGAAGCTCAAGGAAGACGACATCGTCGACCACTTCTTCGTCTCCACCACGCACCACTGGCTGCTGTTCTTCACCAACAAGGGCCGGGTGTACCGGGCGAAGGCGTACGAGCTGCCCGACGCCGGTCGCGACGCGCGGGGACAGCACGTCGCGAACCTGCTCGCCTTCCAGCCGGACGAGGCGATCGCCGAGATCCTCGCGATCCGCGACTACGAGGCGGCGCCCTACCTGGTCCTGGCCACCAAGGGCGGCCTGGTCAAGAAGACGCCTCTGAAGGATTACGATTCGCCGCGTGCCGGTGGTGTCATCGCGATCAACCTCCGTGAAACGGAGGACGGTTCCGACGACGAACTGATCGGAGCCGAACTCGTCTCGGCCGACGATGATCTGCTTCTGATCAGCAAGAAGGCCCAGTCGATCCGGTTCACCGCCACGGACGAATCCCTGCGGCCCATGGGCCGTGCCACCTCGGGTGTCAAGGGCATGAGCTTCCGTGAGGGAGACCAGCTGCTCTCGATGAATGTTGTTCGACCCGGTACGTTCGTGTTCACTGCCACAGACGGTGGGTACGCGAAGCGGACCGCCGTCGACGAGTACCGCGTCCAGGGTCGCGGCGGCCTGGGTATCAAGGCTGCCAAGATCGTCGAGGATCGCGGTTCGCTCGTCGGCGCGCTGGTGGTCGAGGAGACCGACGAGATCCTCGCCATCACGCTGTCCGGCGGTGTGATTCGTACGCGAGTCAACGAGGTCAGGGAGACGGGCCGTGACACCATGGGCGTCCAACTGATCAACCTGGGCAAGCGCGATGCCGTCGTCGGTATCGCACGTAACGCCGAGGCGGGGCGCGAGGCGGAGGAGGTCGACGGCGAGGTCGCCGTGGACGAGACCGTCGAGGCAGCCACGACCACCGGCACGGACGAGGGTGAGTCGCCCTCGGCCGAGTAGCACGAGGAGAGAGTCATCGTGAGCGGAGCCACGGGCGCCGGTACGTCTGCCGGTACGGGAAAGAACGGCGGCGGCCGTGGCTCCGCCGCGCCGGCGGGGGACGCGCGTACGACCGACGCGCGGGGCGCGGGGGGTGCCGAGGGGCGTGCGGCGGACACCCACACGACCCAGTTGAAGGCCATCAAGCCCTCTGCGGCCGACTCGCCCTCACCCTCGACCGACAGGCAAGGATCGAAGGGATCCCAGGGGGGAACCGTGACGGACACCAGAGGCACACAGGCCAAGCAGGAGGCATCGCCGCTTCCCGGTGACCGCCAGCCGCCGCAGCAGCCCGCCGGGCCCTACCACCCGCCGCGGGCCTACCCGGCCCAGGCGCCCGCGGCGCCTGCCGCGGCCGGCGCCGTACGGCGTCCGCGGACCGGCGCCCGCACCACGCCCCGGGTGCGCAAGGCCCGGCTGCGGGTGTCGAAGGCCGACCCCTGGTCGGTGATGAAGGTCAGCTTCCTGCTCTCCATCGCCCTGGGCATCTGCACGATCGTCGCGGCAGCCGTCCTGTGGATGGTCATGGACGCGATGGGCGTCTTCTCGACGGTCGGCAGCACGGTCTCGGAGGCGACCGGCTCGAACGAGTCGAACGGCTTCGACCTCCAGTCGTTCCTGTCGTTGTCCCACGTCCTGATGTTCACGTCGATCATCGCGGTCATCGACGTCGTTCTCGCGACCGCGCTCGCGACGCTCGGCGCGTTCATCTACAACCTGTCCGCGGGCTTCGTCGGCGGCGTCGAGCTGACGCTGGCCGAGGACGAGTGACCTCTGCCGTCGCAGCGGTTCCAAACCCTGTTGGGCGTCCCGCGACTATCGATTTTGGGACTGCCCACGTCGTGCGCTAATCTTCAGGAGTCAGCGCGCGGGACACACACCGCAGAGCGCGGCGGGGCTATAGCTCAGTTGGTTAGAGCGCATCCCTGATAAGGATGAGGCCACAGGTTCAAATCCTGTTAGCCCCACCAGACACGAAGGCCCCCAACCGATCATGGTTGGGGGCCTTCTGCATCGGCGGCCGGCATCAACGGCCGTGTACGGCCGCTGTCGGTCGATGAGCCGGTCCTCCAGGCTCCGGGAACCCCTAGGCTCGCCGGATGACCTTGGAATGGGAACAGGTAATCGTTCACTCGGCGGATCCGGGGGCCCTGGGACGGTGGTGGGCCGAGGCTCTTGGGTGGGTCGTGGTCCACTCCTCCCGCGATGAGTTCGAGATCCGCCGGGAGCCGGACCGCCTGCCGGGCTTGGAATTCGTCCGGCTCGAGGAGAGCAAGCAGGGCAAGAGCCGGCTGCATCTCGACTTCAGGCCTGATGACCAGGACGCCGAGGTGGCCCGCCTCGAGGCTCATGGCGCGAAGCGTGTCGACATCGGCCAGGGTGACCAGTCGTGGGTCGTCATGGCAGACCCCGAAGGCAACGAGTTCTGTGTCCTTGGCCCACGGCGGGGTGAGAACCCCTGACCAGGGACGAGTGAGTGCGGTGGGGGCACGGCGAAGGCCCGGTGGCTCCAGGGGAGCTGCCGGGCCTGCTCGTGCGGGCTGTACGCAAGTTCGCCGTTACGTCGGGGGAGGCGGCACCGGGCGTGCCAGGGGCTCAGCGCTGCAGCGGGGTGGCCGGCTCGGCCGGGTCCGCGGAGTCGCAGGAAGCGGCGGTGTCCTCGGCCGCTTCCGTGTCCGGGAGGCCGCGGTGGCGGCAGCTCGGTGACTTGCCGTGTGCCTCTGCGCGGATGCGCTGCTTCATCGTGGGGGGCAGGGAGCGGGCTTGGGCCAAGACCCAGGGAGCCGCGACCGTCGGCCACACCGTCGTGTCCGTGGGGGGCATGCTCTCGCCGCCGCGCGTCGAAGCGGTCTGCGCCGCCGCCGTGGTGGCGGTCGTCGTGATGAGTCCGAGCGCCGTGCACAGCGCGAGGAAGGCGGTGACGATGGCGGTCCACAGCTTCATGACCCGGTTCTCGGGCATGGCCCCTCACTTTCGGGTTGGGCGATTTGCGTACTTTCCTCATGATGTGTAGGGAGGGCGCGAAGTGGTGGACCGACGCTCGCGGCGTGGCGTTGTTCTGATGAACACCACCCGGATGGCCGCAAACAGCTCCAAAAGCGGAGAAGTAAGGATCAGACGGTATGAGCACGGACGAAAATCACCGTCCGTGCGGATGTGATCACCCTCCGATCGGAGTGGTGTGATCCGCTCCTACTGCGCTGCCGAGGGCGGCAGTTGAGGGGCGGACGCAGGTCACCGATCGGTATCGGTCGGTGTGTATAGTCGGGCGCCAGAGGTCCCCTACGTCAAGGAAAGACGAGGTCGCGCGGTGAAGAAGCTTCTCCTGGTCGCACTGGCCGCCATCGGCGGGCTCCTCGTGTACCGCCAGATCCAGGCGGATCGCGCCGAGCAGGATCTGTGGACGGAGGCGACTGACTCCGTGCCCACGGGTTCGTGAGTATCGATACCGAAGACTGAACAGACCCCGGCCGCCGCTCGCGGTCGGGGTTTTGTGTTGCGGATCCCCCGGCCCGCGGTTAGAGGCGGCCTTTTCGGACGCTCGTACGGAATGCGGGGGTGGCACGCGCGCGTGCGGGAGAGGATGGCCCACGTTCGGTCGAAGGCGAGGGGGCGGGGTCGATGGGCCGGCGTACGGGGCATGGAGCGGCCGTGTGGCGGGCCGTCGCGCGGAGCACGGTCGTAGGAGCGGTGCTCTGTGCGGCGCCGGCGGTGCTGCCCGTACCGGCAGCCGTTGCCGCGCCGGACGTCCCGTCGTACGCCTTCGCCGACGACGTCCGCAGCGCCCCCGCGACGACCGGCACCACCGGCGCCGCCCGCCTGGAACCCGGCGCGACGTACCGGAGTTCCCTCCCGGGCGAGGACAAGGCCTACTACCGCCTCGAACTCGACGGCGTGTCGGACGTGTACGTCTCCGTCACGGCCATCCCGCGCGCGGGAACCGCACTCTCCGCCGGGGACGGGATCAGCGTCTCCGTGCAGGACGCCGACAGCGTCACGTGCTCCTCCGACTCCGTGACCGTCGGGACCGCCGTGAGCCCCCAGCCGCTCACCGCCTGGGGAGCGCGCGAACTCCTGCCGGGCAAGGGGGTGTGCCAGAAGACCGGTACGTACTACGTCGTCGTCGAGCGCACCGGCACGGACAGTGGAACCGGCAGCGGTGAGCAGGACACGGACCTTTCCGACGGCCGGTCCTGGGACCTGGAGCTCGCGCCCGTATCCGAAGCGCCCCTGGCGAAGGCGGCCGACACGCGCGTGCCCGAGGTGTGGGACTCGTCCACGCCCACGCCGCCCGTGGACGAGCCGGCCTCCGTCCGGGGCGGGGCAGGCTTCGCCGAGGCGGCCGCCGTGAAACAGGGCGTCCGGAGCGACGAGATCGTCCCCGGGCAGACCCTCTTCTACAAGGTGCCCGTCGACTGGGGGCAGCAGTTGTCCGCCACCGTCGACCTGGGCAGTGCGGAGAAGAACTCCGGGTATGTGGTCGACGCTCTGGAGATGACGCTCTACAACCCGGTGCGCGCCTCGGTCAAGGACACGGGCATCGGTTACGGAGGCAGCCAGAAGTCGGCCTCGCTGCCCCCGGTCCCGCCGGTCGGATACGCCAACCGGTACGCCCCCACCGACCCGACGAAGTCCCTGCGGTTCGCCGGCTCGTACTACCTCGTGGTGCACCTCGCCGCGCAGGTCGCCGATCGTTTCGGTGAGGGGCCGTACGGGCTGACCCTGCGCGTCCGGCTCGGCGGCAGCACCCAGGCCGGTCCGGGCTACGCGCGGCAGTCGGTGCCGCGCGGGTTCTTCGACGTCGGCGCTCCTGACCCCGTGCTCTCGGGGAGCGGGAGCCCGGTGGGTGCCGACGCGTCGGGTGACGGAGCGTCGGGCGGCGATCCCGCGATGAAGGCGATCGCCGTGGGCGGCATCGGCACCGGAAGCGTGCTGCTGATGGTGCTCGGGGTCTGGACGCTGACCGCCCGGCGCCGGGCGGCGGTTCAGATGCGCGTCAACGCCCAGAACCCCACGGCGTAGCAGACCAGCGCGAGGAACAGCAGCGGCAGCGCGACCCTGGCGGGCGGACCGGGACGCTCACGGCGGGCGGCACGATGCCCTCGGCGCCGGCCGTGCGGCGAGACGACCTGCGGCGAAGACGGGGCCTGCGGGGCTCGTGTGGCCTGAGGGTCGTGGGCGGTGTAGGAGGCGGTGGACACCTCACCGTGTTGCCCACGGGTGGGCAACACGAATGTGGGCTCGTACGGGGGCGCGGCCATGGGGCCGGGCGTCGGCGCGTAGGCGGGGGGATACGGAGTGGAGGGCTCCGGGGCTCCGGGTTCGGTGAAGGAGCCGGCCGCCGGTTGCGGGGGAGGCAGGTGGAAGCTGCCGGTGTCCGACATGGAGGGAGCGGGCGCGGGCGCCGAGGCGGGGGCGGAGGTGGCCGACCGCGGGGTCGGTCGCGGGGTCGGTCGTGTGGGCCGACGTGGATCGGTAGGCGTCGAATCCGGTTGCTGCCGTGGGTCGTTCGGCACGGAGCCCGGCGCATGGCCTGGCGCGGACGGTACGGATCCCCCGCCCGGCCACACCGACCCACCACCGACGCTGGGTCCCGGGCCACCACCGACGCCCGAGCCCGTTCCGGCACCCGACCCCGAGCCCGTTCCGGTACCCGACCCCGAGCCTGTGCCGGTACCCGACCCCGAGCCTGTGCCGGTACCCGAGTTCGTACCAGTACCAGTACCAGTACCCGTGCCTGGGCGGGCCGGATCAGGCGCTCCGTCCGGCCGGGAGGGCAGCCTGCCTGTGCCCGGATGGGCAGGAGCGGCGGGCGACGCTGGATCGGAGGGGAGTGAACCGGTGCCCGGAGGGGCTCCAACGGGGGCCACTCCCGGACGGGCGGGCAGCGACCCGATGTCCCGGCCGGCCGACTGGGGCGCGCCGTCCGGCAGAACCGAACCGGGTGCGGCGCCGAGACCGCCGGACTCGGGTGGGGTGTGCGGGCGTCCTGGGTCAGCTGCGGCGCCCGAGCCACCGGGACCGGGTGCGGTGTGCGGGCGGCTCGGACCGGGAGCGGCGCCCGAGCCACCGGGGCCGAGAGCGGCGCCCGGGCCGCCTGGATCGGGAGCGTGGCCCAGGCCTCCCAGGTCGGGAGCGTGGTGGCCCAGGCCGCCCGCACCGAGAGCGTCTCCCAGGCCTGCCCGGTCGGGAGCGGCGCCCAATCTGCCCGCACCGGGAGCGTCTCCCAGGCCTGCCCGGTCGGGAGCGGCGCCCAATCTGCCCGCACCGGGAGCGTCTCCCAGGCCTGCCCGATCGGGAGCGGCGCCCAGGTCGCCCCGCTCAGGCGCGGTGCTCAGATGGCCCGTATCGGAGGTGGTGTGCCGGCGGCCTGGGTCGGTTGTGCTGTGTGGGCGGCCGGGGTCGGGTGCGGTGTGTGGCCGGATCTGTTCTGGGGTGGTGTGCGGGCTGCTCTGTTCTGGGGTGGTGTTCGGGTGGGGAGCCCGGGAGTTGGGGGGCCTTGGTCGTCTTGGCGGGCCGTCGGGGCCGAAACCCGGTGGCAGCGGTCCGAGCTGGTCGAAGATCTCGATCAGCTCGTCGTCCGGGCCGGGCTCGGGCAGCAGCTCGACGGCCGCGGCGAGTGCCTTGCGCGCCCCCGTGGCCGTGCGGAAGCGGGCCTGCGGGTCCGGCTGGAGCAGGGTGGCGACCACCTGCCACAGCGGCTCCGGCACACTCTTGGGGGCGCCCGGAGTCCCGTGCTCCGCGAAGTACTGGACGAGCGCCTTGGCGTCCGGCTTGGCGCCTTCCAGCAGATACAGCGCGACCAGGCCGACGGCGAACAGGTCGGCGGGGAAGTCCGGTTCGGCGCCCATCATCTGCTCGGGCGCGAGGTAACCGGGCGTTCCCACCACGAGGTTGGTCTCGGTCAGCCGGGGCTCGCCGAGCCGCATCGCGATGCCGAAGTCGGAGAGCCTGAGGCGCGGCCGGGCCGTACCGGTGGCCTCCAGCAGGATGTTGGCCGGTTTGATGTCGCGGTGCACGACACCTTCCGCGTGGACCGCGGTGAGCCCGGAGAGCAACTGGTCGAGCAGCGTGCACACGAAGACCGGGGGCAGCGGGCCGTAGTCGCCGACGAGATGGACCAGCGAACCGCCGGCCACCAGATCCATGGTGAACAGGACCTTGTCGTCGTCGGCGGCCCAGCTGGCGGGCGCGAGCACATGGGGATGGTCGATCCGCAGCGCCTGCTCGCGGACGAAGCGCAGCAGCGCGTGCGCGTCGCTCTGCTGGAGCACCTTGGCCGCCACATAGCGGCGGCGGCGGTGGTCCCAGGCACGCCAGACCGCACCCACCCCTCCGCGACCGATCGGGTCGGCCAGTTCGTACCGTCCGGCGAAGACCTCACCCATGGCTGTGCGTCGCTCCTCCCCCTGGTCCCGCTCGGGTCTCCCCCTCTGCCCCTCTGCTTCCCCCGCGATGAGCGATACGACCCCCGTGTGCCCCGCTGTGTCCTGACGCCCCCCGAGCTGCCGACTGCCCGGCTGCCGAACCCCCTTCGGCGACCGGGCCGAGGGCTCAGTTCTGGTGGGACTGGTAGTGCGTGACCGCGTCGGACGTACGGCCCGCGCCGTACACCCGGAGGAACTCTGCCAGTTCCGGGTGGGTCGGGGCGAGAGTGTCGGCGGCGTCGATGATGTCTCCGGCGGCGGCCACCGAGCGCAGCAGGGACTGGATCTCGCGGACGACCCGCTTGACCGTGGGCGCACCCGAACCACTCGTCGTCTGTGTGGTGTTGCTGAGCACCGAGCCCCCCTGGGACCGCTTGATCTCGTCCATGCGCTCGGTCGCCTCGGCGGCGCTGACGCTGCCGTCCGCGACCTGTGCCGCCAACTCCTGTAGCAGCTGCACCCGCTGCACCACGGCCGGGTTGCCGATCTTCGCCCGCTGACCGCTCATCAGCTGCGACAGCATCGGCGCCGAGAGTCCCAGTACCCCAGCGAGACGAGCCTGGTTGAGGCCGAGATCGTCGATGAGCTTACGGAAGAGCGCCCCCAGCGGCTCCCCGTACCAGTTCCGCTGAAGTTCCCGCGCTCTCGCGGTCGCTTCCTGCTGTGCGGCGTCCATTGCGTCTCCCCATCGCTTCCCCAGAAACCGCGGTTCGCTGTAGCGAACCGCGTCCGAGCATCTTACGGAGAGTGGTCATCCGCGGGGACCCCCAATCTTTTTGCGAGATACCCCGGGTGACCCGGTACTCTGGTCTGCGGCGCCCGCCGGTACGAGGTTTTCCGGCCGGACGTCTCTTGCGGGGCCTTAGCTCAGTTGGTAGAGCGCTGTCTTTGCATGGCAGATGTCAGGGGTTCGACTCCCCTAGGCTCCACGTGAAAGACCCCGCCCACCTGCGGAAACGCAGGTGGGTGGGGTCTTTTTCCATAAGGGGGCGCAGGTGGGCCGTCGGCCGCTCAGCTGCGGTCGTCGCGGTTCGCGGCCTCCTCCTCGGCTTCCTTGGCCTGCACCTCGGCGTCGAGGACCGACGGGTCACCGCTGCCGTCCACAGAGGTCAGGCCGCCCGAGGCGGGTACCTCCGTGGCCGCCGGCGGCTCGACCAGCCAGTCCGGGTTGGCCTGCTTGTCCCACCACTTCCAGGCCGCGTAGGCACCGCCGGCCACGGCACCGAGGACGATCAGCGCCTTGGCCAGCTTGCCCGCCTTGGCCCGACGCCGGTGCCTGCGCGTCAGCTTCTCGATCTCCTTCGGCGTCACCTGGCCGCGCAGAGCGGCCAGCGCCGCGACACCTCGGGCGGCGGCCTCGTCCTTCACGGGCCCGGCCGCGGCCACCGCCTGTTCGATCCTCGGCCGGGAGTAGTCGGCGGCCTGTCGTGCGACCAGCCGAGTGCGGGCGGCCGCTTCCTGCGCGGCCAGGTCCACCTTCGGCGGGACATGGGTCTTCGCCTGCTCCAGACGCGGGGCGACGTGGGCGTCGTACTGCACGCGGGCCTGTTCTGCGGCGAGCGACACCTTGGGCGCGAGCCGTACACGGGCCTCATGCGCGTAGAGCGCGGCCCGTTCCTTGGCCGTGTCGGCGTAGGGCGCCACCACTTCCGCGGCGTGCAGCACGCTGTCCTTCGCCGAGCCGGTCGCGGCGCGCACGCTGTCGATGCGGGTCACGGGTTCCTCCTCCTCGGTGGCGTACGGTATTTCGACTTTCCACCCTTTTACGGATCATGCCTGTCAATGGCCGTCCCGGCACGCGCGGACGGGCATACGGGTGCTGATCACATGCGATAGGGGACGGATCGGGGACAAGGGCAATAGAGGGTCGACAGGGCGACAAAGCCGACGATGCCACGGATCGGCGCCGCCCGCTCCCGTCCCGGAAGGGTCGGATGCTTTTGTGTACCCGAACCGGCGGTTCTGATGCCGGGGCGGACTGTCGGACGATGCCTGACCCGGACCGTGCGAGGATCTGTGGGTCACAGAGAGACAACGGAAGGCAGACCGTGGCCGAGCACCTGTACGCCACCCTGAAGACCAACCACGGCGACATCGAGATCCGGCTCTACCCGGACCACGCCCCGAAGACGGTCAAGAACTTCGTCGACCTCGCGACCGGCGAGCGTGAGTGGGTCAACCCGGAGACCGGCGTGCGGTCCAAGGACAAGCTGTACGACGGCACGGTCTTCCACCGCGTGATCAGCGGGTTCATGATCCAGGGCGGCGACCCGCTGGGCAACGGGACCGGCGGCCCCGGCTACCAGTTCGAGGACGAGTTCCACCCGGACCTGCGCTTCGACAGGCCCTACCTGCTGGCCATGGCCAACGCCGGCCCGGCGACCAACGGCTCGCAGTTCTTCATCACCGTCTCCCCGACGGCCTGGCTGACCCGCAAGCACACCATCTTCGGCGAGGTCGTCGACCCGGCCGGCCAGAAGGTGGTGGACGTCATCGCGGCCGCCCAGACCAACCCGCGCACCGACCGCCCGCTGAAGGACGTCGTCATCGAGTCGGTCGTCGTCGAGAGCCGCAAGAGCTGAGGCGACGCCCCGGCGCACCCTCGGGAACCACCGGCGCCCCGTCGGGAACCAAACGCCCTGCTCGTCCGTAAGGATGAGCAGGGCGGTTCCTTTCCGACTCCGCCGACTGCTCCGATACTCGTTTACTCGTTTACTCGATTACTCGATTACTCAACTGATTGACCCTCGCCCACGACAACTCGGACGACTTACCTGGGGGAGCCCATGGACCAGGCGCCTGGCAGCCGGCAGGACGACGCGCAGAGCGGCCTGCCCGTCTGCTACCGGCACCCCGACCGGGAGACCGGCATTCGCTGCACCCGCTGCGAGCGCCCGATCTGCCCGGAGTGCATGGTCAGCGCCTCCGTCGGTTTCCAGTGCCCCAGCTGCGTCCGTGAGGGTTCCGGTACGGGCCACGCGCCCAGTGCCTCGCGGCCCCGCACGCTCGCGGGAGGCGTCGTCACCGCCGATCCCCGTCTGCTCACCAAGATCCTCATCGGGATCAACGTGGCGGTCTTCCTCGCCGTACAGGTGCGGTCCTCGCTGCTGGACAGCCTGATGCTGATCGGCCAGTGGCCGCCTGCCCCCTTCAACCCGACGGAGGGCGTGGCCGAGGGCGAGTGGTACCGCATGGTCACCTCGATGTTCACGCACGAGGCTCCCTGGCACCTCGCCTTCAACATGCTGAGCCTGTGGTGGCTCGGCGGCCCGTTGGAACAGGCGCTCGGCCGGGCCCGCTATCTGTCGCTCTACCTGGTGTCCGGTCTCGCGGGCAGCGCTCTGAGCTATCTGCTCGCCTCGCCGGGTACCGCGATGCTGGGCGCCTCCGGCGCGATCTTCGGTCTGTTCGGTGCGACGGCCGTCCTCATGCGCCGGCTGCGGCAGGACATGCGGCCGATCATCGCCCTGCTGGTGATCAACCTGGTCATCACCTTCGGGTGGAGCGGTATCTCCTGGCAGGCGCACATCGGCGGTCTGGTCGCCGGTGTCGTGATGGGGATCGGCATGGTCCACGCCCCCCGCGAGCGCCGGGCCCTCGTCCAGTTCGGGACCTGCGCGTTGATGCTGGCCGTCGTCGTGGTGGTAACGCTTCTGAGGACCGCCCAGCTCACCTGAGCGTGCTGTTGTCCACAGTCTGTGTCGAATCTTGTGCACAACGTGCGGGAACAGCTGTGCCCCCTGCCTTCGACCTGCGTTTGCACAGGTCAGACAGGGGGCGAACACTCATTCGAGTGAGGGTGGCGGCCGGTAATTACGTCACACCGGCGTCAACCTCCGATGAGTTATCCACAGATCGTCTTTCTTTTCCCCATCATGTGGAAAACCGCTGTGGATAACTCAGGGGATTGCCCTGGGCAGAGCTACTCGCCCCGCCCCGGCCCCGCTGCCGCGACCGCTACTTCCACTGCGTGGAGACGCCGAATCCGGCCGCGATGAACCCGAAGCCGACGACGATGTTCCAGTTGTCCAGCTTGTCGATGGGCAGCGAGCCGTCCGTGACGTAGAAGACGACGATCCAGGCGAGTCCGACGAGGAACATGGCCAGCATCACCGGCGCGACCCAGGCACGGCTGTTCAGCTTGATGGCGGTCGCCTGCTTCGCCGGGGGCGGCGTGTAGTCGGCCTTCTTGCGGATACGTGACTTCGGCACGAGGGTCTCTCCTGTCGATGCGCTGCGTGGCCGCGCAGGTGCTGGATCGGGCTCGGGGGCTGCGTGCCAGGGGACTGAAGGGCTCCCCCGGGCGTCCGTTAGCGTAGTGCTTCTACGGCGCCGAAGGAGATAAGGGTACGTTGAGCAATTCTGCCGACTCCCCCGGGACGGGTACAACGGGTTCCGACCCCGAGTCCGCCGGCGACTCCTCCGCCTCCGACCGGCGGGGCGGCTTCCGGCCCGTACGGGTGCTCACCGTGGGGGTCTTCGCCCTCGCCGGCCTCCTCTTCTTCACCAGTTTCAACACGGCCAAGGGCACCAACATCCGCACGGACGCCTCCCTGCTGAAGCTGTCCGACCTCATCCAGGAGCGCAGCCAGAAGAACGGCGAGCTGGACGAGACGAACGGCGTCCTGCGCGACGACGTGGAGTCGCTGGCCGAAGCCGACGACGGCAGCACCCAGGCCCAGGACGACAAGCTCGCGGGCCTGGAGAAGGACGCCGGGACCCAGAAGGTCAAGGGCGAGGCCATCACGGTCACCCTCAACGACGCCCCGCCGAACGCCACCGCCAAGCTCCCCGGCTACCCGGAGCCGCAGCCCGACTACCTGGTCATCCACCAGCAGGACCTGCAGGCCGTCGTGAACGCGCTCTGGCAGGGCGGCGCCCAGGGCATCAAGGTCATGGACCAGCGGCTGATCTCCACCAGCGCCGTGCGCTGTGTCGGCAACACCCTGATCCTCCAGGGCCGCGTCTACTCACCGCCGTACAAGATCCAGGCGGTCGGCGACCCGGAGAAGCTTCAGCAGGCGCTCGCCGAGGCCCCGGCGATCCAGAACTACATGGTCTACGTGAACGTCTACGGCCTCGGCTGGAAAGTCACCGAGGACGGGGCGGTGACTCTGCCCGGCTACTCCGGCACAGTGGATCTGCACTACGCCAAGCCTGTGGAGTAGTGGAGCAGCGGCCGCCGGGGGGCGCCTGTGTCGGTGCGGGTGATCGTCAGGACGTTCAGCGAGCTGTGCATCACCGCCGGCACCGTCATCGTCCTCTTCGTCGTCTACGTACTGTTCTGGACCGGCGTACAGGCCGACCGTGTCATGGGCGACCAGATCGACGAGCTCCACGACCAGTGGGCACAGGGGACCGTGGCCCCCACCCCAGGCGCGAGCGCCACCGCGCGGCCGGCGCCGTACCGCGTCGGCAGGCCCTTCGCGGTGATGTACATCCCGCGTCTTGGTTTCACGTGGAACAAGCCGGTGCTGGAAGGCACGGCGACCGGCACCCTGAAGAAGGGGCTGGGGCACTACGCGGGCGGCGCGCGGCTCGGGCAGACCGGTAATTTCTCCGTCGCGGGTCACCGCCGTACTTATGGCGACCCTTTCAAGGATTTTCCCGAGCTCAGGCGTGGGGACGCGGTGGTCCTGACGGACGGGACGACCTGGTTCACCTATCGGATCGACAAAGGGCCTTACAAAACCGTGCCCTCGGACGTCGAGGTGATCGACGCTGTGCCACGTAAGTCGGGGTATACGCGTCCGGGCCGGTACCTGACGTTGACCACGTGTGATCCGGAATGGGGGCACAGTCACCGGCTGATCGTCTGGGCGCACCTTGACTCCACACAGCCCGTGGAGGCAGGCGAACCGAAGGCCCTGCGCCGTTAGTCTGGTGGCGTACGGCGTGAGTCAGGTGCCGTGATGCGACGGAAGGGACGGCATGTACGGCTGGATCTGGCGGCATCTGCCGGGAAACGCGTGGGTCAAGGCGCTGATCTCGATCATGCTGGTCGTGGCCGTGGTGTACGCGCTGTTCCAGTACGTCTTCCCGTGGGCCGAACCGCTGCTTCCCTTCAACGATGTGACGGTGGACAACCAGTGAGCGCGCGCATTCTCGTCGTCGACAACTACGACAGCTTCGTCTTCAACCTGGTCCAGTACCTGTACCAGCTGGGCGCCGAGTGCGAGGTCCTGCGCAACGACGAGGTCTCCACGGCCCATGCCCAGGACGGCTTCGACGGTGTGCTGCTCTCCCCCGGGCCGGGTACGCCCGAGGAGGCCGGCGTCTGCATCGAGATGGTCCGGCACTGCGCGGCCACCGGTGTCCCCGTCTTCGGGGTCTGCCTGGGCATGCAGTCGATGCAGGTGGCGTACGGCGGTGTCGTGGACCGGGCGCCGGAGCTGCTGCACGGCAAGACCTCGCTGGTGGAGCACGAGGGCCGGGGCGTGTTCGCCGGCCTGCCGACCCCCTTCACGGCGACCCGCTACCACTCGCTGGCCGCCGAGCCGGCCACGGTTCCGGCCGCACTCGAGGTCACGGCCCGTACGCACGACGGAATCATCATGGGCCTGCGCCACCGTGAACTGCCTGTCGAGGGCGTCCAGTTCCACCCCGAGTCGGTGCTGACCGAGCACGGGCACCGGATGCTGGCCAACTGGCTGGTGGAGTGCGGCGACCAGGGCGCGGTGGCGAGGTCGGCGGGGCTCGCCCCGGTGGTGGGCAGGGCCTCGGCGTGACCGCGCTGCGCCCCGAGCGCGAGGACTCCTACGGCACCGCGCCGTACGAGTCGTTCGGCGGTGATGCCTACGGAGCCGGTTCCTACGCCGGGGAGCCGTACCAGCCGCCGATCGACGAGGAGACGGTGGCGCTGCGGATCCCGCCGGCGTCCCTGTTCGGCGGCGACCCCGTATCCGCTTCTGGCGCCTCGGCGGCCTCTCCCGCCCCTGGAACCCCGGCGGGCGGTCGTGCGGCCCGCAGAAAGGCCGCCAAGGGCCGTCACGGCCGTCATGGGGGCTCGGGTGAGGTCTCCGAGTCGTACAACGGGGCGGACGCGCCCGCGCAGGACGAGCGGTCGCTGTCACGCGTCGAGGCGCGTCGGCGGCAGCGGGCCCGTAAGCCGAGTGCCGCCGTGGTCGCCAGCCGGGCGGTCGGCGAGGTGTTCATCACCACGGGCGTGCTGATGCTGCTCTTCGTCACCTACCAGCTGTGGTGGACGAACGTGCGGGCGCACGCGCAGGCGGACAAGGAGGCCAGCAGCCTTCAGGACGACTGGGCGAACGGCAAGGGTGCCCCCGGGGTGTTCTCGCCGGGTCAGGGCTTCGCCATCCTGCACATCCCGAAGCTGGACGTGGTGGTGCCGATCGCGGAGGGCGTCAGCAACAAGAAGGTGCTCGACAAGGGCATGGTCGGGCACTACGGCGAGAGCCCGCTGGAGACGGCGATGCCCGACGCGAAGACCGGCAACTTCGGGCTCGCGGGTCACCGCAACACGCACGGCGAGCCGTTCCGCTACATCAACAGGCTGCAGGCGGGCGACGACATCGTCGTCGAGACGCAGGACGAGTACTTCGTCTACAAGATGGCGTCCTCGCTGCCGGTGACCGCGCCCAGCAACACGGGCGTCCTCGACCCCGTGCCGGCGGAGTCCGGATTCACCGGGCCTGGCCGGTACATCACCCTCACCACCTGCACCCCGGAGTTCACCAGCAAGTACCGCCTGATCGTCTGGGGCAAGATGGTCGAGGAACGGCCGCGCAGCAAGGGAAAGCCGGATGCGCTCGTCGAGTAGGCGTGCAGTCGAGTAGGGGCAGATGAACGTGGCAGCGACCACCGGCGACACCGAGCACGAAGAGCACGCGCGCGTGGACGCGTCCGATCCCGCGCCGCGGCGCCGCGGTGGCGGCCGGATCGCGTTCGCGGTCAGCGTCTTCGGCGAACTCCTCATCACGGCCGGCCTGGTGCTCGGCCTCTTCGTCGTCTACTCCCTGTGGTGGACGAACGTGGTGGCCGACCGGCACGCGGACCGGCAGGGCGACAAGGTGCGCGACAACTGGGCCCGGCAGGACACCGGTCCCGGGGCGCTCGACACCAAGGACGGCATCGGCTTCCTGCACGTGCCCGCGATGAGGAACGGCGAGGTGCTGGTCGAGAAGGGCACCTCGTCGAAGATCCTCAACGACGGCGTCGCCGGCTACTACACCGATCCCTTCAAGGCCGCTCTTCCGACGAGCGGCAAGGAGGGCAACTTCACGCTCGCCGCCCATCGTGACGGCCACGGCGCGAAGTTCCACAACATCGACAAGCTGGAGGAGGGCGACCCGATCGTCTTCGAGACGAAGGACGACTGGTACGTCTACAAGGTGTACGCGGTCCTCCCCGAGACCTCGAAGTACAACGTGGAGGTCCTCGGCCGGATCCCCAAGGAGTCCGGCAAGAAGAAGGCCGGCCACTACATCACCCTGACGACCTGTACGCCGGTGTACACGAGCCGGTACCGGTACGTGGTGTGGGGGGAGTTGGTGCGCGTGGAGAAGGTGGACGCGGACCGGACGCCGCCGAGGGAACTGGGCTGAAGTGACACAGAGCCCTTCTTCAAGGGCTCTGTCACCTAGCATGACGATGGCCCGAAGCCGCAACTTGTCTTTGCGGCTTCGGGTCTTCTGCCCGCTCCTGGCTATTCGAGAACCGTCAGGGCCGCCCCGGCGCTCCACTCCTCCAGAAGACCACGGTGGACGGCGGTGATGCCGGTCTCGGCGGCGATGTTGAGGGCATCACGGGTGAAGGGGCAGGTCGCCACGAACAGGGCGACCTCGCAGTCGTGCAGGACCCTCGCTGCCCCGAGGAACTTCTGGAGCTCGGGGCTGGTGATGGAGAGGTGCGGCGCGAACCTCTTGCACTGGACGACGAGGCGTCGCCCGTGAGCCGTGAGGGCGGTGATGTCGATCCTGCGGTCCCTTCCGCCGCCCTGCACGACGACGTTTGTGCAGCCGTCGCGGCGCAGCAGGGTGGCGATGTGCTCCTCGAACTCGCGTCCGTTCATGGCGTCCATGGCAGCCATGACTCCGGCGAGGGGCCGATCCGCACGGGGGCCTTCCAGCCTCTGCAGCCGGGCGTGGTGCTGCCGGAGCCGCTTCTCGACCCGCTGGACGCCTGCTCGGAGGGCGATCAGCTCCCGCTGATGCTCGCCGGCTGTTTCGATCAGGGTGTTGAACATGGGTACGACGGTCTGGCCGAGGATGTGGGTGATGCGGTGGTCGATGCGGTCGTCGAGGGACCCGGAGTGCGAGGGGACCGGGTTGTCCCCGGGTTGCGTCCGTGCCCGGTACTCCATGTCGAGGAGGTAGGTGCGCACCTGACGGGCGACTTCACTGTCACGCAGGAGCATCGCGACGTTGAGGACCGAGCGACGGGAGTAGAGAGTGAGGCTGGACCGAGGCTGTGGATGACCTCCCGGATAGCGTGACAGGACGTCACGCTTAAATTCTGCGAGGTCAGGGCCTCGCAGGGTCAGCATCCCGTTGTCCGACAGCTCGTCGTGGTGTCGTGCTTTGAGCTGGCGGATGGCCTCGGCGGTGACGCCGAAGTACGCCGCCACCATCGCCGTGGTCACATGCATCCCGTCCGGCAGCAGGGACAGTGCCTTCACCCTGTCGAGTACGTCGGTGCGTTCGAGCACGCCGTCGCGCAGGCTTTTGGATTCCAGCAGTGCCGATTCGTTGATCACGTCTGCCCCTCTGTTCTGGTCGGGCCGTGTGGCCGGGGCAGAGCTGTGACATGACACCCCACCCCAATCGATCAACAAGTCAGCCGATATGAAGACACGATCGTTCTGCGAGCGTGGGTTCGGTCGAGCGCAGCAAAGGCGTGGGCCCCACCGGACGCATCCGGTGGGGCCCACGCTCTTGTCCTGTGCGGTCAGGGTCGACCGCGTGCAGTCGGCCGCAGTGCGGTCAACCGCTGGTGCCGCCGAAGAAGTTGACGCCGCCGTTGTTGCCGCCGTTGTTGTTGTCGCCGTTCTTGAAGGCGACCAGGTTGACCGTCTGCCCCTTGTTGACGGTGCTGCCGGGGGCCGGGTCCGAGCTGATGACCTGGGCGTCGTCGTCCGAGTTGCCGGTGATGTTGCCGACGTTCAGACCCGCGTCCTGGAGCGCTTTCTTGGCGTCCTTGACGCTCATGCCCTGGAGGTTGGACGGGACCTGGGTCTGGGTGCTCTTGCCGATCTGGATCTGGACCGTGGAACCCTTGTCGGCCTGGGAGCCGATCGCCGGGACGGTCTGGATGACCTTGCCGACCTGGTTCTGGTCCTGGGTGTCGACCTCGACGCAGTTGCCCTTGAGGTCGTTCTGCTCCATCTGGGCCTTGGCGTCGTCACAGCTCTTGTTGGAGACGTCCGGGACCGTGGACTTCTCCTCGGCCTTGGCGATGGTGAGGGTGATGGTGGTGCCCTTCTCCACCTCCTTGCCGAGCTTCAGGCTCTGCTCCAGGACGGTGCCCTCCTGCTCGGTGGACACCTGCTCCTTGGTCTCGACGACGAGCCCGTACTGGTCACCCTCCAGAAGCGCCTTGGCGTCTTCCAGGCTCTTGCCGAGAACGCTCGGCACGGCCACCTTCGGCGCCCCGGTCGACACGACGAGGTTGACGGTGGAGTCCTTGTCGACCTTGGTCCCGGCGTCGGGGTCCTGGTCGCAGATCTTGCCCTTGGGCTGGTCCTCGCAGGCCTTCTGGGTGACGGTGCCCAGCTTGAGGTCGCTGTTGGTCAGCTGTTTCTGCGCGTCTGCCTGGGCCTGGCCGAGCAGGTTGGGCACCGCCACCGACTCGTTGTTCACGCCGCCGCTGAACACCCACTTGCCGATCAGTACCGCGCCGACGAGCACCAGCACCGCGGCGACGACCAGCAGGATCGTCGAGGCGTTGGACTTCTTCTGGCGGCGCCGGTCGGGGCGGTCGTCGTAGCCGTAGCCGCCGTCGTCCGGGTTCATGGGCGGCAGCATCGACGTGGCGCCGGCGTCCGCGGAGCGCATGGCGGTGGTCGCCTGGTCGTCGCCGTAGCCGCCGTAGCCGACCGAGCCCATGGCCGCCGTCGCGCCGACCGGCTGGCCGTCGAGACAGGCCTCGATGTCCAGGCGCATCTCGTCGGCGGACTGGTAGCGGTAGTTGGGGTCCTTGACCAGCGCCTTCAGGACGATGGCGTCCATCTCGGGGGTGATCTCGGGGTCGAAGACGCTCGGGGGCTGCGGCTCCTCGCGGACGTGCTGGTAGGCCACGGCCACCGGGGAGTCCCCGACGAACGGCGGGCGGACCGTCAGCAGCTCGTAGAGCAGACAGCCCGACGAGTACAGGTCGGAGCGCGCGTCGACCTGCTCGCCCTTGGCCTGCTCCGGCGAGAGGTACTGGGCGGTGCCGATGACCGCGGACGTCTGGGTCATCGTCATCCCGGAGTCGCCCATGGCGCGGGCGATGCCGAAGTCCATGACCTTGACCTGGCCGTTGCGCGTCAGCATGACGTTCGCGGGCTTGATGTCGCGGTGGACGATGCCGGCTCTGTGCGAGTACTCCAGGGCCTGGAGGATGCCGATGGTCATCTCCAGCGTCCGCTCCGGCAGCAGCTTGCGGCCGGAGTGGAGCAGCTCTCGGAGTGTGGAGCCGTCGACGTACTCCATGACGATGTACGGGATCGAGACCCCGTCGATGTAGTCCTCGCCCGTGTCGTAGACCGCGACGATCGCGGGGTGGTTGAGCGAGGCGGCAGACTGGGCTTCCCGGCGGAACCGGGCCTGGAAGGAAGGGTCGCGCGCGAGGTCCGCGCGCAGCGTCTTCACCGCCACGGTGCGGCCGAGGCGGGTGTCATGCGCGAGATAGACCTCGGCCATGCCACCACGGCCGAGCACATGGCCCAGCTCGTACCGGCCGCCGAGGCGACGCGGCTCTTCCATAGCTACCTACCAGCCCTCTCCGTCGGTCCCGACCGGCACACGTGTGCGGCCGGAGGCTACCGTCCGGGCATACCGTACCCGGACGGCGCTGTGTGACCTGGCCAAGCCCGTCACCCGATACAGGACCGGTATCGCAACGTGCACCGATGTGTAGGCGACGTGATGGGGGTCACTTCTTGCTGTCGATGACTGCCTTCATCACGTCCCTTGCGATCGGGCCGGCGAGACCGCCGCCGGTGATGTCGCCGCGGTCGGCGGCGCCGTCCTCGACGACGACGGCGACGGCCACCGGCGCGCTGCCGTCGGACAGCTTCGCGTAGGAGATGAACCAGGCGTACGGCTTCTCGCTGTTGTTGAGGCCGTGCTGGGCGGTACCGGTCTTGCCGCCGACGGTGACGCCGTCGATCTTGGCCTTGCCGCCGGTGCCCTGCGGGTCGTTGACGACCGTCTCCATCATTTCCTGGAGGGCCTGCGCCGTCTTGGACGAGACGGCCTGGGACAGCTGCTGGGGCTCGGTCGTCTCCAGGGTGTCCAGGTTGGGGGCCTTGAGCTGGTCGACCATGTACGGCTTCATCAGCTTGCCGTCGTTGGCGACCGCCGAGGCGACCATGGCCATCTGGAGCGGGGTGGCCGCGTTGGAACCCTGGCCGATGCCGTCGAGGGCGTTCTGCGGCGGGTTGTCCTCGGGGTAGGTGGACTTGGCGGCCCGTACCGGGGTGTCCAGCTCGGTTTCGTTGAAGCCGAACTTCTCCGCCTGCTCGATCATCTTCTCGTTGCCGACGTTGTCGGCCATCTTCGCGAAGACGGTGTTGCAGGACACCATGAGCGCGTAGCGCAGCGTGGCGTTCTTGCAGTCTCCGTGCTCGTTGGTGAGCTTGTTCGTGGACTGCGGCAGCGGGAACGGGTCCGGGGTGTCGGTCTTGTCGTCGACGCCGGAGACCTCGCCGTTCTCCAGCGCGGCGGCGGCCGTGACCACCTTGAACGTGGAGCCGGGCGGGTAGGTCTCGCGCAGCGCGCGGTTGAGCATCGGGTCGTCGGCGTCGTTCTTCTTCTGGACGGCGTTCCACGCCTCCTGGTCCGTGTCGGAGGACCCGGCGAACTTCGACGGGTCGTACGACGGGGTGGAGACCAGCGCGAGGATCTTGCCGGTGGACGGTTCGATCGCGGCGACCGCGCCCTTCTTGTCGCCCAGGCCCTTGTAGGCGGCCTTCTGCGCGGCGGCGTTGAGGGTGGTGACGACGCTGCCGCCCTCCTTCTCCTTGCCCGTGATCATGTCCAGGGTGTTGCGGAAGAAGAGCCGGTCGTCGTTGCCGCTGAGGATGCCGTCCTCGAGCTTCTCCAGCTGGTTGGCGCCGAAGGCCTGCGAGGAGTAGCCGGTGACCGGCGCCCACATCGCGCCGTTGGACCAGGTGCGCTTGTACTTGTAGTCGCCGGTGGTCTCGACCGAGCCGGTGATGGCTTTGCCTTCGACGATGATGTCGCCGCGCGGGGTGGAGTAGCGCGTGATGTTGACGCGGCGGTTCTTGGTGTCGCTGGCGAGGGTGTCCGCCTTGACGTACTGCAGGTAGTTGTCGCGCAGCAGCAGGGTGAGGACCAGGAGGCCGCAGAAGATCGCGATCCGGCGCAGGGGCTTGTTCATGACGGGCGGACCACCTGGGTCATCTCGGCGTCGGGGTTCGAGGCGGGGGCGGGCGCGGGGCGGCGCGCGGTGTCGCTGATGCGGATCAGGATGCCGATCAGTGCCCAGTTGGCGATGACGGAGGAACCGCCGTAGGCGAGGAAGGGCATCGTCATACCGGTGAGCGGGATGAGGCCCATCACACCGCCGGCGACGACGAACACCTGGAGGGCGAAGGCGCCGGAGAGGCCGATGGCCAGCAGCTTGCCGAACGGGTCGCGGGCGGCCAGCGCGGTGCGCACGCCGCGCTCGACGATCAGGCCGTACAGCAGCAGCAGCGCCATGATGCCGGCCAGGCCGAGTTCCTCGCCGAAGGTGGCGAGGATGAAGTCGGAGTTGGCGGCGAACTTGATCAGCTCGGAGTGGCCCTGGCCCCAGCCGGTGCCGAGGGTGCCGCCGGAGCCGAACGCCCACAGGGCCTGCATGGCCTGCTCGGAGTGGCCGGCGACGCCGTCCTGGGAGAGCGTGTACTCCTTCATCGGGTCGAGCCAGGCCTGGACGCGCTGCTGGACGTGGCTCTCGAACTGGGCCACGCCGACCGCGCCGGCCGCGGACATCAGCATGCCGAAGACGATCCAGCTGGTCCGCTCGGTGGCGACGTACAGCATGATGACGAACATTCCGAAGAACAGCAGCGAGGTGCCGAGGTCCGTCTCGAAGACCAGGATCAGGATCGAGATGATCCAGACGACGATGATCGGGCCGAGGTCGCGGCCGCGCGGCAGGTACAGGCCGAGGACGCGGCGGCTGGCCAGGGCGAGCGCGTCGCGCTTCACCATCAGGTAGCCGGCGAAGAAGATCGCCAGCACGATCTTGGCGAACTCACCGGGCTGGATGGAGAAACCGGCCACCGAGATCCAGATCTTGGCGCCGTAGATGTTCTGCCCGAGGCCCGGCACGAGCGGGAGCAGCAGCAGGAAGATCGCGCCGACCATGGAGATGTAGGTGTAGCGCTGCAGGACGCGGTGGTCCTTGAGGAAGACCAGCACGACGACGAACAGTGCGATGCCCATCGCCGTGTACAGCAGTTGCCGTGGCGCGGCGGTACCGGCCTGTTCGATCCGTTGCAACAGCTTGGACTGGTCGAGCCGCCAGATGGCGACGAGCCCGAGCCCGTTCAGCAGTGTGGCCACCGGCAGCAGCAGCGGGTCCGCGTACGGCGCGAACTTGCGCACGACGAGGTGTGCGACGCCGGCCAGCAGGCCGAGGCCGAGGCCGTAGCTCAGGAGGCCGGACGGCACCTCCTCGTTGATGGCGAGGCCCACGTTGGCGTAGGCGAAGACCGGGATGGCGACGGCGAACACCAGCAGCGCGAGCTCGGTGTTGCGCCGGCTCGGTGTACCGATCGAGCCGATCGTGGACGTGTGGTGCGTCGGCGAGTTGGTAGTACTGCTCATCGTGTGACGGGGCCTCTCACGGCTTGCCTACTGCTCACCGCACCGCGAGACGACCTTCTGCTCTTCCTCCGAAAGGCTGGGGCCGGGGGTGGGAGTAGTGGTCGCGGGTGCGGACGGGGACGCGGTTGCCGAGGGGCTCGGCGATGCCTTGGACGTGACGGAGGCGGGCGTGGTTCCCGTGGTGCCGCCGGTCTGGCCCTCGCCGGTCTTCGAACCGGTCTTGCTCGCCGTGGGGGTCTCGGCGTGCTTCTTGCATGCGGAGGCCTGGACGGCCAGCTCGTCGATCTTCTTCTGGGCGGTGGACAGGTTGCCCTCGGCGATCGTCGCCTCGACCAGCTTCTGCTGGTAGTCCGGGAGGTACTTGAGTTCGATCTCGGGGTGGTCCTTCTCCACCTTCGACAGCGACACCCATGCCAGGTCCTGGCTGATGCCCCGGTACAGCGCGACGTGCTCGTCTTTGGTGCCGACGTAGTACTGCGTCTGCGTCCAGCGCCAGCCGCCGTACAGGCCGCCGCCGATCACGGCGAGCGCGAGCACGCTGTAGAAGGATCTCTTCAGCCACCTGCGGCCCTTGCGGGGCTTGACGAAGTCCTCGTCGGTGTAGTCGCCGAAGCCGTCGGTGGGGATGAAACCGGTGATGTCGCCGCCGGAGCCGGGCGGGCCGAACTCGCCGCCTCCGCCGCGCCCTTGCTGCCTGCGGCCGAGGCCGGAGGCGCGCCCTGCCGGGGTCTGCATGATGCCGTTGTCGTGCAGTTGGAGCTGGTTCTCGGCAACCGCGCCGACCACGACCGGGACGTCGGAGAGCTGCCCGGCGAGGGTGTCGCCGGTGTCCAGGTCGAGGACGTCGGCGACGATGACCGTGATGTTGTCGGGGCCGCCGCCGCGCAGCGCGAGCTGGATCAGCTCCTGCACGGTCTCCTGGGGGCCCTGGTAGCTGGCGAGGGTGTCCTCGAGCGTCTGGTGCGAGACGACGCCGGACAGGCCGTCGGAGCAGATCAGGTAGCGGTCGCCGGCCCGGACCTCGCGGATCGACAGGTCCGGCTCGACATGTTCACCGCTGCCCAACGCCCGCATCAGCAGCGACCGCTGGGGGTGGGTGGTGGCCTCTTCCTCGGTGATGCGGCCCTCGTCGACGAGGCGCTGTACCCAGGTGTGGTCCTGCGTGATCTGGGTCAGCACGCCGTCCCGCAGCAGGTACGCGCGCGAGTCGCCGACGTGCACGAGCCCGAGGCGCTGGCCGGTCCACAGCAGGGCGGTCAGGGTGGTCCCCATGCCCTCGAGCTGGGGGTCCTCCTCGACCAGCGAGCGCAGCTGGTCGTTGGCACGCTGGACGGCGGTGCCGAGCGAGGTGAGGACGTCGGAGCCGGGGACGTCGTCGTCCAGGGCGACGATGGTGGAGATGGCCTCGGAGGAGGCGACCTCACCGGCGGCGGCGCCGCCCATGCCGTCGGCGATGGCGAGCAGTCGGGGTCCGGCGTAACCGGAGTCCTCGTTGCCCTCCCGGATCATGCCCTTGTGCGATCCGGCGGCGAAACGCAGAGACAGACTCATGCGCACCTCGCCCGTCGGCCCCGGGTACAGCCGGTCGTGTCGAGCCACACTGCCCACCCTCCGGTCGGGAGCACGCCGGGGCCATGGGTGCCGGCCGCCGCCGCGTGCTCGCTCCGCTCGCACTCACTCATGATGTAGCACTACTTCCGCAGCTCGATGACGGTCTTGCCGATACGGATCGGCGCGCCCAGCGGGATCGGTGTGGGAGTCGTCAGCCGCGATCGGTCGAGGTAGGTGCCGTTGGTGGAGCCCAGGTCCTCGACGATCCACTGGCCGTCGCGGTCCGGGTAGATCCTGGCATGACGGCTGGAGGCGTAGTCGTCGTCCAGCACGATCGTGCTGTCGTGCGCCCGGCCCAGAGTGATGGTCTGGCCCTGGAGCGCGACGGTCGTGCCGGTGAGGGTGCCCTCGGACACGACCAGCTTGGTAGGTGCGTTACGACGCGTGCGGCCGGCTGCGGCGGGCTGCTGGCGCTGCTGCGGGGGCGCCTGCTGGCGCTGTGCCTGCTGCGCGCGGCCTGCCTCCCGGCGCGACCCGCGCTGGGTGACACGCGTACCGAAGAGGTCGCTGCGGATGACCTGCACGGCCACGATGACGAACAGCCACAGTACGGCCAGAAAACCCAGCCGCATGACCGTGAGGGTCAGCTCTGACATTGCCCCCGCTTCACCCTTCGGCTTGCCGGTAAATGATGGTGGTGCTGCCCACGACGATCCGCGAGCCGTCGCGGAGCGTAGCGCGGGTGGTGTGCTGCCCGTCCACCACGATGCCGTTGGTGGAGCCGAGATCCTGGATCGTCGAGGGCGAGCCGGTCCGGATCTCACAGTGCCGGCGCGATACGCCGGGGTCGTCGATCCGTACGTCGGCCTCGGTGCTGCGGCCCATCACCAGCGTCCCGCGGGAGATCTGGTGGCGGGTGCCGTTGATCTCGATCCAGTGTCGGGCACGTGACCCGGGCTGCGGGGCCCCGGCCAGGCCGCCGGCCGCCGCACCGGGGCGCTGGGCGCTCGCGGCGGGCGGATAGCCGTAGCCGCCGGCACGGGCGCCGGGCGGCGGAGCGGAAGGCATGGGCGGAGCGGCGGCGCCGGCTCCGGCTCCGGGATAACCGGGCCCGCCGGGACGCTGTCGGCCGCCCGCGGGCGGCTGCTCCGGCGTCTGGCTGCTGGAGGAGGCGAGCGTACGGCTGCGCACCCGGTACAGGCCCGTGTCGAGGTCGTCCGCCTTCTCCAGGTTGACCTTGATCGGGCCCATGAAGGTGTAGCGCTGCTGCTTGGCGTAGTCGCGCACCATTCCGGCGAGCTCGTCGCCGAGCTGGCCGGAGTAGGGGCTGAGCCGCTCGTAGTCCGGCGTGCTCAGTTCCACGATGAAGTCGTTGGGGACGACGGTCCGGTCCCGGTTCCAGATGGTCGCGTTGTTGTCGCACTCGCGCTGGAGCGCGCCGGCGATCTCCACGGGCTGGACCTCGGACTTGAACACTTTCGCGAAGGTGCCGTTGACCAGACCCTCGAGACGCTGCTCGAACTTCTTCAGGACTCCCATGGGGCACCTCCTCCGTAGTGGCTGCTGTCCCGTGCCGTGCTGCTTACCTGGTACTGCTTACTGATCGTATCCACGCGCCGGTGAATCGGCTGGTTCCCCCTGTCGGCCCCGTCGACGGGTGTCGACGCCCTCTTGCGCACCCGCTTCTGCCCAGGATCGTAGAGGTGGCCGAGGACCAGTGTCCCGCACCTGACTGTGGTCCTCGTCCGGCTCCTGGGGAGACGGCCGCCTTAGGTACGAGGTTGATACGCGAACCAGTCACCGCCGAGACGTACGGGGGCCGCCGACGGCCTCCCACCTGCTCCCTGCCCCCGCAGAAGGGATGTGAACGCACCCTGGACCGCGTGCTAATGTTCTGCGTGTCGGAAGGCGCCAGGCCGAAAGGCCCACAAGCCCGAAGACACACCCAATGCGCGGGTGGCGGAATAGGCAGACGCGCTGGATTCAGGTTCCAGTGCCCGCAAGGGCGTGGGGGTTCAACTCCCCCCTCGCGCACAGCTGAAAGCCCCGCAGGTCTCAGACCTGCGGGGCTTTCGCGTATCCCGAAGGTGTGCTCTCCGGCCCAGGCGTGCGCGGCCAGGCCATGACCGCTCACCGTGTGTGAGGAACATCTCAGGCCTGTGGGCAGTGGCGACCCGGGCGGGCAGCCGGTCGCCGGCGGGGGCGTCATGAGGGTGTAGCGGGCTACACCGCGTTCATCCCGGGTGCGGCCTAGCGTTGGATGTATGGCGCAAACGAGCCCGATGGCGACGACGGTCCGGCGGGCGGGACAAGCCACGGGCCGGCTGTTCGCCTCCGCGCTGATGGCCTTCGGCACGTATCTCTTCGTCACCGTGCTGCTCATCGCCGCCATCGGCACGCTCTTGGTCGTCGGCGCGTGGCTGCTGCCCGAGGCGGTGCTGCTGATCCGCCGGATCGCCGGGGCCGAACGCCGTCAGGTCGCCGGCTGGACGGGCCGCGAGATCCCCGAGGCGTACGAGCCGCTCACCGGCACCCTGCGCGAGCGGCTGCGCACGGCCGTCCGCGATCCGGGTACCCTCGCCGACCTGCGCTGGATGGCCGCCCACTATGTCTATGGCTGGCTGGTGCTGCTCGCGCTGCCGCTGTGGCCGGTGGGTCTGGTCGTCGACGGGGTGTGGTGCGGACTGCTGCGCCGGGACGCGGTCGTCCTGCCGTGGGTCGTCCGCCTCGCCGACGTCGAGGCGCGCTGGTCGGCGGCCCTGCTCGCGCCGTCACCCAAGGCGCGTCTCGCCGCCCGCGTCCGGGCGCTGACCGAGACCCGCGCCGACGCGATCGCCGCGCACGGCGCCGAACTGCGTCGCATCGAACGTGACCTGCACGACGGCGCCCAGGCCCGGCTGGTCGCCCTGTCCATGCGGATCGGGCTCGCCCAGCGGGCCTTCGACCGTGATCCGGACTCCGCGCGCAAGCTCATGGAAGACGCGCAGGACCAGGCCGAACAGGCGCTCACGGAACTGCGGCACGTCGTCCGCGGCATCCATCCGCCGATCCTCACCGACCGCGGCCTCACGGGAGCCGTACGGGCGCTGGCCGCCGGCAGCGGGCTGGAGGTGACGGTGCGGGTGGAGGGACTCCTTGACAGAGGAGGCAGAGGAGGCAGAGGAGGCGGTGGCGGTGGCGGTGGCGGCAACGGTGGTGGTGGCAACGGTGGTGGCGATGGCGACATCGGTGTTGGTGAGACGGCGGGGCCGAGCGGGGGGCCGGGTGGCGCTGCCGGTTCCCGCGGATACCGGGCGCCCGCCGCCGTGGAGGCGGCTGCCTACTTCGCGGTGGCGGAGGCGCTCACGAACGCCGTCAAGCACAGCGGGTCGCCGCGGGTGGCCGTCGAACTGGTGCGGCTGCGGAACGGGCTGCGGGCGGTCGTGCGGGACGAGGGTCTCGGCGGCGCGGACGAGAGTGCGGGGTCCGGCTTGCTGGGGATCCGGCGCCGGGTCGCCGCGCTGGACGGCGTGATGAACGTGGACAGCCCGGCCGGGGGACCGACCACGATCGCTGTGGAGCTGCCCTGTGTGTGGTGAGACCTGCGTGACGTGTCGGATGAGATCGGTGCACGGGGAGCGGTGCCTGGGGCCTGAAGCCTGAAGCCTGGGGCCTGGGGCCTGGGACCTGGGGCGTGGGGCGTGGGTGTGGGGTGTGGGTGTGGGGTGTGGGGTGTGGGGTGTGGGGCCTGGGCGTTTTGGGCCGGCGGGTCGTGTTTCACGTGAAACATTCCCGCTTTAGTGGAGCCGGCCTTGTGGAGCCGGTCTCATGGAGTCGGTCTCATGGAGCCGCTGTCGTGAAGCTGTTGTCTTCGGCGAGGGCTTGCGCCGGGCGGGCTGTCTCGCAGGGGTGGACGAGGGGTTTTCCACAGGCGGGAGGTTGTCCACAGGGGCTGCCGCCGTCCCGTCGTCGGGCTGTACGGTCGGCACGAGTTGATGTTCGGCTCGTCGAGCCGACGGACGTACGTGTGCGGGGGAGGCGGTCATGGTGACCGAGGCCGGTGGTGCGGGGACAGAGATGGGCGGGGCACACAGGCTTCCCCGCGTGCGGGGCTTCGCCGAGTGGCCCACCGGGCGCCCCGCCGCGGGACCGGAAGCGGGTGCGGCCTCGGGGGCGTCCCGGCCGGGTTCTCCCAAGGAGGCGGGCAAGGCTCTGCGTGGCCGGGTGTCCCGGTCGGCACACGCCGTGTTCGACCTGGACCCCTCCCGGCCGGACGCGGTGGCGGCGGTCGAGGAGTCCAGCCGGGGCCGCATTCCGGAGCTGGCCCCGATCCGGGTCGGCCGGATGGCGGCGACGCCGTTCGCGTTCCTGCGGGGCTCGGCCGGACTCATGGCGTACGACCTGGCCCGGACCGCCATGACCGGGATCCGCGCCCAGATCTGCGGTGACGCCCACGCCGCGAACTTCGGTCTGTACGGCGACGCGCGGGGCGGCCTGGTCATCGACCTGAACGACTTCGACGAGACCGTCGACGGTCCCTGGGAATGGGACCTCAAGCGTCTCGCCGCCTCTCTGGTGCTCGCGGGCCGCGAGGCCGGCGCGGACGAGGACACCTGCCGCCGGGCGGCGCACGGCGCGGCCGGCTCCTACCGCCGCACCATGCGGCTTCTGGCGAAGCTTCCCGTGCTGGACGCGTGGAACGCCATCGCCGACGAGGAACTGGTCTCCCACACCGACGCGCACGACCTGCTGGGCACCCTGGAGCGGGTCTCGGAGAAGGCGCGGGCCAACACCAGTGGGCGGTTCGCGGCGAAGTCGACCGAGCCGACGGAGGACGGCGGCCGCCGCTTCGTCGACGCGGCGCCGGTGCTGCGCCGCGTCCCGGACGCGGAGGCCCACGCGGTGGCCGCATCCCTGGAGCACTACCTGACCACCCTGTCCGAGGACCGCCACCCGCTGCTGGCCCGTCACGCGGTCCACGACGTCGCCTTCCGGATCGTCGGCACGGGCAGCGTGGGGACGAGGTCGTATGTGGTGCTGCTGCTCGATCACCGGGGCGAGCCGCTGATCCTCCAGGTGAAGGAGGCCCGCGCCTCGGCCCTGGTCCCGCATCTGCTGAGCGCCGGCTTCGAGGTGCCGGAGGTGGAGCACGAGGGACGCCGGGTGGTCATCGGCCAGAAGCGCATGCAGGTGGTCAGCGACATTCTGCTGGGCTGGACGACGGTCGACGGACTCCCCTTCCAGGTAAGGCAGTTCCGCAACCGCAAGGGCAGCGTGGACCCCGCCGCGCTCGCCGCCGACCAGGTCGACGACTACGGACGGATGACCGGCGCGCTCCTCGCCCGCGCCCACTCCCACAGCGCAGACCCCCGCCTCATCGCCGGCTACTGCGGCAAGAACGAGGAACTCGACGAGGCGATCGCCACCTTCGCCGTCGCCTACGCCGACCGCACCGAGGCGGACCACTCGGACCTGATGGCGGCGGTACGGGCGGGGCGGATCCCGGCGGAGACGGGCGTGTGAGGCGCGGCCGGACAGAGTCGGAGCTGGGGGAGACCCGGCAGGGGCAGACCGTGCAGGGGCAGGGGCAGGGGCAGGGGCAGGGGCAGACCGGGCAAGGCGAGACCGGGCAACGCGAGACCGGGCAGGGCGACCCCTGCGGGATCGTCGGCCGGGTGGGTTCGGCGGAGCGTTGGCCTAGGCTGGTCGGGTGACGACCCCCGAAGCTGAGCAGCCCCGGCCCGAGGCACGGCTGGAGCAGGCCGTGCGGGCTGCCGAGCAGGCGTTGATCGAGTTCGAGATCGCGGTGGAGACCTTCCGCGTCGAGGTCGAGAACTTCTCGCGGCTCCACCATCAGAAACTCGGCCCGATGTACGCCCGCCTCGACGAACTGGACGCCCAGATCGCCGAGGCCAGGGCCGCCCGCACCGGTGATCCCGAGGACAAGCGCAAGGCCGCCGAGGCGCGGGCCAGGGTGATGCCCATGCCCGGGGTCGAGGAACTGTTCCACGGCTGGATGGACGGCGAAGGTCTCTTCCCCGAGGCCGAGGCGATGCTCACGGACCAGTCGGTCCGGCCCCCGCAGCGGGTAAGGCCAAGCGAGGAGGCCCGCAAGCTGTACCGCGAGCTGGCCCGCAAGGCGCACCCGGACCTGGCCCAGGAGGACGCCGAGCGGGCCCGGCGCGAGGAGTTCATCACCCGCGTCAACGCGGCCTACGCCCGTGGCGAGGAAGCCCTGCTGCGCGAGCTGGCCGAGGAGTGGGCGGCCGGTCCGGCACCCGCGGAGCGGAGCCCGAGCCCCAGCGAGGAGCTCTACGCCCGACTCGAGTGGCTCGCCCAGCGCAAGGAGATGCTCGCGCTGGTCGCCCGGGAACTGGAGGACAGCGCGATCGGCTCGATGCTCCGCATGGCTCCGGAGGACCCCGACCGGCTCCTGGACGAGATCGCCGACAAGCTCCTCGCGGACGTCGCCGCCCGCGAGGAGGAGCTGGCCGAGCTGGTGGGCTAGGTGTTCTGTCCCGGGAGGTTGTGGACGGGTGAGCCAGGTCTCGGCTGAGAGATCTTGAACAGGTGAGGGCCTGCCGTTCGGATCACGTCGCAGACGCGGTTCCGCACACCCGTCTGCGACGTTGTCGTCACTCGCCGACTCCCCCCACGCTTCCCCCCAACGCCCGACTGCGCTCGCGCGAGGGACCCCCATCGCGTCGACTGCCTCCTCCGCCTTGCGGGCGCATGCACCCAACCCCGCTCACCGCGTCGACAGGGCATCGCCGGCATCCTGCGGCCTGATCCAAACGACAGGAGCCGGCGGACCGGTCGTGTCGTATGCCCGGTCGGGTAGCGTCGGGCGCATGAGTTTCGGAGCTGGTGTGCCCACGGTCGAGGTCGGCGACCTCAAGGACGACGACTTCCTGCTGGACGTCCGCGAGGACGACGAGTGGCAGGCGGGTCACGCCCAAGGGGCACTGCACATCCCCATCAGCGAGTTCGTCGCCCGCTACGGCGAGCTGACCGAGGCGGCCCCGCAGGACGGTCGGGTCCATGTGATCTGCCGCTCCGGTGGTCGCTCGGCCCAGGTCACCATGTACCTCGTCCAGCAGGGCATCGACGCCGTGAACGTCGACGGCGGCATGCAGATCTGGGCCGCCGCGGGCCGCCCGGTCGTCACGGACGAGGGCAACCCGGGCTCCGTCCTGTAAGCGCCCGGAACGGCCGGTCGTCGGAACGGCCGGTCGTCGGAACGGCCGGTCGTCGGAACGGCCGGTCGTCGGGACGGTAGGTCGTGCGACCGGTAGGTCGGGGGAGCTGCGGACCCGGGGAGCTGCGGATTCTTGGACCGGCGTCGCCTCGTCGGATCGGCGGGTTCGTCTTGCCGGTCAGCCGTCACGTCTCGCCGGGTCGGCCGGTGCGTGGTGCCGGGTCGGCCGTTGTGTCGTGTCGGGGGGCGTCAGCCGAGGGGGTGGGCGGCCAGTAGGTCGCCCAGGGCCTCCTCGTGAGCCGCGGCCGGTCCGAGCGACAGTTCCAGGTGCTTGGCCCAGGCGTGGTAGCGGTGCAGCGGGTAGTCGACGTCTGCGCCGAAGCCCCCGTGCAGATGCTGTGCGGTCTGCACGACCCGCCGTACGCCCTCCGAGGCCCAGATCTTGGCCACGGCGACGTCCCCGGAGGCCGGCAGCGCGCCGGGCGCCCCGGAGGCGATCCGCCATGCGGCCTGCCACAGCGTGACCTCCATCGCGCGCAGGTCGATGTAGCGGTCGGCGGCCTGCACGGCGACGGCCTGGAACGTCGCTATGGGGTGTCCGAACTGCTCACGTTTGCCCGCGTACTCGCCGGTCATCGCCAGGACGCGCTCGCCCAGGCCGAGCGCCTGCGCGCAGGTCCCCGTGGTCAGCAGGGAGCGCAGCCACTCCCAGGCGCCGTCGGCGGTGATGACGTCCCGGTCGGCGATCCTCGCCGATTCGAGGCGTAGTTCGCCGAGCCGCTCGCCGGTGGTGGAGATCTGCTCGGAGAGCACGACTCCTTCGTGCCCACGGGCGACGACGGCGAGGACGCTCCGGTCGTCCCCGGTGCGCGCCGGTACGACGACGAAGTCGGCGTCGTACGCCCACGGCACCATCGTCTGCACCCCGTCCAGCACCCACTCGCCGACGCCCGGCTCCCCCGGGCCGCCCGCCGTGTGTCCGTCACCCGCGCCGGTCGCGCCGGTCGCGCCCGCCGTGTCGGTCGCGCCTGCCGTGTCGTTCTGTCGTGCGGTCACCGCGAGTTCGGCCGGATCGTGGCCGGTGCGGCCGTTCGCGGCGACGCTCAGGACGATCTCGCCCCGGCCGGCCTGTGCGAGCAGGGACGACTTCAACTCCGTTCCGCCGTAGGCCTGTAGGGCGGCCGCGGCCGCGCTGCTCTCCAGCAGCGGTACCCGTGCCAGCACCTTCGACGCCTCGCGCAGCACCAGACAGAGCGCGATCGCGTCTAGGCCGGCCCCGCCGAACTCCTCGTCCAGCAGCAGGCTCAGCAGGTCCGCCGAGGCGAGCCTGGCCCACAGCGAGCGGTCGAAGTCGTCGGCCACGGCGCCCCGGGTGAGCGCGGGGCTCGGCACCGCGTCGGGGGCGACCCCGGCGAACACCCCCCGCGCCGCCTCCGCCGCTGCCTGCTGCTCCTCGGTGAAGGTGAAGTCCACGGCCTGTCCTCCCGACGGGTCAGCTGATCTGACGGAGCGTCAAGATAGAACAGGTTCTAGAAGAAGGGAACGGCCGGTCCGAGGAGAACGGTCGGTCGCCCCCTCGTCGCCCCTCTCGTCCGCCTCCTCATCGCTTGTCCCTCACCGGTCGAAGTCCACCTCCACCGCCTCCGTCAGCGGATGCGACTGGCAGGCCAGCACATATCCGGAGTCCGTCTCCTCCGGTTCCAGCGCGAAGTTGCGGTCCATGCGCACCTCGCCGGAGACCAGGAAGGCCCGGCAGGTCCCGCACACCCCGCCCTTGCAGGCGTAGGGTGCGTCCGGCCGGTTGCGCAGCACCGTCTCCAGGACCGACTCCCCGTCCCGCACGGGCCAGCTGCCGCCCCGGCCGTCGAGCCGGGCGGTCACGGTGCTGTGGGTGGGAGCCGCCACGCGCACCGGGGGCGCTGTGACCTCCACGTGGAAGATCTCCTCGTGGATCCGGGAACGCGCGACCCCGATCTCCCGCAGCGCCTGCTCCGCGCCCTGGACGAGGCCGAACGGCCCGCACAGGAACCACCCCGCCACCTCCGCCACCGGCAGCAGCGACGGCAGCAGCCCGGTCAGCCGCTCCCGGTCCAGCCGCCCGGACGGCAGCCCGGCCTGCTGCTCCTCCCGGGAGAGCACGGTGACCAGCTGGAACCGCTCGGGGTACCTGTCCTTGAGGTCGGCGACCTCCTCAAGGAACATCGTCGAGGCGGCCGTCCGGTCGCTGCGGATGAGGCAGAACCGGGCCGCGGGCTCGCGGGCCAGCAGCGTCGAGACGATCGACAGCACCGGCGTGATCCCGCTGCCGCCGACGATCGCCGCGTACCGGCCGGGCGCGGGGGTGAGGGTGAAGCGGCCGGCCGGCGTCATCACGTCCAGCTCGTCGCCGACGGCGATCTCCTTCAACGCGTACGTCGAGAAGGCCCCGCCCTCGACCAGCCGCACGCCCACCTGCAGCGTGCCGGGCCCCGCACTGTCGGGCCCGGGTGCGGGCGAGCAGATCGAGTACGTCCGCCTGACCTCGGTCCCGTCGACCACGCGGCGCAGGGCGAGATGCTGGCCGGGCGCGTGCCGGTACTCCTCGCGCAGCGCGTCGGGGACCGTGAGGGTGAGGGTGACGGAGTCGTCGGTCAGGTGGTCCACCGCGGCCACCTGGAGCGGGTGGAAGCGGGCCATCACAACTCCTTGAAGTGGTCGAAGGGTTCACGACAGGCGAGGCAGCGCCGCAGCGCCTTGCAGGCGGTGGAGGAGAAGCGGCTGAGCAGCTCGGTGTCGGCGGAGCCGCAGTGCGGGCAGAGGATCGGCTCCAGGGCCGCGTCCGTGTCCGTGTCGCCCGCGTCCCGGGTCCGGGTGGGGCCCAGGGTGATGCCGACCGGTTCGGCCGCCGTGCGCACGCGTGGCGGTGCGATGCCGAACTCCCTGAGTTTGCGCCGTCCTTCGGCGGAGATGTCGTCGGTCGACCAGGCGGGGGACAGCACCGTGCGCACGGTGACCTCGCGGACCCCGTGTGCGTGCAGCGCCCGTTCGATGTCCAGGGACATCGCCTCCACCGCCGGACATCCGGTGTAGGTGGGGGTCAGCTCGACGTCGACGGTGTCCGCGTCGCGTACGTGCACCGCGCGCAGCACGCCGAGTTCCCGGAGGGTGACCACGGGCAGTTCGGGGTCGAGCACCGAGCCGGCGACCTCGAGGAGTTCCGCCTCCAGCGGGGTGAGCGTCACCATGACGCACCCGGGTGGCTGCGGTGCAGGTGCTGCATCTCGGCGAGCATCCGGCCGAAGGACTCGGTGTGCAGGCCCTCGCGGCCCGCGCCGGCGCGCCAGGCTCCGGTGCGCGATCCCTCGGGCACGGCCAGGCCGGCCCGCTCCAGCACGCTCCGCACCGACTCCAGCCAGGCCGAGTCCAGGGCCGACAGGTCGAGGTCGAGGCCGTCCAGGGGGGCGAACATCTCCCCGGTGAACCGCCACAGCGCCGTGCAGGCCCGCTGCATCCGCGCGTGGCTCTCCTCGGTGCCGTCGCCGAGCCGCAGCGTCCACTGTTCGGCGTGGTCGCGGTGGTAGGCGACCTCCTTGACGGCCTTCGCCGCCAGTCCCGCGAACGGGCCCTCCACGGCCGCCAGCCGCGCGTACAGCAGGTGCTGGTAGGTGGAGAAGTACAGCTGGCGGGCGATGGTGTGGGCGAAGTCGCCGCCTGGCTGCTCGACCAACTGCAGGTTGCGGAAGGCGCGTTCCTCACGCAGGTACGCCAACTCGTCCTCGTCGCCGACCATCGACAGCAGGATCCGGGCCTGGCCCAGCAGGTCGAGGGCGATGTTGCCGAGGGCGACCTCCTCCTCGAGCACGGGCGCGTGGCCCATCCACTCCCCCAGGCGGTGGGAGAGCACCAGGGCGTCGTCGCCGAGGGCGAGGGCGGCGGTGTGGGTGTGCGTCGTCGTGGTCACAGGTGCTTCACCCCTTCCGGGATCTCGTAGAACGTCGGGTGCCGGTACGGCTTGTCGGCGGCCGGTTCGAAGAACGGGTCCTTCTCGTCCGGAGAGGAGGCCGTGATCACGGAGGACGGCACGACCCAGATCGAGACGCCCTCGCCGCGCCGGGTGTACAGGTCGCGCGCGTTGCGCAGGGCGAACTCGGCGTCCGGCGCGTGCAGGCTGCCGGCGTGGGTGTGGGAGAGGCCGCGCCGGGAGCGCACGAAGACCTCCCACAGGGGCCAGTCGGTGTTCGTCATGCCTGCTCCACTTCCGTCCCAGAGCTGTGTTTGGCCGCGTAGGCGGCGGCCGCCTCTCGTACCCACGCGCCCTCTTCGTGTGCGCGCCTGCGTTGTGTCATCCGCTGTTCGTTGCAGGGGCCGTTGCCCTTGAGGACCTCCTTGAACTCGGTCCAGTCGATGGCTCCGAAGTCGTGGTGGCCCCGCTCCTCGTTCCACTTGAGGTCCGGGTCGGGGAGCGTGAGGCCGAGCGAGGCCGCCTGGGGGACGCAGATGTCGACGAAGCGCCGGCGCAGTTCGTCGTTCGAGTGGCGCTTGATCTTCCAGGCCATCGACTGCGCGGAGTGCGCGGACTCGTCGTCGGGCGGGCCGAACATCATCAGTGACGGCCACCACCAGCGGTCCACCGCGTCCTGCGCCATCGCGTGCTGCTCCGGGGTGCCTCGGCTGAGGGCCAGCAGCAGCTCGTACCCCTGGCGCTGGTGGAAGGACTCCTCCTTGCAGACGCGGACCATCGCGCGGGCGTACGGGCCGTAGGAGCAGCGGCACAGGGGCACCTGGTTGGTGATCGCGGCGCCGTCCACCAGCCAGCCGATCGCGCCGACGTCGGCCCAGGTCAGCGTGGGGTAGTTGAAGATCGAGGAGTACTTCTGGCGGCCGGAGTGGAGCTTGTCGAGCAGTTCCTCACGGCTGGCGCCGAGGGTTTCGGCGGCGCTGTACAGATAGAGCCCGTGGCCCGCCTCGTCCTGGACCTTCGCCATGAGGATGGCCTTGCGGCGCAGGGAGGGCGCGCGGGTGATCCAGTTGGCTTCCGGCTGCATGCCGATGATCTCGGAGTGGGCATGCTGGGCGATCTGGCGTACCAGCGTCGCGCGGTAGGCGTCGGGCATCCAGTCGCGTGGCTCGATGCGTTCGTCGGCGGCCACGGTGGCGTCGAAGACGCGCGCGTACGCCTCGTCGGCGTCGGCTCCGCCGTCCTGCCCGGTGTGCGGCTGTGTGCGGGCCGTCTGGTGCGCGGCTGCTGTCGCCATGCGGTCCCCCTTGACCTCGGGCCTCGGCGCGGTGCCTTGGCCTCGGCTCTGCCGAGCCTTCTCCCGACCGATCGTTCGGTCCGTGCGATTCCATGGTGGGACGGCCGTCGTAAGGTGTCAACCGCTGTGGATAACCTGCGGGCATCCCCTGTGGACAACCTGCCCCGGCCCTTCCCGGCCCGGGTGTCGCGGGGAGGGGGCTGCGCCGAACGGGTGAGGCTGAGTACCGTTCGCGATTGCGCGACGCAGAGCGAAGACGACCGGCATCGGGGAACGGGGCGGAATGGACGTGCACGACGGAGGGGCCGGCTCTCCACAGGGGCCGAACACGTCGAGGGAGGCGGAGGCGGGGACGCCACCCGCCCGGGACACCGTTCCCCGCCCCCGAGCCGAACTCCCGAGCCCCGAACCAGCCTCCCGGGCCGAAGACACGGACTCGGAGCCTGCCTGCCGGGCGGCGGACGCTGACCGCGAGCCTGCTCCTCGGGCCGAGCGCGCTGACTCGCACGGTGCTTTCCAGGCCGAGCCCGCCAACCCCGTCGGTGGTCCCGTCGGCAGTCCTGCCGGTGACTCCGTCAGTGACCCTGCCGGCGGCCCGGTCAGCGAGGCCGTCGGTGGCCCGGTCAGCGAGCCGGTCGGTGACCGGGCGAGTGACCCCGCCGCCGGGCTCGTGAGCGGGCCCCGGCGGCCGGAGTCCCGTTCCGGTGTGGCCGCCCTCTCTCCCCGCTATCAGGTCGGCGCCGCGCTGGCGCTGGCCGTCGTCGCGGTGACCGTCTGCGTGCATGTCGGCATGGTGTTCCTGCACGTCGCCCCGTCGAACACCGTCACCAAGACACACGGCAAGGCGATCGACGACTGGATATACCCGGAGTTCGAGCAGAACTGGAAGCTCTTCGCGCCGAACCCGCTCCAGCAGAACATCGCCGTTCAGGTCCGGGCCCAGATCCGGACCCTGGACGGCGGCTCGCGCACCACCGGCTGGTACGACCTGTCGGCGCAGGACGGCAGGGCCATCGACGGCAATCCGATGCCGAGCCACACCCAGCAGAACGAGCTGCGCCGCGCCTGGGACTTCTTCACCGCCACGCACGACAACGACAACCGCCCCGTCGGCCTGCGCGGTGCCCTCTCCGAGACGTACCTGCGCCACATCGTGCTGCTGCGTCTGGAGCGTGGCGACGCGGCCGGTGACGGTGGTGTCGTCGAGCGGATCCAGGTCCGTTCGCAGACCACCAACGTGACCCCGCCGAAGTGGAGCACCGAGAAGGTGTCGACGAGTCCGGTGTACCGCGAGTTGTCCTGGTGGTCGGTGCCGGACGGCGAGACCGAGGGAGGCGCGAGGTGAACCGGTTCTCCCTGAAGGTGTCCGCCGCCATCGCGCGCGTCACCGAGTCGGCGCTCGCGCCGTACCAGAGCGCCGTGGTCCGGATCGGCTTCAGCGCCACCTGGCTGCTGTTCCTGCTGCGCGAGTTTCCCCACCGGCATGAGCTCTACGGCCCCGACGGTCCCTGGGACTGGGAGCTGGCCCGGCAGCTGATCGACACCAACGGCGCGTTCACGGCGCTGATGTGGTCGGACGGGCGGGGCTGGTTCGAGGCGGTGTACCTGCTCGCACTGCTCTCCGCCGCGCTGCTGCTCCTCGGCTGGCGCACCCGCGCGATGTCGGTGCTGTTCATGGTCGGCGTGCTGTCGCTCCAGAACCGCAGCGTCTTCGTGGGCGACGGCGGGGACAACGTCCTGCACCTGATGTCGATCTATCTCGTGTTCATACGGTGCGGCCGGGTGTGGTCTCTGGACGCGCGGCGGGAGGGGCGCGCGCAGGAGGCACGCGCGCGTGGGGAGCGGGTCACGGACCGGGTGGGTCCCGTCCTGTGGGCCGTGGCCGGGTTGGTCCTGGTCACGGTGACCGTGGCGGGGCGTTTCCACAGCGCCTGGACCATTCCGGCGCTGCTGTGGGCGGTGTGGGCCGTACAGGGCCTGTGGTGGGCCGTCGGCCGCCGCACGAAGTCGCCGGAGCCCCGGATCCTGCTCGACGTGATCGGCAACATCCTGCACAACGGCGCCCTGGTCGTGATCATGGCCGAGGCCTGTCTGATCTACGCGACCGCCGGCTGGTACAAGATCCAGGGCTCGCGCTGGCAGGACGGCACCGCCGCTTACTACCCCCTTCACCTGGACTACTTCTCGCCCTGGCCCGCGCTCGCCGACCTGCTGGCCGGCAGCGGCACGATGGTCCTGCTGGCCACCTACGGGACCGTCATCGTGCAGGTCGCCTTCCCGTTCACGCTCGCCAACCGTCGGCTGAAGAACGTCCTGCTGGTCCTGATGATGACGGAGCACGCGGTGATCGCCGTGGTGCTCGGGCTGCCGTTCTTCTCGCTGGCGATGATCGCGACGGACGCCGTCTTCCTGCCGACGACCTTCCTGCACCGGGTGGGCGGATGGGCGTCACGCGCGCGTGGACGGCTGTTCCCCGACTTCGGTGGTACGCCTGCGCCGGAGTCACCGGGGCCGCAGGAACGGGAGAACCCCGAGCACGCGCGCGTAGGGTTCACGGCATGACCGACCCCGTGACCGCCGGCTCCGATCCGCTCGGCCGGTGGCGGCGGCTCGCCGACGCCTCCGTGCTGCTCGACGGCTTCCACGCCCTCAAGCACGCCGTGCGCTTCGGAGCCGAGGTCCCGGTGGCGGTCACCGCGGACCGGCGGGCGACGCTCGCTCTTGCCGAGGAGCTCGCCCCGGACGTGCGCGACGCGCTGGACACGCTGCTGACGGAGGTCCCCGAGGCGACGTACACCTCCCTGGTGCAGCGCCCGCATCCCACCGCCGTCGCCGCCCTGGCCGTACGGCCCTCCCGCGAGACCGGCCTGGAGCGGCTGGGGCGCGCGCCGCGCGCCACTCCCATCGTGGTCCTGGACAACCCGCGCAACCTCGGCAACGCGGGCGCGGTGATCCGGCTGGCCGCCGGTTTCGGGGCCACCGGGGTGGTCACCACCGGAACCCTCGACCCCTGGCACCCGACCGTGGTGCGCGGCGGGGCGGGGCTGCACTTCGCGACCGCCGTGGAGCGGCTGACCGTCGCCGAGCTGCCGGCCGGCCCGGTGTTCGCCCTCGACCCGGAGGGTGACGACCTGCGAGGCGTCAAGCTGCCGGACGACGCCCTCCTGGCCTTCGGCTCGGAGCGCAGCGGGCTCTCCGCCGAACTGCGTGCGCGTGCCGACCACCTTCTCGCCCTGCCGATGCGCCCCCAGGTCTCCAGCTACAACCTCGCGACCAGTGTGGCCATGACGCTGTACCACTGGAGCGCCACCGGGGGCGCACCGCACGTCCCCTGACACGCGTCCGACCCTTCCCGCCGGGCGCGCGACGCCTGGCACGGCCCCTCGCCGCGGTGGCGGATCACCCGAGTACATCCGGTACGCGGGCGTCCGCCGCCTCGCGACGCACCGCACCGGACGCCGCGCGCCGATCCGACGGGCATGGCCGGACACGCCCTGAGCGCCTAGGTTCTGTCCGGCGGATCATGTGACTTTTTGACTGGTCGCTCGTTGGTTGGGTCATGGGTCGGGGGGATCTGACGAATCGCGAGTGGTTACTGCTGGAGCCGCATCTGCCGCCTCCAGGTGGC
>NZ_JASTTJ010000029.1:0-107901 GCF_032248645.1 Streptomyces zaehneri
GCTGTTGAGTTCTCAAGGAACGGACGCTTCCTTTGTACTCACCCGAGAGACTCTCTCAGGCTTTCCTCCGGGCGCTTCCCTTCGGTCTTGCGTTTCCGACTCTATCAGATCTTTTCTCGACCCGATTCCCTCGGTGCTTTCCAGGTTCCCGCTTTTGTTTCGCGGATTCCTTTCCGGCGGTTCCGACTTTATCAGAAGTTCCTGGCCGGTCTGACCGGCCATTCGTTTTCCGATTTATCGGGAGTGCCTCGGTGGAATCATCGATTCACGAGGCTGACAGATACTAACCGCTACCGACCGGACTCTGTCCAGTTCCAGGCAACTGTTCGAATCTACCTCCCCACGCGCTCCGTGTCAACGGTTTTTGTGGGGCGAAGAGGAGACTAGCAGGCCAGCGGGGCCCTCCGCACATCAGGCGGCCGTCGGCACCTCGGCGCTGCGCTCGGCAGACTCGAGGTCGCCCGTCTCCCCGGCACGGACGGCTCTGCCGCCCAGAACGTAGACGTATGCGAGGAAGGCCAGCTCGGCTGTGATGCCGATGGTGATGCGGGCCCATGTCGGTAGGCCCGACGGGGTGACGAAGCCTTCGATGGCGCCGGAGACGAAGAGGACCAGCGCGAGGCCGATCGCCATGCCGACCGCGGCTCGGCCCTCTTCTGCGAGGGCGGTGCGCCGGGTGCGTGGGCCCGGGTCGATCACTGTCCAGCCCAGGCGGAGCCCGGTGCCGGCCGCGACGAAGACCGCGGTCAGTTCGAGCAGGCCGTGCGGGAGGACGAGGCCGAGAAAGGTGTCGAGCCGGCCCGCCGAGGACATGAGGCCGGCCCCTATACCGAGGTTGAGCATGTTCTGGAAGAGGATCCAGAGGACCGGAAGGCCCAGGAAGACACCCAGGACCAGGCACATCGCTGCGGCCTGGGCGTTGTTCGTCCAGACCTGGGCGGCGAACGCCGCGGCCTGGTGGCTCGAGTAGTACGTCTCGTACAGGCCGCCGGGTCGGGTGAGCTCGCGCAGTTCGTCGGGGGCCGCTATGGAGGACTGGACTTCGGGGTGGGTGCCGATCCACCAGCCCAGGAGGGCGGCGACGGCGGTGGAGACGAGCGCCGTGGGCACCCACCAGTGGCGTGACCTGTACACCGCGGCGGGAAAGCCCTGTGTCAGGAAGCGCGTCACGTCGCGCCAAGAGGCGCGACGGGTTCCTGTCACCGCGCTACGCGCGCGTGCCACGAGCTGGGTGAGCCGACCGGTGAGCTGTGGATCGGGCGCGCTGGACTGGATCAGGGACAGGTGGGTGGCGGTGCGCTGGTAGAGGGTGACGAGTTCGTCGGTCTCGGCGCCGGTCAGGCTGCGCTGGCGGCGCAGGAGGGCGTCGAGGCGGTCCCATTCGGCTCGGTGGGCGGAGACGAAGACGTCGAGGTCCATCGGTGTGCCTGCTCCTCGGCTGTTCGTCGGCGGCCGGTGATGGATGTCAGCTTGTCGTACTGCGGCGCGATGTGCCCTCAGCTTGGCAGACTGGCCGTTCTCGGGGCGGGCCACGGAAGGGACGACGGGCGTGAGTGAGCTGGTGACGGGTGAGGCCGTGGCGTTGGAGCTGCGGCCCGCCAGGCTGCCCAGCCGAGCGCTGGCCACGCTGCTGGACCTGACCGTGGCCTTCGTGGTCTACGTCGTCGTGAGCATCGGTCTGGTGGCGGCGACGGCATCCCTGGACGAGGCGGCTCAGATCGCGCTGTCGATCGCGGCGTTTCTGCTGGTACTGGTGGGCGGGCCGATCGCGGTGGAGACGCTCAGCCACGGGCGGTCGCTCGGGAAGATGGCGTGCGGGCTGCGGGTGGTGCGGGACGACGGTGGGCCGATCCGGTTCCGGCACGCGTTGGTGCGGGGTGCGCTCGGGGTGGTGGAGATTCTGCTGACGATCGGGGTGGTCGCCTGTATCGCCTCGCTCGTGTCGGCGCGGGGGCGGCGGCTCGGGGATGTCTTCGCCGGGACACTGGTGGTGCGGGAGCGGGTGCCCGTGGCGCGCTCCGGCTTCGTGCCGCCGCCCCCGCCTTGGCTGGCGGGTCGGTTCCAGGCGGTTGATCTTTCGTCGGTACCGGACGGCTTGTGGCTGGCGGTTCGCCAGTACCTGGGGCGGATGAACCAGCTGGATCCGCAGGTCGGCTGGGCCATGGCGGAGCGGCTGGCCGGAGATCTCGCCGCGCGTACGGGGACGCCGATACCGCATGGGGTGCCGGGGGCGGCGTATCTGGCGGCGATGACGCAGGAGCGGCAGGTCCGGGAGGCACGGCGGGCCTTCGGAATCGGTCCGGTGGCGGGGTGGCCCGCGGGGCGGGGTGAGGCCGGAGGTATGGGCGGTGCGCCCGGGGCCTACGGGCCGCCGACGCCATACGGCCCGACGCCATACGGCCCGCCGGCATATGGGCCGCCCGCTCCATACGGGCCACCGACGCCGTACGCGCCACCGACGCCGCCGGTGCCTTACGCGCCGCCGTACGGGCCGTCTGTGGCGTACGGGCCTGCGGCGGGACAGTCGTCTGCTGCGGCTCCTGGGGTCCCGTCGGCAGGTGAGGGACGGCTCGGGGGGCCGCCTGTGGAGAAGTTGCCTGACGAACCGTCGCAGGGCCCGGCCACGGGGTTCGCGCCGCCGGCGTAGCGCCGGCCGGGGTGGCGCCGGCCGGGGGGGGTGGCTTCAGTCGAAGGTCGACGGGGGTGTTTCGAGGTCTTCCAGTTCGATGCCGGGGGCCGCGAGGACGACGTCACCGGCGATGTGCACCGCGTGCTGCTCCCCGGTGTCCAAAGCTGTGACCTGGTATTCGTCCACGGTCAGAGGGCCGTTGTCAGTGGCGTGTGTTTCTCTTCTGAGCAAGGCCCAGGACTGGTCCACGGTGCGCGGGGCGAGGACCGGATCGGTGAAGGCCACGAGGCGTACTCGGGTTGCCGAGGAGGAGGGGGTGAGGCGTAGGAGCCGCGTGGTGGCGACGAGGAATGCGGGGGATGTGCCGGTGAAGGCGTGGGCGGGGACATTGCCTTCCGTGGCCTGAGTGCCCGTGGGGTCGGTGCGGACCCAGGTGACGCCGTCGAGGGCCGCACCGCGGACCTGCCAGCTGCTCGCGTGGAGTTCGAGGCGGAGCGGGCGGCCGAGATCGTCGAGGGTGAGGTCGACGGAGCCGGTGTGGTCGCCGGTGGCAGTGGTCAGTCGGGAGACGTAGCGCCAGCCGGAGGGGCCGGGGGCGCATTGGAAGTGCTCGTGTGCGAGGGGGGTGTGATCGTGCGGATCGTGGAGCGAATATCGGCCGCGGGGCATCGGGGTCCTGGGGTGTGACGGGCCGGTCGGGTCCGTCTCGACGGGTCGGCCAGGCAGGCTGACGGCCGGTCCGGCCGTGGGCCGAAGGGGCAGGCCCCCGGCACGGGGGTGCGGGGGCCTGCCTCGGAGGACCTGCTGACCTACCTGGTGCCGAGAAGCGCGTCAGTGCACGGACGCGCTTTCAGCGGGTGGAGCTGCGGGCTCAGTAGCGGTAGTGGTCCGACTTGTAGGGGCCCTCGATGTCGACACCGATGTACGAGGCCTGTTCGGGGCGCAGGGTGGTGAGTTTGACGCCGAGTGCGTCCAGGTGGAGGCGGGCGACCTTCTCGTCGAGGTGCTTGGGCAGCACGTAGACGTCGACCGGGTACTCGTCGGGCTTGGTGAACAGCTCGATCTGGGCCAGGGTCTGGTCGGCGAAGGAGTTGGACATCACGAAGGACGGGTGGCCGGTGGCGTTGCCCAGGTTGAGCAGGCGGCCCTCCGACAGCACGATGAGGACCTTGCCGTCGGGGAAGGTCCAGGTGTGGACCTGCGGCTTGACCTCGTCCTTGACGATGCCCTCGATCTTCGCCAGGCCGGCCATGTCGATCTCGTTGTCGAAGTGGCCGATGTTCCCGACGATCGCCTGGTGCTTCATCCGGGCCATGTCCGCGGCCATGATGATGTCCTTGTTGCCGGTCGTGGTGACGAAGATGTCCGCCGTCTCGACGACCTCGTCGAGGGTGGTCACCTGGTAGCCGTCCATCGCCGCCTGCAGCGCGCAGATCGGGTCGATCTCGGTGACGATGACCCGGGCGCCCTGGCCGCGCAGCGACTCCGCGCAGCCCTTGCCGACGTCGCCGTAGCCGAAGACGACCGCGGTCTTGCCGCCGATCAGGACGTCGGTGGCGCGGTTGATGCCGTCGATCAGGGAGTGCCGGCAGCCGTACTTGTTGTCGAACTTCGACTTGGTGACCGCGTCGTTGACGTTGATCGCCGGGAACAGCAGGCTGCCGTCGCGGTGCATCTCGTACAGGCGGTGGACACCCGTCGTGGTCTCCTCGGTCACACCGCGGATCTCCGAGGCGAGCTGCGTCCACTTCCGCGAGCCCTCGGTGATCGTGCGGTTCAGCAGCTCGAGGACGACCCGGTGCTCGTCGTTCTCGGCCGTCTCGGCCGGCGGAACCTTGCCGGCCTTCTCGTACTCGACGCCCTTGTGGACCAGGAGCGTGGCGTCACCGCCGTCGTCCAGGATCATGTTCGGGCCGCCCGTCGGGCTGCCCGGCCAGGTCAGGGCCTGCTCCGTGCACCACCAGTACTCCTCCAGCGTCTCGCCCTTCCAGGCGAAGACCGGGACGCCCTGCGGGTCGTCGGGCGTGCCGTGCGGGCCCACCGCGATCGCGGCGGCCGCGTGGTCCTGCGTGGAGAAGATGTTGCAGGACACCCAGCGGACCTCGGCGCCCAGGGCGACCAGGGTCTCGATCAGCACGGCGGTCTGCACCGTCATGTGCAGCGAGCCCGTGATCCGGGCGCCGGCCAGCGGCTGGGTGGCGGCGAATTCCTTGCGGATCGCCATCAGGCCGGGCATCTCGTGCTCGGCGAGGGTGATCTCCTTGCGGCCGAAGGCGGCCAGGGAGAGATCGGCGACCTTGAAGTCCTGTCGGTTGTCGACAGTCGTCATGGTGAGCTGCTCCTCGGGGTTTTGGTCGAGAGAGTGGGTACGGCTGGTCTGCGCGGCGGCGGACACAGGGGTGCCCGATGAAGGGCATGGGCATGCCCAGGTGCGCGCAGCGCAGTCCGTCGGAGGCCCTCTCTCCCTCGGACGGTCCGCACTGGGACCGCCCGACCGCCATCAGCAGCGACGTCTGGCTTCCGTTCCAAGCTACACCGGAGTGGCGGGGCGGCCCCAGTCCACCTCCGATCAGATCGAGCCGATCACGATCGGAGATGGACCGGGCCGAAGGAGATGGGGGGTGGAACGGCGACAGGGCCCGCCTGGTGTGGGCGGGCCCTGTCGGGGTGGTGCGGGTCAGTGCTCGGCCGGGTGCTGGGAGGGGCCGCCCGGGGTCGCCTCGCGGTCGGATCCCTTGGCGGCCTCGGCCTCGCTGTAGACGTCGGGCTCGAGGTAGATGACGCGGGCGATGGGGACCGCGGTGCGGATGCGGGCCTCGGCGGCGTTGATGGCGGTGGCGATCTGGGCGGCGGTGTCGTCGTGCTGGACGGCGATCTTGGCGGCGACCAGGAGTTCCTCGGGGCCGAGGTGGAGGGTGCGCATGTGGATGACGCGGGTGACGGTGTCACCGTCGACGACCGCCGCCTCGATCTTCCGGAGGTCTTCGGCGGTCGCGGCCTCGCCGAGCAGGAGGGACTTGGTCTCGGCGGCCAGGACGAGCGCGATGAGGACCAGGAGGACACCGATGCAGAGCGTGCCGATGCCGTCCCAGACGCCGTCGTCGGTGAGCAGCGCGAGGCCGACGCCGCCGAGCGCGAGGATCAGGCCGACGAGGGCGCCGAGGTCCTCCAGGAGGACGACCGGGAGTTCGGGGGCCTTGGCGCGGCGGACGAACTCCGTCCAGGTGTGTTCGCCCCGCAGGGGGTTGGACTCCTTGATGGCCGTGCGGAACGAGAAGCCCTCGGCGATGATCGCGAAGACGAGGACTCCGACGGGCCAGTACCAGTGCTCGATCTGGTGCGGGTGCTTGATCTTCTCGTAGCCCTCGTAGATGGCGAACATGCCGCCGACCGAGAAGAGGACGATGGAGACGAGGAAGGCGTAGATGTAGCGCTCGCGGCCGTAGCCGAAGGGGTGTTGCGGGGTGGCCTCGCGCTGGGCCTTCTTGCCGCCTACGAGGAGCAGGGCCTGGTTGCCGGAGTCGGCGAGCGAGTGCACGCCTTCGGCGAGCATCGACGACGAGCCGCTGAACGCGAACGCCACGAACTTCGATGCCGCGATCGCGAGGTTGGCCCCCAGTGCCGCCACGATCGCCTTGCTGCCGCCTGACGCGCTCATGTTTTCGCGTTGTCCCTTCGCCTACGTGCGTACGCCGTGCAGGGCGGGGCCGACTTCGGCTTTGCCCCTCCTTTGCCGGGGGGCCATTCTTGCAGCCCTGTTCGGCAGCGGTGCGTCAGGTCGTCACGACAGGAGTCATACGACGACCGTGGCCCGGAAGACCGTACCCGCCCCCGCCACTTCGGCCTTGTGCCCAGCGGGGACGAAGACAGACGTGCCGGGTGTCAGCGCGTGCTCGCCCGCTCGGACGGTGCCCGCGGTGCAGAGCAGGATCTGCGGGGTGGGGAGGGTGAGGTCGTGGGCGGTGGCGCCCGGCGAGAGGACGTAGCGCGACAGGCGGAACTCGTCGATGGGGGTGTCGTAGACCTCTTCGCCGTCCGGGGCGGCTTCGGGGCGCAGGACGCCGGGGTCGGCGGGCTCGAAGCGGACGATGCGCAGGAGTTCGGGGACGTCGACGTGCTTGGGGGTGAGGCCGCAGCGCAGGACGTTGTCGGAGTTGGCCATGATCTCGACGCCGAGGCCGTCGAGGTAGGCGTGCGGGATGCCGGCGCCGAGGAACAGGGCCTCGCCGGGCTGGAGTCGCACGTGGTTCAGCAGCATCGCGGCGATGACGCCGGGGTCGCCGGGGTAGTGGTGGGCGATGCCGGCGTAGGGGGCGTAGTCGCCGCCGAGGCGGTCGCAGGCGGCCGCTGCCTGGGCGACGGTGTGGGCCATCTCCTCGCGGTCGGCGCTGAGGATCGCGGTGAGGACCTCGCGCAGGGCGGCTTCCTCCGGCTGGGCGTGCAGGAGGTCGACGTACGGCTTGAGGGAGTCGACGCCGAGGCCGTCCAGCAGGTCGGCCGCGTGTGCGGGGGCGCGGAAACCGCACAGGCCGTCGAACTCGGTGAGGGCACAGATGAGTTCGGGCTTGTGGTTGGCGTCCTTGTAGTTGCGGTGCGGTGCGTCGACGGGAATGCCTCGGCGTTCCTCGTCCTCGTATCCCTTCTGGGCCTGTTGCAGGTCGGGGTGGACCTGGAGGGAGAGGGGGGCGCCGGCGGCGAGGATCTTGAGGAGGAACGGGAGGCGGGGGCCGAACTTGGTGACCGTCGCCGCGCCGAGTTCCTGGTGCGGATCAGCCTCGATGATCTCGACGAGGGTGCCTCGGTCGGTGCGTGAGGGTGCGCCCGGGTGGGCGCCCATCCACATCTCGGCCTGCGGTTCGCCGGTCGGCTCGGTGCCGAGCAGGTGCGGGATCGCGGTGGGGGAACCCCAGGCGTAGGGGCGGATGGTGTTGTCGAGGCGGTCCATGCGGTTCTCTCTGCCTGCCGGTCTGCCGGTCTCTCGGTCTGTCGGTCTTCTGCCGTCCGTCGCGCGTCTTCTGCCGTCTGCCGTCGGCTGGTGTCCGCCGTCTGTGTCCGGTGACTCTCGGGTGACGGTCGGGGTCGGGTCAGGCTCCTGAGGCGAGGGCCAGGTAGACGGCGGCGAAATCCGTGGTGGCGATCAGTTCGGCGAGGGTGACGAGTTCGTCGCCTGCTTCGGGCTCGAGTTCGCTGATCGGCGTGTCGTGGCTGAGGGCCAGTTCGCGGGCGGCCGAGGCGGCGGTGAGGCCGCCGATCGGACGGTCGCGCAGCAGCACCACGCGTGCGTGCAGCGCGGGCGCTTCCTCGACGCGGTCGCGGAAGAAGTCGTCCGGGTCGGCGCCGGCGGCGAGGGGGCCGGCCAGGATCGCGTTGTGCTCGGCGAGGGCTTGGGGGAGTTCGGCCACCAGGGCGGGGCGGCCGGCGAGTTCGGCGAGGGCGGCGGCGAAGCGGCGGCCCGCGGGGCCGGCCGAGGTGCCTTCGGTCCAGATCACCGGGAGGGAGTCGGCGAGTTCGCCGGCCAGGGTCTTCGCCGGGTTGCTGTAGGTCGCGACGGCGGGGCCGCAGCGTTCGGCGACCTGGTCGAGCCGGTCGGCGACCCGTTCGAGTTCCTCGGGCGGGGCGGAGAGCAGGGCGACGCGGTCGAGGAGGGCGAGGAGGGGAGTGAGGAGGGCCCAGAGGATTCCGGGGGCGGAGGCCGCGTCCGGTACTCCCTCGTCCTGTTCGTACGGTGCGGTCGCGAGCGGCACGAACAGTCCGTGGGCGGCGCCGGCCGCTTCGGTGAGCGGGGAGTCGGCGGGGGCCACGGCGGCGACCGTGCAGCCGCGGCGGTAGGCCTGTTCGGCGAGGAGGGAGAGGCCGGGCTCGCTGCCGTCGGGGGTGGCGATGAGGAGAAGGTCCACGGAGCCCGCCCAGCCGGGGAGTTCCCAGCGCAGGGCGCCTGCGGCGGGGGCTACGCCGGTGGGTGTCAGGCGGATGACGGGGCAGGCGGCGCCTGCGAGCGTGCCGAGGAGGTCGGCGACGCAGGTGGCCGCCGCGCCGGGGCCCGCGATGAGGATCGCGCGGGGGCGGCCGTCCGGCTGGAGGTCGTGGACGCCGGCCTCGGCCGCGTACCGGGCGGCGGTGCGGACGCGGGCGCCGGCTTCGGCCGCGCCGCGCAGGAGGGCCCGGTGATCGGCCTCGTCCAGGGCCTCCGGCGTGTCGAGCAGCGAGTCGTCGAGCATGTCGGCAGTCTCCGATCGCCTGGGGCGTCGTCGGTGTGCGGGCCGGGTGGGATGTGGCGGGGCGTCGCCCGGCAGGCGTGGTGCTCGGCGCCGGGCGCGGCCGGGCGCCGGGGTGCTCGGGCGGGGGCGGCAGCCGGCCCGGGGGCGGCGCGGTGTGCGGTCGCGCGGCGCGGTGTGCGGTCGCGCGGAGCGCTGTTACGCGGGGCGGCGGGCCTCGTCGACGAGGAGGACGGGGATGCCGTCCCGGACGGGGTAGGCCAGGCCGCAGTCCTGGCCCGTGCAGATCAGCTCCGTGTCCTGCTCCTCCAGGGGGGAGTGACAGGCGGGGCAGGCGAGGATGTCCAGCAGGCTGGATTCGACGAGCGGCATCGTGGTGTGTCCTTCGCAGGTCAGACGCGGAGATTCGGCGGCTCTGATCAGCCTATAGCCGGGCGGCAAAATAACTCGCGCGGGGCATTGCCGAACCAGTCGCGGGCCTCCACGTGATCGGCCGGTGAAGCCGGTGCCGCAGTGGTCTACGGCTCGGGCGAGCGCAGGACGCGCAGATGGCCGCGCCGGGGGATTTCCCGGGATTTGACCTCCCGCTCCTCCCCGCGCTGCTGGGGGCGGGCAGCCTCCCGGACAGCGTTGGCCAGGGCTTCGAGGTCGTCGCCGGTGGGGCGAGCGGGGCCGACGTCGTTTGCCAGTCTGACGACCTCCCAACCGCGCGGGGCGGTCAGGCGCTCGGAGTGCTCGGCACACAGGTCGTAGCAGTGAGGTTCGGCGTAGGTGGCCAGAGGGCCGAGGACGGCGGTGGAGTCCGCGTAGACGTACGTCAGTGTCGCGACGGCAGGACGGCCACACGCGGTGCGCGAACAACGACGGACAGGACTCACGACGTTGGACCGTACCGCACTCTTGAGCGGGCCGCGACGACGCATCACGACGTCAGTCCGTCGTGTCGCCCGGTTCGCCGGGATGATCACATTTCCGTGTCCGAGGCCCGAACTACGGTAGGCCGAAAATGGCTTCTATCCCGCCGAGAGCAGAGCCGGACGAATAAGGGAAAAAAGCGATCACATTGCGAAATATAGACCGTTGAAACATAGAAGGCGGGCTTTTATGGACGATCACGGAGTGTGCACGGACGGTCGATGAGCGGGCGGACAGCCGCCACGCATTGCCGGACGGCACCACATGGCCGGGCGCCTCGACGGATACGCTCTGAGGGATGGACACCCCTACGCCGCCGCCCCAGCCCACGCAGCGCCAGCGCCGCCGCGATCGCCACGGCCGCGGCATGCGCGGCCCCATCGCGCCGCCCCAGGTGCCCCTGTCGCTGAGCCGGGCGGACGCCTTCGACGACCTCGTCCGCGACGCCGCCGAGCGTCTGGAGCGACGCTGGCCGCAACTGGCGGACGTGCAATTCGTCGTGCAAGAGGTACCCGATCATCTGGATGCGGCCGTGGCGGGCGGACCTGTGCCGGAGGACGGCGTGCCGCTGGGCAGGCTCGTGGCGGCGACCAAGGGCCTTCCGCCCCGCATCGTCGTCTACCGGCGTCCGGTGGAGATCCGCAGCAAGAACCGTGAGGAGCGTGCGCTGCTGGTGCACGACGTGCTCGTCGAGCAGGTCGCAGAGCTGCTGGGCCTGTCGCCGGAGAACGTCGACCCCCGCTACGGCGAGGAGTGACGGCTCGCGGCCGTGGCGTCACAGCAGACCGAGGGCGTCCAGTCCCAGGTAGGCAAGGTCCACGTCGGTGACATCACCGGAGCGAAGCAGCCGGCGCAGTTCGCCCGGCGAAACCTTCAGCACCTCGATGAACTCCGTGTCGTCGGGCTGAGGCGGCTGCCGAGGGCTGCACTGTCGGCCGATCACGCAGAATTTCGTGGATGAGCTGTACGAGTCGCCGAAGCACTTTCCCACCACCTCGAGGTCTCCGCCGTATCCCGTCTCCTCGAGCAGCTCACGCTCCGCGGCGGCCAGCGGGGTCTCCCCCTCGCCCACATAGCCCCCGGGCAGCTCGTACACGAGCTGCCCGGGGCCGGGCCGGAACTGCCGGGTGACGAGAACCTCGCCCGCCGCGGTAAGAGCGAGCACGGCGACGCTCGGCAGGTCCTCGCGGACGCTGAAGGTATCGATCTTGCCAGACGGCATGCGGTATCTGACCTCCACCACAGACCTGCCGTACGCCTCGTAGACCGTGGTCCTGGACAGCGTCTGCCAGTGCCTGTCGCGGTCCGCCGACGGGCTCACGAGTGACAGGGCCTGTTCATCTCAGGTCCAGCGGGGCCAGCAGCGGGGGTGCTGCCGGGGCCCCCTCCGGCGCCAGGAGGGCCTCGACGTAGTCGGCGGTCTGCTCCCACCCGGTGACGGCCACGCACGGCACACCCATCTGCCGGACCGGGTAGTCGTTGCCGCCCTCGTCGAGTCGGTCGCCGATGAAGAGCACGTCCTCCACGCGCAGGTCGAGGTACTCCAGCAGCCGCTGCATGCCGTAGGCCTTGTCGATGCCCTTCTTCGTGACATCGATGGAGGTCGAGCCGCCGCTGCGGACCTCCAGGTCGGGAAGTCGCGCCGCCGCGTACGCCCACAGAGCCCTGCGGCGGGAGCCGTCGGGGTCCCAGGCGACCTTCGCGTGGTGGGGAGCCTGCTGTCCCAGGGCGGAGAACGTGACCTGGCTTCCGCGATCTTCGATCACTTCGCCCCACGTGTTCTCGGCCCACAGCCCCAGGGACTTCGCGCCCTCGGTCAGGACACTGATGATGAGGGCCTTCTCCTCGTCGGCAAGGTTCTCGCAGTACACGTCCCGCCAACCGCTCGCATCCCATCTCAGGTAACGCGTACCGCAGGTCGGCATGAGGTGGAGGCGTTCGGCGAGTTCCGGAGTGAGCGGCAGTTCCTCCAGAACCTGAGTCTGGAACTGCTCATACCGGCCACCCGAGATGATGCAGACGTTCTTTTGGGAAAGAAGGCGCAGCAGGCACTGGGACATCCGAGGGGTGATCTTCGCCTTGGAGAGGGCGAGAGTGTCATCCAGATCGAACACCACTATGCGATTCGACAGTACCAATGCGCCATCCTTTGCTTCATCCAGCTCGTCGGCCGGGACAGGTTCATCTGCGGTAGCCAAGCCTGATTCTGCCGACCCTCGCCGATGGCTTGACCAGGAACCCCTCCACGTGAGCCACGCCCTCCCCCTCTGGTTCCGGTCCACGAATACCGAGAGCAGGGTTGTCCGTCACAGCGAACAGGGCCGCGGCCCTGCTGGTTCCCGGCCGGACCAGCTCCCCGCTCGTGTATTGGCGATCCTTGTCCCAGCCACTGAAACTCAGCGCAGCCTCCTCATCCTCGGAAAATTTGAACAGCGCGTCAAGGCGCGCCAGGTCCGGCTCGGCTCGTGGTCCCGACACGGAGGCCAGCCGAAACGCAAAGCCGAGCTCGGGTGCCACAAGGTCCACCAGACCAGCGGCGAACGCGAGTTCCGACAGGCCGATGGCCCCGATCATGCTGTCGATCCGGGGCTCGCTCAGGCCGACGAGCGACAGGAGATACGGCGGCTCCACGGTGACGCTCTCCGGGACGAGCACCGCGCGCACCCGGCCCCGCATGAGGTCGATCAGTGTGTGGTGCATCGGGTTGGAGGCGATCGAGTGTGTGGACACGGTCAAGTCGGCCGGGAGCTTCCCCACGGACGCGGCGATGCGTTCCAGCAGAGGAACGACGCCGTCCTCCGGCCTGGGCATCATGTCGAGGTCATGGAGCACCTCGACCGGGGCCAGAACGGCGTACGCCTGGAGGTCGGGGACCGGTCGGACGCCGATGCCGAAGCCGCCCAGAGTCAAGGCGCCCGGCTGAGCCGTCGCAGCCAGTTCCGTCCCGTCGACGTAGTCGAAGACGCCGTCGACGACACAGGAGGCCTCGCTCTCCGGCAGGCCGAGCCACTGTCCGCTGTGGGCTCCCGGGCTGTCGTCGCGTTCCCCTTCTCCCGCGGCGACACGGATTCCGAAGGGGGCTTGGCGCAGGATCTTCTCCGCTGCCTCGGTGGCCGCGCCGTCGACGGCGACCTTGCGGTCGTTCAACGTCATGCCGTCCGTGAAGCCCGTACGGGCCTGCGCGGCCGCGAGGGCGGCGGAGGCCATCGCGGCGACCAGAGTGGCGTCCTCGTCCGGGTTCGCGCCCCCCGCCGCGTCGCCGTCCGCGCCATCGTGCGATCCGGACGTGTCTAGCCAGGTGACGGAGACCTCGGTGATCCGGTCATCGACCGCCTTGATCGCGTTGCGCAAAATCTCGTTCATCTTCTCTCTCCAGTTGTCCCCGGGGCTCCAAGGAGAGCCTCCGGCGCGGCAGCGGTCGTGACCGACATCACCGTGACCTGCGGCGCCGCACGCGCAGGAGCACCGCGAGCGGCACGACGATCAGCAAGGCCGAGATGCCCAACAGCGCCCATCGGCGGCCGTCCAGCCAGCCGGCGACCTGGTCCACGAAATCGGGAATCTGCACGACGGCCAAAACGACTCCCATGACGGCGATCAAGGAGTCCCGCCGATTCTTCTCCTGGTCTTCGCGAACCCTGAGAAGGCTCAGCGAGACGGTTTCGCATTTCTCCATGTCCCGGTTGAGGGTGGCCATCACCTCTGCGGCAGGACGCTCCCTCACCGCCCATTCGTCCAGGCTCCGGTTCCTGCCCTCGATGAGCTTCTCCCGGAAGCCGACGCAGCGGTCTAGTAGCGCCGCGTGCTGGACCCTCCGGCGCGTCAGCTGCGACTGCTCCGCCGGGGATATCTCGTTCAGCATGGCAAGCGCCGCGAGCGCCGCCCGGTAGCGCGAGCCCAGATCGTCGTAGACGATCCTGCGCAGGATGCCCACCGTCCACACAAAGATGGACGAGGAATCGAATCCGTATTCCGACAGGCGGAATTGAGACCTGCCTCGCAGCCAGGCGGGCAGATGCGCCATCTCCAGGCAGCAGTCCGAGTTGACGAACACCATGTGATCGTCGAAGAACGCCATGCCGGTGCCCACATGGCCGAAGACGCTCTGCGGGCTGCGCCGCAACCACAGGCCGTCCTCCACAAGATGGTCCGTCGCGTAGGAGAGAAGGGCCGCTATCTCCCAGGCGTATCTGGCGGACTCGTCCACACCCGCGTAGAGGCTCGTGGTCGCGCGGTTCTGTGTGCCGTCGAGGTTCCATACCTGGACGGCGACGGATCCCTCCACGGCCCAGGTCTTCTCGATGTCCCCGGGCGCGATGCCGACGGTTCGTGCCAGTGCTCGGGCGCATTGCTCGGCGAGGGTGCGGGAGATCTCCGGAGCACCGAGCAAGGAGACGAAGCGCAGAAGCGTGTCGGTGGTCAGCGGAGTGGTCAGCTCGATCGCTGCGGTCTCGCGGGTGATCGGACCGGGGACGGACAGCAGAAGGGGCAGGGCGGTCAGCACATACTCTCCGCCGAGGGAGACCGCGGCCTGCCGCAGTCCGGCGGCGTGGTTGCTTCCCACTACGCGAGCAAGCGCGGCGGGCAGTGGGCCGGAGTCGAACAGTGCGGAGTACACGAGACCGGAACCGGGCCGCACTTTGGTCTGGTACGAGCGGTCGTCGTCGATCTCCGGCAGCCCGCCGGACGAGGACACGTGTGAGAAGTCGACGCCCTCCCGGAGGCGGTGGGCGAAGTGCACGACGACCGAACAGCCACTGATGCGCAGCCGCTCAGGTGCCGGGGGCTCAGGAACGTCGCTGAGGTCAGTGAGGACGGCGAACTGGTGGTCCACTTCTGTCTCCTCCGGCATCTGCGGCAGACGGGCAGTGGCCCCGTCCCGGGCCCGCGTCGAAGATATCTCTACCCGGGTGGACTGACGCGACGACTGACATTCCGTCACCCTCCTGATGTCAACGCCCTGTTGACCGATCACCGTGTCGACGTCCTATGATTCCAGCCCCACTCGACGGGCACGGGCTGGAGGGGCATGTTCTTTCCGAGTAGCTACCGATGAGGGTCGTCGTCACCGGGGCATCGGGATTCATCGGCTCCCAGCTCTGCGCCTTCCTCCGCTCCATGGGCGAGGACGTGACGGAGGTCGACCTCCCGTACTGCGACATCGGTGACACGGCGCGCCTGGCACGAGTGCTGGACAGGGCCCGCCCCGATCACATCTATCACCTGGCGGCCCAGGCCAGTGTCGGGCTGTCATGGCAGGACCCCGCCCACACGTGGCGCACGAACGCGCAGGGCACTCTCTCGCTCCTGAGAACCGTCCGCTCCGTGTTCCCCACCGCGAAGATCATCGTCATGAGCAGTGCCAGTGTGTTCGACGGCACCTGCTTCGACGTGCCCATCGAGGAGAGCAGGACGCCCGCCCCGATCTCGCCGTATGCGGCGAGCAAGCTGGCGGTCGAGTCGGCGGCCCGCCACTACCTCGCCGCGTACAACCTGCCGGTTGTCATCGTGCGGCCCTTCAACGTCATAGGTCCCTCCCAAGGTGGGGGGTATCTGGTCCCCTCGCTCTCCCGCCGTGTCGTCTCAGCGGCCCGAACCGGGCAGACCCGGATCACAGTCGGGAACCTCGAGGCACGCAGGGACTTCCTGGATGTGCGGGACGCGGTGGGCGGGCTGCGGCTGCTCATGACGGACGGACGGCCCGGCGAGGTCTACAACCTCTGCACCGGTCGCGGCGTCTCGGTCCGCACTCTGGTCGAGACGATGATCTCCCTCGTCGACGGTTCACTGGATTACCGCCAGGATCCCGCGCTGGTGCGCGGGGCGGACGCACGGAACCTGATCGGGGATCCGGGGAAGACACAGGCACAAACGGGGTGGCGGGCCGTCATCCCCCTCGCGACCAGCCTCGGCGACGTTCTCGCCGAAGCCCGCGCGCACGAGTCCGTGAGGCGAGAACTGCCGGTCACCTCCTCAGGTGACGCGACGCTGAACTGAAGCGCATGAACTGCGACGACAGCCTGCGAGGTGTGGATGAGGTTCCCGTTGTCCCGGCCGACCCTGGGCAGCCAGGAGTCCCGGAACGTACAGGACGCGATGGCGTCGGGCTGGATCTCCGGAACCGGCCCGTACGTCGGTGCATTGGAACGGGCTCTGGAACAACGAATCGGCAGGGCGTACGCGACGGCCGTCTCCAGTGGCACCACAGCTCTGGAGATCGTGTTGTCGGCGTTGGGTGTCGGCCCCGACGACGAGGTCATCCTCCCCGCGCTGACCTTCGCCGCGCCGGCGGCCGCGGTACTGACCGTGGGTGCCGTTCCGGTGCTGTGCGACATCGACGCCGCGAACTGGACCATCGACCCCAGCGCCGCCCGCGCGCTGCGCACACGGCGCACAAAGGCTGTCATAGCGGTCGATCTGATGGGGCATCCCTGTGACTATGAACGGCTCGCCGAGCTGGAGGTGCCGATCGTCGAAGACGCGGCGCAGGCCCATGGAGCGAGGACTGCCAAGGGTCAGGCCGGCGGTTTCGGTGTCGCGTCGATCTTCAGTTTCCATGTGAACAAGGCCATCACCTCAGGGGAGGGTGGGGCCGTCCTCACGGATGACGCGGAACTGGCCGCCAGGGTCCGGCTTCTTGCGCATCACGGCATGGAGACGGACCAGCCCTACCACCACACCGTGGCCGGCCGGAACGGAAGGATGACCAACCTGAGCGCGGCCGTCGGCACCGCCCAGACGGAGCGCTGGGAAGAACTGGTGGCCGGCCGTCTGGAAGCCGCGCGCCTCTACGACGTCCGTCTCGCGGGGCGAGGCTTCTCTCCGCGCCCGAAGGAACCGTGGGCCTCACCGTCCTGCTGGCTGTACTGCGCCACCACTCGCGAACGGGACGCCGTAGTGCGGCGGGCGCGACAAGCCGGGGTCGACGCCCGCGCCGTCTGGCCGGCTCTGAGTGACCTCGACCTGTACCGCCCGTACGCGCCCCGGCCCTGCGTGCACGCCTCCGAGGTTTCCAGGACGGCGATGTGGCTGCCGACCTGGTCGCACATGACCCCGGCCGAGATCGATGCGGTGGCCGAACATCTCGTGTGATCCGGCCGACCGTCGTCAGTTGAGGATCGACGGATCTTGCTCGGCCTCCGGGACGTCCACCGTGCCGCGGTCGTCCGGCAGGGTCTGGATCGTGAAGCCCGGGACGCCCTCCGTGGTGGCCGTCAGGGTGCGGGAGGCGTAGACCGGGGTGTCCGTGAGGGGTTCCACGGTCAGCGCGTAGGTGCCCTTCAGGCCTGCCGGTACCGGGAGTTCGACCTCCTGGGTGGTGCCGGCCTTGACCGTGTACGTCTGGGAGGCGGCCGTGCCGCCGCCGCTGCCTGCGGACGCGGTGACCTTGACCTTGGCGGTGCCCTTGGGGGCGGTCAGGGAGAGGGTGGCGCCCTTGGCGCTGTTGCCGACGGCGGACGCGCGCGTGCCGACCGGGGCGGTGGCGGTGATGAACGCCGACTCCTGCCGGTCGCCCTTGCCGCGCAGGACCCGGACGGCCGCGACGACGGGCACCGACTGGTCCGTCGGGGTCAGGACCAGCGAGCCCGCTTCCCCGCGCGTGACGTCACCCAGGTCGACCGAGGCCGTCATGCCCGCCTTGACGTGCAGCGTCTCGTGTCCGGCGGGGGTGATCAGGCCCGAGGGGGAGGCGAGTTGGACCTTCAGGTCGGCGTCCGCGTCACCCGGCGCGTAGGCGATGAGGCGGACGGCCGTGGCGTCCTTGGGGATGCCCGGGACGACCTGGGTGCCCGCCGGGTCGGTGGAGGCGGCCAGCCAGTCCCCGCCGAGCTTCTCGTCCAGGGCCTGGACGGCGGCCCCCACGCGGCCGCTGCGGACGTTGACGTGGACGGTGAGGTCCTCCTGCTTCTCGCCGGTGAGCGTGGACAGCAGGATCGGCTCGCTGGAGTGCGCCGGGATCGTGATGCCCTCCCCCACCGTGGTCTGGAGGGCGCCGTCCTTGCCGTAGAGCTCGATGTCGGCGACGGCGGCGGAGTCGTCCGGATTGGTGAGGTGGACGTAGTCCGTGCGGTCGGCGACGGTGCTTACGCCCGGGAACCAGAACTCCGTGTCCGGCGCGGTGCAGGTGACGCCCTGGAGGCCGCGGCCGCTGCCTGCGGTGACCTCGGTGGTCTCCTGGACGGTCCAGCCGGGCGCGAACTTCCCCTCGGCGGTGCCCACCAGCGCGGGCGCCTCGCCGCCGGAGGTCTCGCCGACGGCCGGGGTGCCGGGCGCCTTGGGCGCGACGACGGGCTTCGCCGCCTTCTTCTTGTCGCTGGCCTTGTCGCTGGCCTTGTCGGTCGTCTTGTCGGTCGTCTTGTCGGTCGTCGCGGCCGCCGACTCGGCGGTGGCCGCCACGAGTTCGGCCGTGCCGTCGCCGTCCGTGCCCTTGGTGACGGGCGTGAAGGACGTGTACGACGTGTCGGCGAGGTCGGACGTGCTGGGCGAGGGGCAGAGCAGGCTCGTGCGCTCCACGGGCAGTTCGGCGGCCGCCTGCGCGGTGTCGGCGGTGGACGCGTCCGGCTGGTTGAGCGTGGCGAACCCGGTGACCGCGGCGAGCGCGGCCGTGCCGGCGATCAGGGACAGGGTGGTGCGGTTCACTGCTGGCTCCCGTCGGGGCGCTCGCTGCCGGTGCCGTGGGGGTGCCGGTCCGGGTCGTAGGCGGGGTCGTAGCCGCTCTGGTCGTAGGCCGACGGGTCGTAGCCCTGCTGCTGCGGGTAGGTCTGCTCGTACGGCGCCTGCTGGGCCTGGCCGTCGTAGGCGTACGGGTCGTACTGGCCGGGCTGGTAGGGGTCGTAGGCCTGCTGGTCGTAGCCGCCCGCCGGGTACTGCTGGGTGCCCTGGTACTGCTCGCCCGCGTAACCGCCGTACTCGGCGTTCGCGTAGCTCGCCCGGTCCCCGCCCCAGTCCCCGCCCTGGCCGTCCGGGGCGACTCCCATGTCGTACGACTGCTGCGGGGGGACCGCGACCGGGGTCTCCCCCTGCGGCGGTGACGGGAATTCCTCGTGGTGGCCGGGCTCTTCGGCTTCGGCCTCGGCCTCGGCCTGGGCGCGCAGGCGGCGGGCGCGGCGGCCCTCGCCGTCGACCGCCTGGGCCGGGATCGGCTCCTCCTCGGGAAGGTCGTCGTCGACGTCGCGGCGGCGGCCGGGAAGGGCGAGGACGACGAGGACGAGAGCGAGGAAGCCCTGCGCCCACAGCCAGGCGGTGTGGGTGAAGGGGTCGTCGTAGGTGACGTCCAGCTTCCCGCCGGTGGCGGGGAGTTCGAAGCCCTGGGCCCAGCCGTCGACGGTGGTGGGGGTGAGGGGCTTGCCGTCGAGGGTGGCCGTCCAGCCTTCGGCGGCGGTGTCGGCCAGGCGCAGGACGCGGCTGCCGGAGCCGTCGGGGACGGTGGTGTGGATGTCGACGGGGCCCGCGGCGACCGGGGTCGCGGTGCCCTTGCCGGAGTCGGCGACGACGGCCGCGCGGGAGACCTCCTGGTCGACCCGCCACAGGGCGCTGCCGCCCTGCTGGCTGAGCCGCTTCAGGCCGGGGGTGGCGTCCAGGACGCGGGTGACGTCGCGGGGCGCGCCCTTGTGGACGAGGACGTAGCCCACGGCGAAGTTGCCGAGCTGGTCGGCCTGGTCGGCGCCGGAGCCGGCGACGAGATTGGCGACGACCTTGTCGAGCTGCTTGTTCTCGCCGTCGGCCGCGGCGAGTTCGGCGTCGCCGAGGCGGGCGCCGGAGCCGCGGACCAGCATGTAGGCGACGTGGGCGGCGGAGTCGCTGTCGAGGACGAGGGTGCGGGCCTGGTCGCGGTTTCCGGCCTCCTCGGCGACGAACGCGGGCACCTGTACGGGATCGCGGCGCTCCAGGGGGCCGTCGGCGCCGCCGATCATCCAGCCGGCGGCGACGAGCAGCGGGCCGGCGGCCGAGGCGAAGGCGATGAGGGCGGCCACCGGCTGGCGCCAGCCGAAGCTCTGCTCGGCGACACGCGTGCGTGCTCCGTCGGCGCCGATGACGGCGGCGGCGAGGAGGGCGATGCCGTAGACGAGGGTGGCGGGCCCGGCCCAGGTGGAGCTGTTGGACAGGATCGCGAAGACGAGGCCCACCAGGGCGACCGCCCAGGCCGCCCAGACGCCGAAGTGACGCTCGGAGCGCAGCAGCGCGGCCAGCGCGGCCAGCACGATGCCGATGAGCATCAGGCCGTCGACGGTGCCGGGGCCGCCGGGGCTGGCGCCGAGCAGGTCGAGCGCGGTGGCGGTCGACGCGCCGTAGTCGAGGCCGGCCTGGGTGAAGAAGCCGAACGGCAGCAGGGACAGCGACCAGGGCGCGAGGATCAGCAGGGGGGTGCCCAGCTGGGCCAGGAAGCGCAGGCCGTAGGCGGTGATCTCGCGGCGGCGGACGGCCAGGACCGCGATGCCGAGGACGAGCGCGAGGGGCCAGACGATCGGCGTGAAGGCGGTGGTGATCGTCAGCAGCAGCGCGTACGCCCAGGTGGCGCGCCAGCTGCCGCGGGCGCCCGATGCGTGCGTCAGGCCGCTCGCGGCGACGCCCGCGCGGGCGATGAGCGGCAGCAGGACGGCCAGGACCGCGGTGCCGACCCGGCCGCCGGCCAGGGCGCCGGTGGCGGCGGGCAGGAAGGCGTAGACGACGGCCGCCCAGGCGCGCAGGAGGCGTGACTCGACGAGCGGCCGGGAGGCGAAGTAGGCGGCGAGGCCGGCCAGCGGAACCGAGCAGACGAGCAGCACGGTGAGGGCGAGTCCGGTCGAGCCGAACAACAGGGTGGCAAGCGTCGCGATGATCGCGAGATAGGGCGGGGCGGACGGGGTGCCGCCCGCGCCGATCGGATGCCAGGCGTCCAGGTAGCGCGACCACAGTTCGGAGGCGTCGGCCGGGGCGGGCAGCAGGGCGCCGCCCGCGAGCGCGCCGCCGCCGAGGAGGTTGCGGCAGGCGACCAGGGAGACGAGCAGGAGGACCAGGAAGAGCACCGGGCCGGGCTTGCGCGCGATGCGCTTGAGCCGGGCGAACTGCTCGATCTCCAGGAAGTCGGCGTCGTCGCCGCCGGGTCCGGACTCGACGGCGCCGCCGTGCCGGCCCGCGCCGGACACGGCATCGGGGTCGGAGGAGCCGAAGAAGTCGCCGGCGACCTGTTCGACGGTGGCCCGCACGGTCGCGCCGGGTGGCGGGAACAGGGGGCGCAGTTCGTCCTTGTCGACCGCCGGCTTTCCGCGCCTGCGCCGCCCGGCGATGATCCGCTCGGGCCGCAGCAGGGTGCCCAGCAGACCGCGGATCTCGTCCACGGCCTGTCCGGGGACCTTGCCGACGAGGTAGGCGACGGTCCGTAGCAGGGTGCCGAGGACCAGGCGGACCAGGATCCAGGGCAGCAGGGCGGTGCGGCTGTTGACGAGGAGGGTGTAGACGGCGCCGGCCTTGTCGACCTTGTGCGGGGAGGCGCTGGTGCGGCCCGCGCAGTCGACGGTGCGGCGCTCGCGGGAGGCTGCCTCGGCGTGCCGCACGACGGCCTCGGGGGCGATGAGGACGCGGTGGCCGGCGGCCTGCGCGCGCCAGCACAGGTCGACGTCGTCGCGCATCAGGGGCAGGCGGCGGTCGAAGCCGCCGAGCTGTTCGAAGACGTCGCGGCGGATCAGCATGCCGGCGGTGGACACGGACAGCACGGACCGGACGTGGTCGTGCTGGCCCTGGTCCTGTTCGCGGCGGTCCAGGCCGGTCCAGCGGCGGCCGGAGCGGGCGATGGTGACGCCGACCTCGAGGAGCTGGCGGCGGTCGTACCAGCCGCGGAGCTTGGGGCCGACGACCGCTACGTCGTCCCGGCCCAGTTCGAGTTCGTTGTCGACCACGCGCAGGAGTTCGGCGAGGGCGTCCGGTTCCGGGGCGCAGTCGTCGTGCAGCAGCCACAGCCACTGGACGGGCTCTCCGTGCGGGAGCTCCGGCAGGTCGTAGGTGTCGTCGCGCCAGGTGCGTGTGACGGGGTCCCAGCCGCTGGGGCGCTTCAGGTACGGCAGTTCCTCGGGGGTGAGGACCGGAGCCGTCCGGTTGGCCTCCTCCACCGCCTGGCCGAACCCGGTGCGCCGGGCGAGGTGCAGGACGCGGTCGTCGCCGAGGGCCTCGGTGACCAGGCGCGCGGAGTCGTCCGAGCTGCCGGTGTCGGCGGCCATGACGGACTGGACGGGGCGCTCCTGGCCGAGCAGACCGGCGAGCGCGTCGGGCAGCCAGCGGGCGCCGTCGTGGGCGACGATCACCGCGGTCACTACATGACGCGGGAACTCAGGTGTGGCAGCGCGGTCTTGATGGGCTGCCGTGTGGCTGTGCACGGACATCGAGGTACGGGCCCCGGTTCGGTGGACTGCGGTGGACGCCTGCGCCGTGTGGTGCGGCCGGGCGTCTCGGACGAGCGCCCACACTATCGGCTGGGCAGGACGACGGCCCGCCGCCTGTGGACAACCCACGTGCGACGGGCCGTTCGGACCCTTGTCTGCGCTGTCTCCGCGTACCGCGATGCCGCGACGCCCTTGTGCCGTCGAACCGGACGGTTCTCAGACCGCCGCCTTCTTCAGCCGGCGGCGCTCCCGCTCCGACAGACCGCCCCAGATACCGAAGCGCTCGTCGTTGGCGAGGGCGTACTCAAGGCATTCGGAGCGGACCTCACAGGCGAGGCAGACCTTCTTCGCCTCGCGGGTGGAGCCGCCCTTCTCGGGGAAGAAGGACTCGGGATCGGTCTGGGCGCACAGCGCGCGCTCCTGCCAGCCGAGTTCCTCGTCCGCGTCGTCGACGTCGACCAGCAGTTGCTGCACCAGCTCGGTCATGTGCGCCCCTCGCTCTGTCTTTCGCGTCCCCGTGACCTGGCCGTTACCGATATCGGCTGAACGACACGAGTGAAATTACAAGTGTGCTGCTCCGGGCGAGTCAAGCCGAGATCTGCTATTGGGCCCCTTATTCACTCTGCGGAACCAAGGCCATGCAGTAAGTGTTCAAATCGCCATAAACCTTGACAAGCAGATGAAGCCCCGGGAGGGCCACCGGCCCCGCACAGCGCTTGTACGGGGAAGGACGCCCAAAGATGCGATCCCGTTGCGGCACGCGCGCGGAAGCGAACCTGATCACAGTCGGATCACGGGATCGCCACGAGGCTTGCGCGCCCGGCTTGTGCGCCATGTGTCCCGAAGGACGCGTGCACAAACCTTTCACCTCTCAGATGGACCGGATGAGGTGAACCCTGTCCCACATACCGGGCGTCGAGTTGACAGTGAAGGTGTGAACCGCTGTCCTTATGGGCATGCTCGCGAACTTGGCACTCACCTCGACCGGCTCCGCCGGGTCCCACGGTGCTGCCCGCGCTCGCTGTAGCTGTTGTCGTCGTTCCAGCTGTTGAGCCCAACGCGCTCCGGCTGCTCCTCCTGAGTCCACCGCGACTCGGCTGCTGTCTCCCATCGGCCCACACCAGGGCGCTCCTGCTCCACCCGTGATCCGGGCGGACGGTACGCGACACCCAGCAGGCCCCCCACTCTTCCGCCTCTTCCGCCGAGGAACCACCGCACCCCATGAACAGCGACAGCGACCTCCAGATCGCGGGCGACATCCTCGAAGTCCCGCACCTCCTCCAGGCACCGCGCGAGCACCCGGCCACCGTCGCCGAGTTCGTCGGCCTGGCCCGTTCGATCGCCGCGGACCGTGGCCGGTGGGAGCACCTGGTCCGCTACGACGCGACGACCCGCTGGTACCACCGGCTGCGCACCGGTCCCGGTTACGAGGTGTGGCTGTTGTCCTGGGTGCCCGGCCAGGGCAGCGGGCTGCACGACCACGGCGGCTCCTCCGGTGTGCTCACCGTCCTGGACGGCGAGCTGACCGAGCGCACGGAGCGCGGCAAGCGGGTGCTGGCGTCGGGTGTCCAGAGGGTGTTCGCGCCGGGGTACGCGCACGAGGTCGTCAACGACGCGCTGGAGCCCGCGGTGAGCCTGCACGTCTACTTCCCCGGACTGACGGACATGCCCATGCACACCCGGCTCCGCTCGGCCGAGGGGACCCCCGTCGCCTGCGCGGCGCCCACCCCATACGGACCCGTGGACACCGTCAGATCGTGATCCGCTCGTGAGCGGACGCCGTCGGCGGTCGGCACGTGCGGGTGGACCGGATATCCACAGGCGGGTGGTTGTCCACAACCGGCCGACGGGCTGTCGTGGCCGCCTGCGAGACTTGCCCTCATGCGCATTGTGGTTCTGGCAGGCGGCATCGGCGGTGCCCGGTTCCTGCGCGGTCTGAAGCAGGCCGTGCCGGACGCGGACATCACGGTCATCGGCAACACCGGCGACGACATCCACCTCTTCGGGCTGAAGGTCTGCCCCGACCTCGACACGGTGATGTACACGCTCGGCGGCGGCATCAACGAGGAGCAGGGCTGGGGGCGGGCCGACGAGACCTTCCACCTGAAGGAGGAGCTCGCCGCGTACGGCGCCGGGCCCGGGTGGTTCGGGCTGGGCGACCGGGACTTCGCCACGCACATCGTGCGGACGCAGATGATCGGCGCCGGGTACCCGCTCAGCGCGGTGACCGAGGCGCTCTGCGACCGGTGGCAGCCGGGCGTCCGGCTCATCCCGATGACCGACGACCGGGTGGAGACCCATGTCGCGGTCGAGGCGGACGGCGAGCGCAAGGCAGTGCACTTCCAGGAGTACTGGGTGCGGCTGCGGGCGTCGGTGCCGGCGGAGGCGGTCGTGCCGGTCGGCGCCGAGCAGGCGAAGCCGGCGCCGGGGGTGCTGGAGTCCATCGCGGCGGCGGACGTGATCCTCTTCCCGCCGTCCAACCCGGTCGTCTCGGTCGGCACGATCCTCGCCGTGCCGGGCATCCGCGAGGCGATCGCCGAGGCCGGGGTGCCGGTGGTGGGTCTGTCCCCCATCGTCGGGGACGCGCCCGTGCGCGGCATGGCCGACAAGGTGCTCGCGGCCGTCGGCGTGGAGTCGACGGCCGCGGCGGTGGCCGAGCACTACGGCTCGGGTCTCCTGGACGGCTGGCTCGTCGACACCGTGGACGCGGGCTCCGTGGAGCGGGTGGAGGCGGCCGGCATCCGCTGCCGGGCCGTCCCGCTGATGATGAGCGACCTCGACGCGACCGCACGGATGGCCCGGGAGGCGCTGGCACTGGCCGAGGAGGTGCGCGGGGCATGAGCGGTTCCTTCGACACCGGTTACCGGGTCTGGGCCGTGGACGGGCTGCCCGAGGTGCGGCCCGGGGACGACCTCGCGAAGCTGATCGCGGCCGCCGAGCCCGGCCTGGCCGACGGTGACGTCCTGCTCGTCACCTCGAAGATCGTGTCCAAGGCGGAGGGGCGGATCGTCCGGGCGGACGACCGGGAGGCCGCGATCGACGCCGAGACCGTACGGGTCGTGGCCCGGCGCGGGGCGCTGCGGATCGTCGAGAACCGGCAGGGGCTGATCATGGCCGCCGCCGGTGTCGATGCCTCCAACACCCCTGCGGGGACTGTGCTGTTGCTGCCCGAGGACCCGGACGCGTCGGCGCGGACGATCCGGGCCGGGCTGCGGGACGCGCTCGGTGTGGAGGTGGGGGTCGTCGTCACCGACACCTTCGGACGGCCCTGGCGCGCCGGGCTCACCGACGTGGCGATCGGCGCCGCCGGGGTGCGGGTGCTGGACGACCTGCGCGGGGGCGCCGACGCGCACGGCAATCCGCTGAGCGCGACGGTCGTCGCCACGGCGGACGAGCTGGCCGGCGCCGGGGATCTCGTCAAGGGGAAGGCCGCCGGGCTGCCCGTGGCCGTGGTGCGGGGGCTGGGACACGTCGTCGTGGCCGAGAACACCGAAAATACCGAGCACACCGGGAACACCGGGAGCGCACAGGCCCGCGGAAGCGAAGGCGCCGACGAGGGTGGGCTCGCCGGGGCGCGGGTCATGGTGCGCAGTGCGCGCGACGACATGTTCCGGCTCGGGACGTCCGAGGCGGTGCGGCTGGCGGTCACCCAGCGGCGGACGGTGCGGTCCTTCACCGACGAGCCGGTCGATCCCGGGGCGGTACGACGGGCGGTGGCGGCGGCGGTCACGGCGCCGGCGCCGCATCACACGACGCCGTGGCGGTTCGTGCTGCTGGAGTCGGCGGAGTCGAGGGTCCGGCTGCTGGACGCCATGCGGGACGCGTGGATCGCGGATCTGCGGCGGGACGGTAAGCCCGAGGAGTCCATCGCCAAGCGGGTGCGGCGGGGCGATGTCCTGCGCAACGCGCCCTATCTGGTGGTGCCGTGTCTGGTGATGGACGGGTCGCACACCTACGGCGACGCGCGGCGGGACGCGGCCGAGCGGGAGATGTTCGTGGTCGCGACCGGGGCCGGCGTACAGAACTTCCTGGTCGCGCTGGCCGGGGAGCGGCTGGGATCCGCGTGGGTGTCGTCGACGATGTTCTGCCGGGACGTGGTGCGGGAGGTGCTGGAGCTGCCGGAGAACTGGGACCCGATGGGGGCGGTGGCGGTCGGACACGCGGCTGAGGAGCCCCGGGCCCGTGGCGAGCGGGAGGTGGGGGACTTCGTCGAGGTGCGGTGAGGTGTGCGGCTCGGTGGGGTGGGGTGCGCGGCTCGGTGGGGTGCGCGGCTCGGTGGGGTGGGGTGCGCGGCTCGGTGCGGTGCGCGGCTCGGTGGGGTGGGGTGCGCGGCTCGGTGCGGTGCGCGGCTCGGTGGGGTGGGGTGCGCGGCTCGGTGCGGTGCGCGGCTCGGTGGGGTGGGGTGCGCGGTGATCTGCGCCGGGCAGTGTGTGCGCCGGACGGTGACATCCGCCGGACGGTGACGTTCGCCCGACGGTGAACTGCGCTCGGCGGTGAACTGCGCCCCGCGGCGATGTGGGGTGGGTGCGCCTACTCTCGTAGCGTCTCTCCTCCTCTCTCCGGGATTCTTCGTGTCAGGACGGTTCTCTCCCCGGCCCACCCGTACGACCGTGCGCGGTGGGCATGTCGGCGTGCCCTCCGGGGTGCCGCGGCAGGCCTCGGCGGCCGGGCGGGTGCGCAACTGGGTGCCGGAGGGGCCGATCGATCTCGGGCTGGTCCTCGGGCCCCTCCGGCGCGGACCGGGCGATCCGACGTTCCGCGCGACGCCGGACGGGTCGGTGTGGCGGGCCAGCCTCACCCCCGCCGGGCCGGGGACGCTGCGCGTCGCCGCGGCCGGCGGCACGGTGCGCGGGGAGGCGTGGGGGCCGGGCGCCGACTGGCTGTTGGACCGGCTGCCGGAGCTGCTCGGGGCGTCGGACGCGCCGGAGGCGTTCGTACCCCGGCACCGCGTGGTGGCGACGGCCCGGCATCGGCGGCCGGGCCTCAGGCTGACGCGGACCGGACTGGTGCTGGAGTCGTTGATCCCCTCCGTGCTGGAGCAGAAGGTCACCACCGACGAGGCGTATCGGGCGTGGCGCCTGCTGGTGCGCAAGTTCGGGGAGCCGGCGCCGGGGCCCGCGGCGGACGGGCGGCTCTGGGTGATGCCGGCGCCCCGGACGTGGGCGCTGATCCCGTCCTGGGAGTGGCATCGGGCGGGCGTCGACAACAAGCGGGCGTCGACGATCCTGCGGGCCGTCCGGGTCGCCGCGCGGATGGAGGAGGCGGTGCGGATGGCTCCGGCGGAGGCCCAGGCCCGGCTGGAGGTCGTGCCCGGGATCGGGCCGTGGACGTCCGCGGAGACCGTGCAGCGCAGTCATGGGGCGGCGGATGCGGTGACCGTGGGGGACCTGCATCTGCCGGGGATCGTGGGGTGGGCGTTGGCGGGGAATCGGGAAGCCGATGACCGCGTGATGCTGGAGTTGCTGGAACCGTATGCGGGGCAGCGGCACCGGGCGGCTCGGTTGATCCTGTTGAGTGGGCGGGTGCCGCCTCGGCGGGCGCCGAAGATGCCCCGGGGGGACATCGGGAAGTTGTGAGGGGGCGTCGTGCTGCGTGCGAGGGCTGGGCGGAGCGGACTTCCGCCTCCGCCGCCCCTACCCGTCCCCTTGTCACCAGGGGCGCTGCCCCTCGGGCCACCGTTTCGGCCTGAACGGCCTCGTCCTCGCCCGCCGGACGGACGGACCGAAAGTCCGAGCCCCGCGCGTTACCGGTCCGACGAGAAGCGGACCGCGCCCGCCGGGATTCTCGCGTCGCACCACACCCGCGCGCCGTCGCGCAGTTCGTTGTCGGGGCCGACGATCGCGCCGTCGCCGATGACCGTGCCCGTGAGCACGGAGCGTTCGCCCACGCGGGCCCGGGTGCCGATGAGGGAGTCGGTGATGACGGCGCCCGGTTCGATCACGGCGCCGGGGAGGATCGTCGAGCCGGAGACCCTCGCGCCCTGCGCCACGAAGGCGCCCTCGCCCACCACCGTGCCACCCGTCAGCTTCGCGTCGGGGGCGACCCTGGCCGTCGGGAGGACCAGACGGTCGCCGCAGCGGCCGGGGACGGCGGGCGACGGTGCCCGGCCGAGGACCAGGTCGGCCGAGCCCCGGACGAAGGCCGCCGGGGTGCCCAGGTCCAGCCAGTACGTCGAGTCGACCATGCCCTGCAGATGGGCTCCGGCCGAGAGGAGGTCGGGGAACGTCTCGCGCTCCACCGAGACCGGGCGGCCCTGCGGAATCGTGTCGATGACCGAGCGGCGGAAGACGTACGCGCCCGCGTTGATCTGGTCGGTGACGATCTCCTCCGCGGTCTGGGGCTTCTCCAGGAACGCCAGGACCCTGCCCGTCCCGTCGGTGGGGACCAGGCCGTAGGCCCTCGGGTCCGTCACCTTCGTCAGGTGCAGGGAGACGTCGGCCGCCGTCGCCTCGTGGGTGGCCACCAGCCTTCTGATGTCCAGGCCGGTGAGGATGTCGCCGTTGAAGATCAGGACCGGGTCGTCGGGGCCGGAGTGCAGCCGGGACGCCACGTTGCGGATCGCGCCGCCCGTGCCGAGGGGTTCGTCCTCCGTCACGTACTCGATGTGCAGGCCCAGTGCCGAGCCGTCGCCGAAGTACGGTTCGAAGACCTCCGCCAGATAGCTCGTCGCCAGGACGATGTGGTCCACACCCGCCGCTCTCGCCCGCGCCAGTTGATGCGTGAGGAACGGCACCCCCGCCGCCCTGACCATGGGTTTGGGCGTGTGCACCGTGAGTGGGCGCAGCCGGGTGCCCTTGCCGCCGACCAGGAGGATCGCTTCTGTCACCGTCGTCTCTGCTTCCTGCCGGGACCGGTCGAACCGTCATTCGACCGGCCAGTGTATGCAGACCGTTGCGTGGCGACTTCCAGGCCGTTGGTGTTCCGTCCCAGTCCCTGGAGACTGTCCCCCCGACGGGCTGAATGTGCCCCCATCTGGATGTGCGCTCCGGTCGTCCGGGGGCGTGCGGCCTCCGGGGCCTCCCCAGGCCCCGGGGCTCCCGAACCGGATCGCCCGCCTCAGCGCCCCTGGAAGCGCGCCGCGGTGGAGCGGGCCGAGCCGAGCTTGCCGTAGAGCTGCCTTCCTGGGCATTCCGTGGCGAACCCGTCCCGGTGACCCGAGATCACATTCAGTCGTACGTTCTTTCCCTTTCCGTAGAGATTGCCACCCCCGGACTTCAGGTATGTCTTCCCCTTCGGATCGGCCCCGAAGAGGCCGAGCTTCCATGCCGTCAGGCGCGCGACGGCGTCGACCGTGGCGGTGGTCGGCTTGGCGGAGGTGAAGGTGCCGAGGACGGCGATCCCCATGCTGTTGGTGTTGAAACCGAGGGTGTGGGCGCCGAGGACCGGCTTCGCCACTCCCCCGGCGCGGCCCTCGTAGATCTTTCCGCACTTGTCGACGAGGAAGTTGTAGCCGATGTCGCGCCAGCCCATGCTCTTCACGTGGTAGCGGTAGATGCCACGGATGACCGACGGGGCCTGTGAGCACTTGTAGCTGTTGCCCGAGGCGGTGTGGTGCACGAAGGCGGCCTTGACCTTCGTCGTGTAGCGGAAGCCGCTCTCCCGCAGCTTCTCGTCGGCGCCCCAGCCGCGCCGCGTGACGATGCTCGGCCGCGGGCCGATGTACGGCTTCGCCCGCTGGGCCGGCGTCAACTCGGCCCCGCGCAGGGCGAGGAGTTCGCGTTCGGTGCCCAGGCGGTCCAGGGCGGGGATCCGCGTGGCGCCGAGCGGGGCGAGGGGGGCGTTGGCGGCGGAGGCCACGGTCGCCTCGGTGGTCATGGCGGTCATGGCTGCGGGCTCGGCCCCGTCGGCCCCTTCGCCTGGTTCGGCTCCCTCGCCCGCCTCGGCCCCTTCGCCTGGTTCGGCTCCCTCGGCCTCATCGGCCGCGGTCGCGGTCTCGGCGGTCTTCTCGGTCGCCGCGTCGGGCGGGTCCAGTGCTTCCGGGGCGCCCGCCGGGCCGGACCCGGTGGTCAGTGTCCGGCTGCGCGGGGGGCCCGCGGGGACGTGCTCGGGGGGCACCGATCCCGGGTCGACGAGTTCCAGGCGCAGGCCGGAGGGGAGCAGGACTGAGTTCGCCGTCCCCTCCGTACGGCGTTCGGTGTCCGGATGGACCCGGATCTCGACGCCGTCGGAGTCACCGACCCACAGCGGGGCCGTGGCGCCGCGGACCCGGCCCGAGGCGCTCTCGGGTGTGCCGGGGTCGGCGCCGTGGTCGGCGTTGTGGGTCTCGACGTCCTGCCAGCCGGACCAGGCGCCGGTGTCGGACGTACGGGTACGGACCTGGACGCGGCCGTGGAGTTCGGCGGCCGGGTCGTCCCAGACGACGCCGAGAAGGGAGAAGTGGCGTACGTCCCGGCGGGGCAGGCCCTGGTCGGTGGCGGCTCCGCCGAGCGTCCGGTCGCGGGCGAGAGGGGTGAGGGGCAGCGACTGGGTGCCGCCCGGGAGGTCGGGAAGAGCCGAGTGAGCCGGGTGGTCGGTCAGGGATGGGTCGGAGAGGGATGGGTCGGAGAGGGATGGGTCGGAGAGGGATGAGGTGACGGGGGTGTCGGGGCTCGTGGCCCTGGCCGTCCCGCTGGGCGCCGCATCCGCGGCCGACGCCGGTCGCGCCGTCGCCGCGCTGGCGGGCGGCGTCAGCGGGAGGGCGAGTGCCGCCGCGCAGGTGACACCGATCGAGGTAGCAAGCAATCCGCGCATGCCAACGATCCTGGACATATCCATACATTTCTGTCCATCGGGGAATTGACGGGCCATCGGGTACGTTCGGCCGAACCGGTGGCTCCGGGAGGAACCGGCGACCGGTACGGCGCCCAGGGCGGCGCGTACGCTTGCGCGGGTGACTGCCACCGATCGCACCCCGGCCGACCTGCTGCGTTCCGCGCTGGCCGCGGACCCCGCGCGCCCCTTGGTGACCTTCTACGACGACGCCACGGGCGAGCGGGTCGAATTGTCCGTGGCCACCTTCGCCAACTGGGTGGCCAAAACCGCCAACCTCCTCCAGGACGGGCTGTCCGCCGAGCCCGGTGACCGGGTCGCGCTGCTGCTGCCCGCGCACTGGCAGACGGCGGTGTGGTTGCTGGCGTGTTCGTCGGTGGGCGTCGTCGCGGACGTGGCCGGGGATCCCGCGCGGGCGGACTTCGTCGTCGCCGGGCCCGGGTCGTTCGAGGCGGGGCTGGCGTGCCGGGGCGAGCGGTACGCGCTGTCGCTTGCGCCGCTCGGGCGGCGGTTCGTGCCGGGCCCGCCGGAGGGGTACGACGACTACGCCGTGAACGTCCCGACCTTCGGGGACCGTTTCGTGCCGTACGCCCCCGTCGACCCCGAGGAGCCCGCGCTGATCGTGGCCGGGGCCGAGTACACCGGGGCCGAGGTCGTGGAGCGGGCGCGGGCGGAGGCGTCGGGGCTTGGGCTGACGGGGCCCGGTTCCCGGCTGCTGTCGGGGCTGGCGTACGACACGTGGGAGGGGCTGAGCGCCGGGCTGTACGCGCCGCTGGCGAGCGGGGGGTCCGTGGTGCTGTGCGTGAACCTGGCGGAGGCCGGCGAGGAGGCCGTGGCTCGGCGGGTGGAGAGTGAGCGGGTGACGGCGACCGCGCGGTAGCCCTCCGGGCGGGCGGTAGCCCTCCGGGCGGGCGGTAGCCCTCCGGGCGGGCGGTAGCCCTCCGGGCGGGCGGTAGCCCTCCGGGCGGGCGGTAGCCCTCCGGGCGGGCGGTAGCCCTCCGGGCGCGCGGTAGCCCTCCGGGCGCGCGGTAGCCCTCCGGGCGGGCGGTAGCCCTCCGGGCGCGCGGTAGCCCTCCGGGCGCGCGGTAGCCCTCCGGGCGCGCGGTAGCCCTCCGGGCGCGCGGTAGCCCTCCGGGCGCGCGGGAGGTTCGGTGCCCGGCGTCGGCGTCGGCGTTGCCGGGGACTGCCGGCCCCAGGCCCCCGCTTCGGCCCTGAAGGGGCCTCGTCCTCAAACGCCGGACGGGCTGATTTTCCCGCACCCCAGCCCACACGGCGACCCCCGTTCACTCTGCGCCGGACAGACTGCGTCACCCACCCCCGCCCACGAGGCAGCCCCCGTCCGCCTCACCCGTTCGGCCCACCCCCGTCGCCCCTCGCGGGCCTCTTCGCGGCATCGTCGTAGGGACAGCTCTACACGCTCGTACGGCCGAAGCGGGTCCGGAGGCGGGAGGGGTGGATCGGACGTGAGGGAAGCGGCGGGTTCCGGTGGGCCTCTCGGGCCGGGGGCGGGGGCGTCCGCCGACGGGTGGGGGCTCATACGGCGGCGCCGGCGGCGGTGGGTGCGGTACGGGGCGCTCGCGGCGGGGGTGGCCGTCCTCGGGGTCGGGGTCGCGGGGTGGGTCGTCTACGCGAAGCTGGACGGGAACATCACGCCCGACGACGCGGCCGCGGCGGAGCTCGCCCGGTATGCGCGGGAGCGGCCGACATCGCTGGTGAAGGACGCGCAGAACATCCTGCTCATAGGGTCCGATTCGCGGTCGGGGGACGGGAACCGGAAGTACGGGCGGGACTCCGGGACCGAGCGGTCGGACACGACGATCCTGCTGCATCTGGCGGCCGGCCGGCGCAGCGCCACCGCAGTCTCCCTCCCGCGCGATCTGATGGTGGACGTGCCCGGCTGTCTGCGGCCGGACGGGAAGCGGACCGAGCCGATGTTCGCGATGTTCAACTACGCCTTCCAGACCGGGGGTTCGGCCTGCACGATCCGGACGGTGGAGAAGCTGACGGGCGTGCGGATCGATCACCACGTGGTCGTCGACTTCAGCGGGTTCAAGGAGATGGTCGACGCCGTGGACGGGGTCGAGGTGTGCCTGAAGGAGCCGATCGACGACAAGGCGGCCAAGCTGCGACTGCCCGCCGGGCGGGTCACGCTCGACGGGGAGCAGGCCCTCGGGTACGTGCGGGCCCGCAAGTCCCTCGGGAACGGCAGCGACACCGACCGGATGGACCGGCAGCAGCGGTTCCTCGGGGCGCTCGTCAACAAGGTGCAGAGCAACGACGTCCTGCTGAACCCCGTGAAGCTGTATCCGCTGCTGGACGCGGCCACGTCCTCGCTCACCACCGACCCGGATCTGGCGAGTCTGCGCGGACTGTACGAACTCGTGCGCGGCCTGCGGGACATTCCCACCGAACACGTGCAATTCCTGACTGTTCCGCGGGAGTCGTACGTCTACAACGCCAATCGCGACCAACTGGTGGAGCCGGAGGCGGAGAAACTCTTCGAACGGCTGCGAACGGACGAGCCGGTGGCGGTTTCTCAGGAAATTCCCACGAAGCCCGCCCCCACGGAGTCGGGCGACTACGGTCCGTTCGCGTTCCGAGCACCGGGACCTGCGGCTTCCGGGGCGGTTTCGCCCACTCCGCCCGCTCCCACGTTCCGCGGGAACACCGCGGCCGAGGACGGCTGCGGGTAAAGCGCTTGCCAAGCCGACCTCTTGCGGCGAACACAAGTTCAAAGAAATAGGGCGGATTGCCCACTTGTAGGGGCGTGGAATTTGTCACGGCCGTCGCTCGCCGCCGAACCTGGCGGATAGTGTGAGCGATCCGGTGCCCCCGGCCACGAGGTCTTCCTGGGGTCGCGCACCGAGTGACCGAGACCCGAGCGCCTTGAGGGGGAAAGGCGCCGCGTGGCCCCGACGGAGGATTCGGACAACCGTGGACGCGCAAGGCCGTGGGCGGGCGGACAACATCGACCCCGCAGACCAGTGGGTACTCAATCCGAACACCGGCGAATACGAACTGCGACTGACTCCTTCCGCACCGCAATCGGCGGTGCCGGGGCCTCGCAGATCCGACTCCGCTCGGACCGGTCGGACCGGCGACGGTGGAGGTCCGGCGCGCGGCCGTAAGGCGGCGCAGGGCCGGGAGTCGTCGTCGCCCGAGGAGACGCCGGACCCGGAGGTGCCTGCGCCCCGCCGTCGCCGCAGCGCAGCGCCGGAGGAACCGGCGGCGAACCGGCGTGGCCGCCGGCCGGTGAAGAAGAAGTCGAAGGCGAAGAAGATCCTGCTGTGGACCGGCGGGACCATGGCCTTCGTCCTGGTGGGTACGGCCGGTGCGGCCTATCTCTATCTCGAGCACCTCAACGACAACATCACGTCCGTCTCCGACGACGGCGCGAGCACCGGTGGCTTCAGCAAGGACAAGGCCATCAACCTGCTGGTGATCGGCACCGACAAGCGCACCGGTTCGGGCAACGAGGGCTACGGCGACTCCGGCAGCGTGGGCCACGCGGACACCACGATCCTGCTGCACGTCTCCAAGGACCGGACGAACGCGACCGCCCTCAGTATCCCGCGCGACCTGATCGTGGACGTCCCGGACTGCGAGACCAAGCAGGAGGACGGCTCCACCAAGGTCATCCCGGGCTCGGACAACGTCCGCTTCAACACCAGCCTCGGGCAGGACAACCGCACGCCGAGCTGCACCGTGCGCACGGTCACCGAGCTGACCGGGATCCAGGCGGACAATTTCATGGTGGCCGACTTCAACGCGGTCAAGACGCTGACCACGGCGGTCGGCGGCGTCGAGGTGTGCCTGGCGAAGGACATCGACGACGAGGACTCGCATCTGAAGCTGTCGAAGGGCACCCACACCATCGAGGGCGAGCAGGCGCTGGCCTTCGTGCGCACCCGGCACTCCGTCGGCTTCGGCGGCGACCTGAGCCGGATCGAGCTCCAGCAGCAGTTCCTCAGCGCGCTGATGCGCAAGCTGAAGTCGAACGACACGCTCACCAGCCCGACCAAGATGATCAAGCTGGCGGAGGCGGGCACCAAGGCGCTGACCGTCGACTCCCAGCTGGACACCATCGACAAGCTGAAGGACCTGGGCCTGGAGCTGGGCAAGCTCAACGTGAAGAACCTGACCTTCACCACCGTGCCGGTGGTCGACAACCCGGCCGAGAAGGTGGCGGCCACGGTCGTCGTGAACGCCTCGACGGCGCCCACCGTCTTCCAGATGATCAAGGATGATGTCTCCTTCACCGAGGTGAAGGAGCAGGCGGCGGCGTCGAAGAACGCGGCCGCCGCGGCCGCCGCGGCCCGCCTCAAGGGCACGCAGTCCGCCGCCTCCGCGGTGCGGGTGCAGGTCATGAACGGCGGCGCCCCGGCCGGCAGCGCACAGGAAACTCTTAACTGGCTGCAGAATGATGAGGGCGTGACGAAGTCCGAGAACGCGGGCAACGCGCCCGCGGCACTGAGCAAGACGACGCTCGAGTACGCGCCCGACCAGGCCGACCAGGCACGCAAGCTCGCCGCCATCATGGGGCTGCCCGGTACCGCTCTGAAGCCGGGCAAGAGTGTCGAGAACTCCCAGGGTCTGCCGACGATGACGCTGACGCTGGGCAAGGACTTCAAGGGCGCGGGCGTCTCGCTCACAGCTCCGACCACCGTGCCGGACACGGTCCAGAAGTCCACGGCGGACAAGGTCAAGTGCGCCAAGTAGGTAACCCTTCGGGCCCGTCGTGCGTCTGACTTGACGCGGGACGGGCCCGTGTCAGGCGCACGTCGGGGAGGGGCAGGGGAATTGGCGGGGAGCAGTGGGGTGCGGAGGGAGGTTCCCGCGGTCGAGGACACGGTGTCCCCGGCGGCGCGGGAACAACGGGACGAGACCGCGTCCGAGGGGGACGGCGGGGCCGGTGACGGGCGCGGCGCGGGCCGCAACACGGATCGCAGACGCCGACGTCGACGCGCGTTGCGCTGGTCGGCGACGGTGCTCGCGCTGGTCATACTCGGCGGCGCGGGGGCCGGATACCTCTACTACGAACACCTCAACGCGAACATCAAGAGCGACGACCTGAACATCGGCGACGCGAAGGACCGGGCGGCCGAGACGGAGGCCAACTCGGCCGGGCAGACGGCGCTGAACATCCTGCTGATCGGTTCGGACGCCCGTGACACGGCGGAGAACCAGAAGCTCGGCGGCGCCAAGGACACCTTCGACGGACCCCCGCTCGCGGACGTCCAGATGCTGCTGCACATATCGGCGGACCGCAGCAACATGTCGGTGGTGAGCATGCCGCGCGACACGCTGCTGGACATCCCCAAGTGCACGGACCCCGACGACGGGACCACCTACGGGGCGCTGACCGACGAGATGACGAACGTGTCGCTCGGTCGCGGCGGTCCGGGCTGCACGGTGGCCACCTGGGAGAAGCTCACCGACATCCACATCGACCACTTCATGATGATCGACTTCTCCGGTGTGGTGTCGATGGCGGACGCGATCGGCGGCGTCCCGGTCTGCGTGGACGCCAACGTCTACTCGCACACCAGCACCGGCAAGGGATCCGGTCTGAAGCTGGAGGAGGGCACGCACGCGGTCAAGGGCAAGCAGGCCCTCCAGTGGCTGCGCACCCGCTACGGCTTCGAGGACGACACCGACCTGGCCCGCGCCAAGGCCCAGCACATGTACATGAACTCGATGGTCCGTGAGCTGCGCGCCAACGCCAAGCTGACCAATCCCAACAAGCTGCGCAAGCTCGCCGAGGCGGCCACGAAGGCGATCACCGTCGACGACGGCCTCGACACCATCACGAAGATGTACGACCTGGCGGGCGAGCTGAAGAAGGTGCCCACCGAGCGCATCACGATGACGACGATGCCGAACCGCTACCAGGGCAGCCGGGTGGTGCCCACGGACGACGCCAAGCAGCTGTTCCGTCTGGTGCGCGAGGACATCGCCCTCGACGGCAAGGACGCCAAGAAGGCCACCGCCAGCCCGGCTCCGACGGTCACCGACCCGGCCGCCGCGCCCGGCGAGATCGCGGTGCAGGTGCACAACGGGACGTCCACGAGCACGCTGGCGGCGGTCCGCGGGCGGGCCACGGCGGTGAAGGAGCTGCTGAAGGGCAAGGGCTTCACCGAGGCCGTCGCGGACCCGTCGGCGGCCACCGCCGTGGCGGCCACGGTGGTCCGCTACCCGAGCGCCGATCTGGAGGGCGACGCCGAGGCGGTGGCCAAGGCCCTCGGCATCCCGACGGGTCAGGTGAAGAAGTCCACCGAGGTCTCCGGGATCACGGTCGTCGTGGGCGCGGACTGGCGCTCGGGGACGGCGTACAAGGCGCCGGTGAAGGACGACACGACGCCCGACACGGCCGGGGCGATCAACGCCTCGGACACCACGCAGTGCATGCACGTGGACCCGAACTACACCTGGTAGCCCGGGTCCTGTGGTGCCCTGAGGGCGCGCTCCGGAAGTGCTTCGTGAGCGCGCCCCTGCGTCGGTGGAGCGGTGCGGTGGAGCGGTGCGGTGGTGCTCAGTGCGTGTCGCTGAGCACCGCGGGGCGCCGCGAGGCGATGACCTTCCTGGCCAGTGCCTTCGGGCTGGTCAGGAAGCCGAAGCCCCACGACATGTGCATGGTGGCGAGGGCCACGGGGATCTGGAGCCGCGCCTTCACCGGCAGCCCCTTGCCGGCCGGCAGCGAACCGGCGACGATCGCCGCGAGATATCCGCCGGGGATCACGAAGCCGAGCGGGGTGAGCGCGGCGCCCACGACGATCCCGGCGGCTATCGCGCACACCGCGGTGGGCGGGGCGAGGTAGCGCAGGTTGATGGAGCCCTCGTGGTAGCGGGCGACGACGTGCCGCCAACGGCCGTAGTCCTTGTACTGCTTGGCGAGCGCCTTGACGCTGGGCCGCGGCCGGTACGACACCTTGAGCGCGGGCGAGAACCAGATGAGACCGCCGGCCTCCCTGATCCGGAAGTTCAGCTCCCAGTCCTGGGCGCGGATGAACTCCTCGTTGTAGCCGCCCTGTTGCTCCAGCGCGGCGCGCCGGAAGACGCCGAGATAGACGGTCTCCGCGGGGCCGGCCTGCCCTCCCGTGTGGAAGGCGGCGTTGCCGACCCCGATCTTCGAGGTCATGGCCGCGGCCACCGCGTGCTCCCAGTCGTTCTCGCCCTCGGCGTGCATGATCCCGCCGACGTTCTGCGCGCCGGTCTCCTCCAGGAGCCGTACGGCGGTGGCGATGTAGTCCGGGGAGAGCATGCCGTGCCCGTCGACGCGGACGACGATCGGATGGCGTGATGCCTTGATCGCGGCGTTCAGCGCGGCGGGCGTACGCCCTGAGGGATTGGGGACCGTGTGCACGCGCTTGTTGCCGGAGGCTGTCTCGGCGACGAGCTGGGCCGCGATCTCTTCCGTACGGTCCGTGGACGGACCGATGGCGATCACGACCTCCATCTCGCCGGCGTACTCCTGCGCGAGGATCGCTTGGACGGCTCCGCGCAGATGCCGCTCCTCGTCGAGGACGGGCATGATGACGGACACTGCGGGGAGCTGCACGTCGGGCTTGGCGTTCATAGGGGGCTCACGTTACCGCGAACGGGGGACACGGCCCGCCCCGCCGGGTGCGCTGCACCGGTCGGCCGATCGTATGGGCCTACCGTTCCAACGGCTTCCCCCGCCCACCGCCGCCGCCCGGAGGTGCCCCGTTATGCCCACCACACCGCCCCGGCCCCCGCGTCGACCCCACCCGCGGCGCCGCGCACCCCGTCCCTCCGCCCGGCGCGGACGCCCCCGCTGGGCCATGCGGGCGACGACCACGCTCTCGGTGGTGCTGCTCGCCGCCGCAGGGATCGGTCACTCGGTGGTCGCCGGCCTCGATGCGGACATCGCCCGCGTCGACCCCTTCAAGGACATGAAGAACCGCCCGCGGGCCGGCCACGGCATGAACGTCCTGCTGGTCGGCACCGACGGCCGCGACGACATCACGGAGACGGAGCGCCGCCGCTACCGCCTGGGCGGGGCCCCCTGTCACTGCACCGACACGATCATGATCGTGCACATCTCGGAGGACCGTGAGCGGGCCAGCGTCGTCAGTCTCCCGCGCGACTCCTACGCCGAGACGCCGCCGCACACCGACCAGGTCACCGGCAAGGAGCACAGCGGCCACCCGATCAAGATCAACTCGGCGTACGCGGAGGGCGGGCCGCAGCTCACCGTCCGCACGGTCGAGAACATGACCCACGTGAAGATCGACCACTACCTGGAGGTCGACTTCACCAGCTTCATGAAGACGGTGGACGTGCTGGGCGGCGTCCGGATCTGCACGGCGGAGCCCCTGAAGGACGCGTACACGGGCCTGGACCTGGCGCCGGGCACGCACACGCTCAAGGGCGGCCAGGCCCTGCAGTACGTCCGTTCCCGGCACACGGACGCCTCCTCCGACCTGGGCAGGATGAAGCGGCAGCAGCGCTTCCTGGCGGCCCTGGTGGACCGGGCCACCTCCTCCGGGGTGCTGCTGAACCCGCTGAGGTTCCGGGACGTGACGCGGGCGGTGCTCGGCTCGGTACGGGCCGACCGGGGCTTCGGCACGGACGAGCTCCTCGACCTCGGCCGGGCGATGCGCAGCTTCTCCCCCTCCTCCTCCGAGTTCACGACGGTCCCCATCGGCGAGATGGGATACGTCGTGAAGGGCCTCGGCTCGACGCTGAAGTGGGACACCGCGAAGGCGCGGCGCCTCTTCCGGGCCCTGCGCGACGACGAGCCCCTGGCCACCGCGGGAGCCCGGCCGCGCGACGGCGGAGCCGCCCGCGTGGACGTGGCCCCGCAGCAGATCCACGTCCAGGTCGAGAACGGCACCCGCACGGCGGGACTCGGCCGGCGGGTGGACGCGGCACTGGCGGCCACGGGCTTCCGTACGACCCGGCAGCCGGTCAGCGCGGACGGCCCCTCGGCCCGGCGCACGGTCGTCGCCTACGACCCCCGCTGGGACCGTTCCGCGAAGTCGCTCGCGACGGCCCTGCCGGGCAGTGAACTGCGGGCCGTGAAGGGCCTCGGGCCCACGCTGAAGGTCATCACGGGGACGGACTTCCACCAGGTCCGCAAGGTGCGGGCGGCCCAGGTGGAGCAGGGCGAGTCGGGCGTGCTGCGGGGGGACGAGGTGGGCTGTTCCTAGGCGGATGTGCGTTTCTGGTGCGAAACGTACGGAACGGAGCCGTCCGCCCGATGGCGCGGGGCGCGTGGGAGGCGTACGACGGAAGGGCACGCACGGGGCCCGCCGGGCCCCCTCACCCCCAGGAGGAGCCATGACCCAGCCCGGAACCATGACCGCCATGAGCAAGGAGATGCAGGACTGCGTCGAGGCGTGCATGGCCTGCCACAGCATGTGCGAGGAGACCATGAGCTCCTGCATGCAGATGGGCGGCCAGGCCCAGATGCAGATCATGCGCGCGCTCATGGACTGCTCGGAGACGACCCGCATGTGCGCCGACATGATGATGCGGCGCTCGCCCATGTCGGCCGAGATGTGCGCGATGTGCGCCAAGGCGTGCGACATGTGCGCCGAGGCGTGTATGGCCATGCCGGACGATCCGCAGATGATGCGCTGCGCGGAGTCCTGTCGCCGCTGCGCCGAGATGTGCCGCACGATGGCGGGCGCCACCATGTGACCGTCGCCATGACGCGACCCGGGGGCACCCTGTGCGGGTGCCCCCGGGTGATACCGCCGTGCGGCCGGCTCAGTTGCCCGAGACGGTGACCTTCTCGTCGTTCTTCAACTGGCTGACCAGCGTCTTCACCTTCGCCTTGTCCCAGACGAGGTTGCCGCCGGTGGAACCGGAGATGGGCATGTTCATCGACTTGCCGTCACCGCTGTTGACGCCCTTCATCGCGAAGAACATCGACCCCAGGTCGTACAGGCCCATGTCCTTGTCGACGATCAGGGTGTCCAGGCCCGCGCTCATGGTCGGGTAGAGCTTGAACGGGTTGAGGACGGTGCCCGGGGTGGCCACCTGGTTGGCGAGGGCCGCGAGGAACTTCTGCTGGTTCTTCGTGCGGTCCAGGTCGGAGCCCGCGAGCGCGTACCGGGTGCGGACGAACGCGAGGGCCTCCTCGCCGTTCAGGGTCTGCTTGCCCTTCTTGAAGTCGGCGCCCGACTTGGTGTCCTTGATGTCCTGCGGGATGTCGATCTCGACGCCGCCCACCGAGTCCACGATGTTCGCGAAGCCGGCGAAGCCGATCTCCACGTAGTGGTCGATGCGCAGGCCGGTGTTGAACTCGACCGTGCGCACCAGCAGCTCCGGCCCGTCCTCGGCGTAGGCGGCGTTCAGCTTCACGTGCCGGCCGGTGCCCTTGTAGGTCTTGCCGGACTCGGAACCGACGAACGTCGGTATCTCCACGTCGGAGTCGCGCGGGAGCGAGATCAGCGTGTCGCCGTTGGACCCGGTGTGCAGGATCATCATCGAGTCCGTGCGCTTGCCCTCGGCGGAACCGGTGTGCAGTTCCTTCTTCTCCTCGGCGGACATGCCCTCACGGCTGTCGGAGCCGACGATCAGGTAGTTCGTGCCCTCGCCCGCCTCGGGCCGGTCGATGACCTTCGACAGGTCGACCTCGCGGTTCAGCTTGCCGTCGGCCCAGAAGTAGGTGCCCACCGACGTCACGACCAGCACCGTCAGGACGGTGATCGCCGTCCACTTGATGCGGCGGCGCCAGTTCGGCGCGGGACGCGGAGCGCGGGTGCCGAGGCCCCCCGGGCCGCCGGAGTCGCCGCCGCCCCCGTAGACCTCGCCCGAGCTGTAGCCGCTGTCGTATCCGGTGTTCTGGGCGTTCGTGTAGTCGCCGTGTCCCTGGCCGTTGACGTACGACGGCTGCGGCGGGACTCCGGCGCCCTGCGGCGGCGCGGCGGGGCCGCGGCGGACCTGCCGCATGACACGCGGGCTCTCGGGCTGCGCGTTCGCGCTGCCGCCGCCGTACCGGTTGCCGCGGTCACTGTCGGACCACCCCTCGGGCCAATCGTTCATGCGGACCAGTGTGCAGGGCAGGGCTGTGTGCCGTACAAGGGCCGTCGGAGAATCAGGGCCCCGCTGTTGCCAAGCTGACACAAAGTCCCGGGTTGTCCCCGTCGGCATAAGGTGGAGGACATGACAGACCAGGTCACCGCGGCGGAGTCGGGCAGCACCCAGGACATCCCGGGCAAGCCCACCTCCGCCTCCCGCACCACCCTCAGCCACATCATGAGCCACAACGACACCAACCTGCTGGGGACGGTGCACGGCGGCGTGATCATGAAACTCGTCGACGACGCGGCGGGAGCGGTGGCCGGACGGCACTCCGGCGGCCCCGCCGTCACCGCGTCCATGGACGAGATGGCGTTCCTGGAGCCGGTCCGCGTCGGTGACCTCGTCCATGTGAAGGCGCAGGTCAACTGGACCGGCCGGACGTCGATGGAGGTCGGCGTCCGGGTCCTGGCCGAACGCTGGAACGAGTCCGCTCCGCCCACCCAGGTCGGCTCGGCCTATCTGGTCTTCGCCGCCGTCGACGCCGACGGCAAGCCGCGCGCGGTCCCCCCGGTCCTCCCGGAGACGGAACGCGACAAGAGGCGGTACCAGGAGGCCCAGATCCGCCGCACCCACCGCCTGGCCCGACGCCGGGCGATCAGGGAACTGCGCGAGCGCCGGGTCGCGGAGGGCCTCGAGGACTGAGCAGGCGCTTTACCTGCCCCGCCTCGGCATGATCAGCTTCCGCCTGTCACGTGAGGGACGGCCTCTGGGGAGGGGTCGTGGGGGAGGGAGTCCGCGTCGATGAGCGTAGGCACACAGGAGACGACCAGACCGTGCCCGCGGTGCGGGGCCGGGATCGGCGGGGACGCGCGCTTCACCGTCTGGTGCGCGGCGTGCGACTGGAACGTCGACCCGGAAGGCCCGCGGAAGGAACCGGGCCGGCTGGAACGGACGCGGCGCGCGCTGGCCCGTCGGCACGGTGAGAAACTGCACGCCGACGTCGTCTCCGGCGGGGACCTGCGCGCCCGCAGGGACGCCTCCGCAGTCCTGGCCCTCGTGATCGCGCTGGCCGTGCACGGCGTGACGGCGGCGGTGGTGGCCGGTGGAGTCTGGTGCCTCGTCGACGGCCGGGGCGGCTGGCTGATGCTGCCCGGCCTGCTCCTGTTGCTGCTCGCCTGGATCCTCCGGCCGCGGACGGCCAGGCTCCCCGACAACGTGCCGGTGCTGTACCGCGACGATGCCCCCACCCTGTTCGCGCTGGTCGACGAGGTGGCCGGCGTGGCAGGCACCCGGGGCGTGGACGCCATCGTGATCAACGACGTGGTCAACGCGGGCGTCCAGGCGTACGGAGTGCGCGGACGCCGGATGCTGGTGCTGGGGATGCCGTACTGGGAGATCCTCACCCCCCAGCAGCGCGTCGCCCTGCTGGGTCACGAACTCGGCCACTACAGCAACGGCGACGTCCGCCATCACACGGTCCTGGGCAGCGCCTACGCGTCCCTGACCACCTGGGCGTACTGCTTCTCGCCCGACGACGATCCCGATCCCGCCGACTCGGCCCTGCGGCTGCTCACCAACCTGCTCCTCCTCGCCCCCTACTGGCTCGTGACCGGTGTACTGCTCCTGCTCGACCGGCTGACGCTGCGCGCGTCCCAGCGCGCCGAGTACCTCGCCGACCGGATGTCCGCCCAGGTCGGCTCCACCGAAGCCGCCCTGGGGCTCACGGACCGCATGCTGGTGACCGACTCGGTCGAAGGCGTCCTGCTCCGGGAGGCGAACCGGGCCGCGCTGACCGGCCCGAGCGGCTACCGCGGCGCCGAGGACCGGGCGGACGAGCTGTGGGAGCGGCTGACGGCGCACATGGCGTCCGTCCCGGACTCCGAGTACGAACGTCAGCGACGGGTGGCCGCCCTGCGCGGCCACAGCGTGGACGCGACCCACCCGCCGACCCACCTCAGGCGCGCCGGCCTGGCCGCCGGCGAGCGGCTGCCCGCGGCCGTGGCGGTGGACGGCGACCGGGCCGACCGCATCGCCGCGGAACTCGCCGAGGCCCGTCGGTGGCTGGGCCGCCGAATCATCCGGGACGGGCCGTCCTTCGAGGACTGACACCGAGGACCGACAGCGAGGAGCGACGGCGAGGAGCGACGGCGAGGAGCGACGGCGGTCAGGACGGACGGCGGTCAGGGCCGACGGCGGGGACCGGAAACGGCGAAGGGCGCCCGGTTCCCCCCGGGCACCCTTCGCTTCCGTCGGCTCGGTGGCCGGTTACGGCAGGTTTCGCGCCATGACGATCCGCTGGACCTGGTTCGTGCCCTCATAAATCTGGGTGATCTTCGCGTCGCGCATCATGCGCTCCACCGGGTAGTCCCGGGTGTAGCCGTAGCCGCCGAGGAGCTGGACCGCGTCCGTGGTGACCTCCATCGCCACGTCCGAGGCGAAGCACTTCGCGGCCGCGCCCTGGAAGGTGAGGTCGGCGTCCAGTCGCTCGGACTTGGCCGCCGCCGCGTACGTCAGCTGACGGGCGGCCTCGATCTTCATGGCCATGTCGGCGAGCATGAACTGGATGCCCTGGAAGTCGGCGATCGCCTTGCCGAACTGCTTGCGCTCCTGGACGTAGCCCTTGGCGTAGTCGAAGGCGCCCTGGGCGACACCCAGCGCCTGCGCGGCGATCGTGATGCGGGTGTGGTCCAGGGTCTTCATCGCGGTCAGGAAGCCCGTGCCCTCCTCGCCGATCATGCGGTCGGCGGGAATGCGGACGTTGTCGAAATAGACCTCGCGGGTCGGGGAGCCCTTGATGCCCAGCTTCTTCTCCGGGGCGCCGAAGGAGACACCCGGGTCGGACTTCTCCACGACGAAGGCCGAGATGCCCTTCGAGCGCTTCGTCGGGTCCGTCACGGCCATCACCGTGTAGTACTCGGAGACGCCCGCGTTGGTGATCCAGCGCTTCACGCCGTTCAGGATCCAGTGGTCGCCGTCCCGGACCGCCTTGGTCTTCATACCGGCCGCGTCCGAGCCCGCGTCCGGCTCGGAGAGGGCGTACGAGAACATCGCGTCGCCCTTGGCGAGCGGCGTCAGGTACCTCTTCTTCAGGTCCTCGGAGCCCGACAGGATCACCGGCAGCGAACCCAGCTTGTTCACCGCGGGGATCAGCGAGGAGGACACACAGACCCGCGCCACCTCCTCGATCACGATCACCGTGGCGAGGGCGTCCGCCCCCGCGCCGCCGTACGACTCGGGCACGTGCACCGCGTGCAGGTCGCTCGCCACCAGCGCGTCCAGCGCCTCCTGCGGGAAGCGGGCCTCCTCGTCCACCGCGGCGGCGTACGGCGCGATCTTCGCCTCGGACAGCGAGCGGATGGCGTCGCGGAGCATGTCGTGCTCCTCGGACGGGCGGTACAGGTCGAAGTCAGCCGATCCGGCCAAGGTGTCTCACGCTCCAAAACGCTACGGTCACCGACGCTAATTACCGTTAAGTAACTCAAATTTTAGAGGTCCACCCACCCGAGTGATACGTGAGTTTGGCGACAGGGTGCCTTCTTGTGACAACTGCCCGGTGAGGGGAGCCGACATGCCCCGACTATGCTCGGGCGCGCAGCGACGGCATCCCCACCTGGAGCATTCATGGCCCTCAAGATCACCGTGATCGGCACCGGCTATCTCGGCGCGACGCACGCCGCGGCCATGGCCGAGCTGGGTTTCGAGGTGCTCGCTCTCGATGTCGTGCGCGAGAAGATCGAGATGCTGGAACGCGGCGAGACCCCCATGTACGAGCCGGGGCTCGAGGAGCTGCTGCGCCGGCACGTCCCCGGGTTCGAGGGATCCAGCGGACGGCTGCGCTTCACCCAGGACTGGGCCGAGGTGGGTGCGTTCGGCGACGTCCACTTCGTGTGCGTCAACACCCCGCAGAAGCACGGTGAGTACGCGTGCGACATGTCGTACGTCGAGTCCGCCATGGGCTCCCTCGCGCCGCATCTGGCGCGGCCCGCGCTCGTCGTCGGCAAGTCCACCGTGCCGGTGGGTTCCGCCGACCGGCTGGCCCGGACGATCGCCGAGCTGGCGCCCGCCGGTGCGGACGCCGAGCTCGCCTGGAACCCGGAGTTCCTGCGCGAGGGGTTCGCGGTCCAGGACACCCTGCACCCGGACCGCATCGTCGTCGGGGTGCGCAGCGAGCGGGCCGAGGCGCTGCTGCGGCAGGTGTACGAGACGCCGATCGGCGAGGGCTCGCCGTTCGTCGTCACCGACTTCCCCACCGCCGAGCTGGTGAAGACCTCCGCGAACTCCTTCCTCGCCACCAAGATCTCCTTCATCAACGCCATGGCGGAGGTGTGCGAGGCCGCCGACGGCGACGTCGCCAAGCTGGCCGAGGCCATCGGCTACGACGACCGGATCGGGAAGAAGTTCCTGCGGGCGGGGATCGGGTTCGGCGGCGGCTGCCTGCCCAAGGACATCCGGGCCTTCATGGCCCGTGCCGGTGAGCTCGGCGCCGACCAGGCGCTGACCTTCCTGCGCGAGATCGACTCCATCAACATGCGTCAGCGCGGACAGATGGTCGAGCTGGCCCGGCAGGCGCTGGGCGGCGGGTCCTTCCTGGGCAAGCGGATCGCCGTGCTCGGCGCCACCTTCAAGCCCGACTCCGACGACGTACGGGACTCGCCCGCCCTCAATGTCGCCGGTCAGATCCATCTCCAGGGCGGGCAGGTCACGGTGTACGACCCGAAGGGCATGGCCAACGCCCGCCGGGTCTTCCCGACGCTCGCGTACGCGGACTCGGCCCTGGAGGCCGTCCGGGGCGCCGACGCCGTACTGCACCTCACCGAGTGGCAGGAGTTCCGCGAGCTCGACCCGGCGCGGCTCGCGGAGGTCGCGACGACCCGGCTGGTCCTCGACGGGCGCAACGCGCTCGACCCGGTCCTGTGGCGCAAGGCCGGATGGACGTACCGGGCGATGGGCCGCCCGACCGCATAAGCACCGGAACAGGCAGCGCCCGCACCGGCACCGGAACAAGCACGGGCACGGCGCGGGGCGCATGCGCCGGCACAAGCACGGGCACCGCCACGCGCGAGGCGCGGGCAGAGGTCTACGGAGCGACGCCGGTTCGGCCGAGGCTCAGTCGGCCGAACCGGCGTCTTGCTGCATTCTGCACCACCGGCCTGTGCCCCGGCCGGTGAACTACTTCGCCCGGTACCGGCGCATCTTCGCGCGCGCCCCGCACACCTGCATCGAGCACCAGCGCCCGCGCCCCGCCGGACTGCGGTCGTAGTACGCCCAGTGGCAGGTGACGGCCTCGCAGGCCTTCAGCCGGGTCCAGGTGCCGGCGATCAGCGCCTCCGCCACCGCGGCGGCCGTACGGGAGAGCAGCGAGGCCGCGCCGGCGGCGGCCAGGCGGGCGGAGCCGTCGTGTTCGTCGATCGTCACCAGCAGGGGCGCCGACGCCAGCAGCTCGCCCAGCGGGGTCACCTCGCGGTGCGGCGGATGGCCCGCGTGGGCCAGCAGGGCCGCGCGCAGCGACTCGCGCAGCTCGCGGGCGCGCGCCACCTCGCCCACGCCATCCCCGGCGGCGCCGGTGTTCTCAGGGTTTTCCGGCAGCCCGAATCGGGCCCGGCCCTCCGCCGTGTCCAGCGCGTCCGCGCCCGACTCGAGGTCCAGCGTGTTCACCAGGGACTCGACCAGGGCCAGGCTCCCGGGTGCCGCCGATCGGTCATTCATGCTTGCGACGTTACCGCCAATGCGGGAGCATGCAGTAACCGTTACTGGTTACCCGTCTCTAGGGGTAACCCATCCGATCGCCAGGAGGAAGTCATGGCTCTCGCCAAGCTGGGTGTCGTCGTTCTGGACTGTCCCGACCCGGGCGCACTGGCCGGTTTCTACGCCGAGGTGCTGGGCGGCACCGTCGAGGGCGAGGGGGACTGGGTCGACGTGAAGGTGCCCGGCGGTCAGTCGCTGGCCTTCCAGGCCGCCGCCGGGTTCGTAGCGCCCGCGTGGCCCGCGCCCGAGCACTCGCAGCAGTTCCATCTGGACCTGACCGTCGACGACCTGGACGCGGCCGAGCGGGGCGTGCTGGCGCTGGGCGCGAAACCGCTGGACGCGGAGGACCGCTCGCGCGGCTGGCGTGTGTACGCGGATCCGGCCGGGCACCCGTTCTGCCTGTGCAGCTGCTGAGGCCCGCACGACCACCGGAACCCGCACGACCGATCAGGCCGCACGAGCGATCAGGCCGCACGAGCGATCAGGCCGCACGGCCGATGAGGCGGCACAGCCGCTGAAGCCGCACGACCGCTGAAGCCGCACGACCGCTGAAGCCGTACGTCTGCCGAAGCCCCCCGTACGACCGTCGAAGTCCCGTATCGCGTTCGAGCCAGGAGGATTCCATGCCGCCCGTCGCCCGTTTCCGTTCCGTCGTCCTCGACTGTCCCGACCCGCGCGCGCTCGCCGACTTCTACGCGGCGGTCCTGGGCGGTACGCCCGAGGCCGAGGACGGTGCGGACGACTGGATCGTCCTGCGCGTCCCCGGCGGTCCCCGGGTCGCGTTCCAGCAGGTCGAGGGGTACACCCCGCCGGAGTGGCCGCGCGCCGACCGCAATCCGCAGCAGTTCCACCTCGATCTCGACGGCTACACCGACTACCCCGCCCTGTCCGACGGACCCGCTCAGCCGTCCAGCGACTCGATCGTCGCGTGGGACGGCGACCGGGTCGCCTGAAGGCCGCGGGCCACGTCCTCCGCCGCGCCGAGTACGCGTACCGCGTTCTGCCAGGTCAGCTTGGCGAGGTCCGGCCTGGACCAGCCGCGGTCGAGGAGCTCCGCGATCAGGTTCGGGTAGCCGGAGACGTCGTCGAGGCCGTCGGGCGTGAAGGCGGTGCCGTCGTAGTCGCCGCCGATGCCGAGGTGGTCGATGCCGGCCACCTCGCGCATGTGGTCGAGGTGGTCGGCGACCGTGGCGACGGTGGCGATCGGGCGGGGGTTCGTCTCCTCGAAGACCCGGTGGACCTTCATCGCCTCGGCCGTGGTGGCGAGGTGGTGGAAGCCGTTCGCGCGCATGTTGTCGTCGGCGGCGGCCGTCCAGTCGACAGCCGCCTGGAGGACGAACTTCGGCACGAAGGTCACCATCGCCATGCCGCCGTTGGCGGGGAGGCGTCCGAGGACGTCGTCCGGGATGTTGCGGGGGTGGTCGCACACCGCTCGCGCCGAGGAGTGCGAGAAGATCACCGGCGCGGCCGTCGCGTCGAGCGCATCCCTCATGGTCGTCGCCGCCACGTGCGAGAGGTCGACCAGCATGCCCTCGCGGTTCATCTCGCGCACGACCTCGCGGCCGAACGCGGTCAGGCCGCCGGCCTTGGGCTCGTCGGTCGCGGAGTCCGCCCAGTCCACGTTGTCGTTGTGGGTGAGCGTCATGTAGCGCACGCCGAGCGCGTACAGGCCGCGCAGGGTGCCGAGCGAGTTGGCGATGGAGTGGCCGCCCTCCGCCCCCATGAGCGAGGCGATCCGGCCCTCCGTGCGCGCCGTCTCCATGTCCGCGGCCGTCAGCGCGGCACGCAGGTCCCGCGGGTGGCGGGCGATGAGCCGCCGTACGCAGTCGATCTGCTCCAGCGTCGCCGGGACCGCGTCGGGCAGGTCCGCGCGCACGTACACCGACCAGTACTGCGCGCCGACCCCGCCCGCGCGCAGCCGGGGGATGTCGGTGTGCAGGTGGGCGTGCTGGTGGCCGGCGATGTCACGGGCGTCGAGGTCGTAGCGGACCTGCTCGCGCAGCGCCCAGGGCAGGTCGTTGTGGCCGTCGACGACGGGGAACTCGCGCAGGAGCTCGCGGGCCGCGTCCAGTGAGGTCATCTGCGTCACTTTCCGAAACCGAAGCCGTTCGAGCCCTCGACCTTGGCGCGCAGGCGCTTGCCCTTCTCGGTGGCCTGGTCGTTCAGCTCCTGCTGGAAGTCCCGCATGCGGGCGAGCAGCTCCTCGTCCTGGGTGGCGAGGATGCGGGCGGCCAGCAGCCCGGCGTTGCGGGCGCCGCCCACGGAGACCGTGGCGACCGGGACACCGGCCGGCATCTGCACGATCGACAGCAGGCTGTCCATGCCGTCCAGGTACTTCAGGGGCACGGGTACGCCGATCACCGGCAGCGGGGTGACGGAGGCGAGCATGCCCGGGAGGTGGGCGGCGCCGCCGGCGCCCGCGATGATCACCTTGAGCCCGCGCCCGTCCGCCTGCTCGCCGTACGCGACCATCTCGCGCGGCATGCGGTGCGCGGAGACGACGTCGACCTCGTACGCGATCTCGAACTCGTCGAGGACCTGGGCTGCGGCCTCCATGACCGGCCAGTCGCTGTCCGACCCCATGACGATGCCTACAACTGGGCTCATTCGGTGATCGTGCCTCTCAGGTAACCGGCTGCGTGACGTGCGCGTTCGAGGACGTCGTCCAGGTCGTCGCCGTAGGTGTTGACGTGTCCGACCTTGCGGCCGGGCTTCACGTCCTTGCCGTACATGTGGATCTTCAGCTGGGGGTCGCGGGCCATGCAGTGCAGGTACGCGGAGTACATGTCCGGGTAGTCGCCGCCGAGGACGTTGACCATGACCGTCCACCCGGCGCGCGGACGCGGGTCGCCGAGGGGGAGGTCGAGGACGGCGCGGACGTGGTTGGCGAACTGCGAGGTGATCGCGCCGTCCATCGACCAGTGGCCCGAGTTGTGCGGGCGCATCGCCAGTTCGTTGACCAGGACCCCGGCAGACCCGTCGGGGTGACGGATCTCGAAGAGCTCGACCGCGAGGTGGCCGACCACGTCGAGTTCCTTGGCGATGCGCAGGGCCATCTCCTCGGCGCGCAGGGCGAGGGACCCGTCCAGACCGGGCGCGGGCGCGATCACCGTGTCGCAGACGCCGCCCACCTGCTGCGACTCGACGACCGGGTACGCGACCGCCTGCCCGTGCGGGGAGCGCACGACGTTGGCGGCGAGCTCGCGGACGTAGTCGACCTTCTCCTCCGCGAGGACGGGGACGCCGGCCCGGAAGGGGTCCGCCGCCTCCTCGACCGAGTCGACGACCCACACGCCCTTGCCGTCGTAGCCGCCGCGGACGGTCTTGAGGACCACCGGGAAGCCGTCGCCCTCGGCGCCCTCGGCCAGGCCTTCGGCGGCGAACGCGGCGACGTCGGCCGGGTCGGTCACGATCCTGTGCCGGGGGCACGGGACGCCGATCGCGTCGAGCCGCGCGCGCATCACCCCCTTGTCCTGGGCGTGCACCAGCGCGTCGGGGCCAGGGCGGACGGGGATGCCGTCCGCCTGGAGCGCCCTGAGGTGCTCGGTGGGTACGTGCTCGTGATCGAAGGTGATCACATCGCACCCCCGCGCGAACTCACGGAGCGTGTCGAGATCGCGATAGTCGCCGATGACGACATCGCTCACGACCTGCGCCGCGGAATCCAGTGGGGTGTCACTGAGGAGCTTGAATCTGATGCCGAGCGGGATGCCCGCCTCGTGTGTCATACGAGCGAGCTGGCCCCCGCCGACCATGCCGACTACCGGGAACGTCACGACCCCAGGGTATCGGCCACGCCACCGCGGCCGAATTCCGTGCCTCTTACCGGGCCCTTCCCCGTCTCATACCGACCGTTTCCCCGCTTCTTCCCCCCTGGTCACGGGCCCGTGAGCCGGACCACAGGAAACCGACAAGAGTGGTGGTTAGCATGGCTGGGTTGACGAAACCGAACCCGGACGGGGGCCTGTACGACCATGGCGCATGGTTCCTCGGGGCTGAGGAGGGTCGTCCGCGAGCTCGCGAAGTTCGGAGCCGTGGGCGGCGCGGGGCTGCTCGTCAACCTCGGAGTCTTCAACCTCGTCCGGCATCTCACCGACCTTCAGGTGGTGCGGGCCAGCGTCATAGCGACGGTCGTGGCCATCGCCTTCAACTACGTGGGGTTCCGCTACTTCACCTACCGTGACCGCGACAAGAGCCGGCGGACGAAGGAACTGACGCTGTTCCTGCTGTTCAGCGTGGTGGGACTGGTGATCGAGAACGGTCTGCTGTTCGCGGCCACGTACGGGTTCGGCTGGGACAGCCCGATCCAGAGCAACGTGTTCAAGTTCGTCGGCATCGGGATCGCGACGCTGTTCCGGTTCTGGTCGTACCGGACGTGGGTGTTCCGGACGCTGCCCGCGAAGGAGGCCGTGGCCGACGCCGAATCGTTCCTGACGGTGACCGGGCAGTCCCGGGGGCCCGAGCCGAGGGCCGGGCAGCGGGTCGGCTGACCCGGGTCCGAGCAGAGGGGCCGGGCAGCGGGTCGGCTGACCGTCGTACCCGACCGCCCTACCTGACCGTCGTACCCGACCGTCCTACCTGACCGTCGGCTCGCCGTCCTGCGCGGTCCGCTTCTGCGGGGGCGTACTGGACAGGAACAGCCCGAAGATCGGGGGCTGGGCCTGGAGCATCTCCAGGCGGCCGCCGTCGGCCTCCGCCAGGTCACGGGCCACCGCCAGGCCGATGCCCGTGGAGTTGCGGCCGCTGATGGCCCGCTCGAAGATGCGGGCGCCCAGATCGGCGGGGACGCCGGGACCCTCGTCGGTGACCTCGACCACGGACTGGTTGCCGGTGACACGGGTGCGCAGCGCCACCGTGCCGCCGCCGTGCATGAGGGAGTTCTCGATCAGGGCTGCCAGGACCTGGGCGACCGCGCCGGGCGTGCCCACCGCCCGCAGATGGCGCTTTCCGGAGCTGACGATGGCCCGGCCCACGCCGCGGTAGGCGGGGCGCCACTCGGCGAGCTGCTGCTGGATGACCTCGTCGAGGTCGAAGGTGACCGCCGAGCCGGTGCGGGGGTCCCGGGCGTTGGTCAGCAGGCGTTCGACCACGTCCGTCAGGCGCTCCACCTGCGTCAGGGCGATCGTCGCCTCCTCCTTCACGGTGTCCGGGTCGTCGGTGAGGGTGATCTCCTCCAGGCGCATCGAGAGGGCCGTCAGCGGCGTGCGCAGCTGGTGGGAGGCGTCCGCCGCGAGGCGGCGCTCGGCGGTCAGCATGCGGGCGATGCGCTCGGCGGAGGCGTCGAGGACGTCGGCGACCCGGTCGAGCTCGGGAACGGCGTACCGCTTGTGCCGGGGCCGCGGGTCGCCCGAGCCCAGCCGCTCCGCCGTCTCGGCGAGGTCGGTCAGGGGGGAGGCGAGCCGGTTGGCCTGGCGGATGGCCAGCAGCACCGCCGCGATCACCGCGAGCAGCGCCACCAGGCCGATGATGAGCAGCGTGCGGCCTACCTCCCGGGTGACCGTGGAGCGCGGCTCCTGCACGAGGACGGTCTCACCCTCCTCACCCCGGGCCGTCGCCTTGATCACATCGCCCTGGGGCTCGGTGCCGACCTGGATGACCGGCCGGCCGGGGATCCGGATCTCGGCGTAGCGGTCCTGCGTGACCTGGTCGCGCAGTATCTCGGCGGTGACGTTCTCCGAGCCCACCAGCCGGCTGTCCACGATGCTGGCCAGCCGCAGCGCCTCGGAGTCCACCCGTTCCTGGGCGCTGTTGCTGATCGTGCGGGTCTCGACGATGACGAGGGACACCCCGAAGACGGCGATGACGACGAGCACCACGGCAAGGGTGGACTGAATGAGACGGCGACGCACGGTGCCCTCCGGAGGGTGACTTCACAAGACCGGTGCGGGAAACCGGCTCAGGGGCACGGGGAACTGCGCGGCCGGCCCCCACCGACCCGCACCCGACCACGCGACGCGCATGGTCGGGCCGCCCCGCGGAGCGCTCGGCTCAGCTCTTCTCGAAGCGGAAGCCGACGCCCCGCACGGTGGCGATGTAACGGGGGTTCGCCGCGTCGTCGCCGAGCTTCTTGCGCAGCCAGGAGATGTGCATGTCGAGGGTCTTGGTCGACGACCACCAGGTGGTGTCCCAGACCTCGCGCATCAGCTGGTCACGGGTGACGACCCGGCCCGCGTCCCGGACGAGGACCCGCAGCAGGTCGAACTCCTTGGCCGTGAGCTGGAGTTCCTCCTCGCCCATCCAGGCGCGGTGCGACTCCACGTCGATGCGGACGCCGTGCGTGGCGGGCGGCTGCTGGGGCTCGGTCGCGCCGCGCCGCAGCAGGGCCCGGACCCGGGCCAGCAGCTCGGCGAGCCGGAAGGGCTTGGTGACGTAGTCGTCGGCGCCCGCGTCCAGACCGACGACGGTGTCCACCTCGTCGGCGCGCGCGGTCAGGATGAGGATCGGGATGGCGTGGCCCTCCGAGCGCAGTCGGCGGGCCACCTCCAGACCGTCCATGCCGGGCAGCCCGAGGTCGAGCACGACCAGGTCGACGCCGCCCTGCATTCCGGCGTCGAGCGCGGTGGGGCCGTCCTCACGCACCTCGACCTCGTAACCTTCCCGGCGCAGGGCGCGGGCCAGCGGCTCCGAGATGGACGCGTCGTCCTCGGCGAGCAGTACACGGGTCATGAGCTGATGGTAGTCCGCGCCGGGCGGCGGCCGAAGTGTGATCGCCCGGCCGTTTCTTACTCACGGACATGCCGGACAGACGGCATGCCGAGCGACCGGCCCTCCCCCCGTCGATCTTGGTACGGACCTACGGTCGGTGGATGGCATCCTGGTGGAGACCTTCAAATCCTCGCCCACGGCTCCTTGATCACCTGTGATCCGTGTCTCAAGTCCTTCCATATCAGGCGTTGTGCTGCCGTATGGTGAGGTAACGCCTGTAGCACGCACGGACCTTCGGCGGTCGGCTAGACGTCGAGGGTCTCCTTCGTGTGCGGGCCGGTCCCCGCCGGCCTCCAAAGGAATGACCTGTGGCCGGGCCCCCGACTCGAGGGGGCGTGGATCCCGGTGGTCGCCGTCCGCCGCTCCGAGACCCGGAGCGGACTCCCCCGGGGCGTGGGGGTGGACGACGCGCTCCGCCGGTGCCGGCCGCCCCCCACCGGGCGCGCAAGGCTCCACTGCGGCGCGCGTCCCGAGCAGCAAGGAACGACATGGCGTCCAGCCTGACGAAGGACTCGGTCCGCCCGGGCACACCCGGCTCCGGGAAGACCTTCTTCGGCCACCCCCGCGGACTGGCCACTCTCTTCATGACCGAGATGTGGGAGCGTTTCTCCTACTACGGCATGAAGGCCCTGCTCCCGCTGTACCTCGTGGCTCCGACGGGCCTGCACCTCGACACCGCGACCGCGATCACCATCGCTTCGGTGTACGTGTCCCTGGTGTACCTGCTCGCCCTCCCCGGCGGCTGGTTCGCGGACCGCGTCCTCGGCCCCCGCAAGACGGTCGCCCTCGCCGGCCTGATCATCATGCTGGGCCACCTGACTCTCGCGGTGCCCGTGGCCGGCGTCTTCTACGTCGGCCTCGCCCTCGTGGCGCTCGGCTCGGGGCTGCTGAAGGCCAACATCTCCACGATGGTCGGCCACCTCTACGACGGCCCGAACGACCCCCGCCGCGACGGTGGCTTCACCGTCTTCTACGTCGGTATCAACACCGGCGCCTTCGCCGCGCCGCTGATCATCGGCACCGTCGGCGAGAAGGTCGACTGGCACCTCGGCTTCGCGCTGGCCGCGCTCGGCATGGCGCTGGGCCTGGCCCAGTTCCTGCTCGGCACCCGCCACCTGAGCTCGCGCAGCGACATCGTGCCGACCCCGATGTCCGCCGCCGAGAAGACGTCCACCCTGCGCAAGGGCCTGTTCTGGCTGGCCGCCGCCGCGGTCTTCTACGGCGCCGTCGGCCTCTCCGGCCACTTCACGCTCAACTGGGCCATGATCCCGCTCACCGTCATCGGGCTGATCGTCCCGGTCTGGGTGATCGCCCGCATAAGGCGGGACAAGGCGCTGGACCCCACCGAGCAGTCGCGGGTGTCGGCGTACGTCTGGTTCTTCGTGGCCGCCGCCGTGTTCTGGATGATCTACGACCAGGGCGCCACCACGCTGTCGATCTTCGCCGACTCCTCGGCCGACAACAGCGTGTTCGGCTGGGAGTTCCCGGTCTCCTGGTACCAGTCGGTCAACCCGGTCATGATCATGGCCGCGGCCCCGGTCTTCGCCTGGCTGTGGCTGTGGCTGAACCGGCGCGGCAAGGAGCCGAGCACGGTCGTGAAGTTCGCCTCCGGTCTCATCCTGGTCGGCGCGTCGTTCTTCGTCTTCCTCATCCCGCTGTCGATCGCCGACGGCGGCCACAAGGCCGCGGCGCTGTGGATCGTCGCGATCTACTTCATCCAGACGATCGGTGAGCTGACCCTCTCCCCGGTCGGCCTGTCGGTCACCACGAAGATGGCTCCCGCGAAGTACGCCTCGCAGATGATGGGTGTCTGGTTCCTCGCGGTCACCGCGGGCGACTCGTTCACCGCCCTGCTCTCCAACCCGGCCGTCGGCGGGGTCAACCTGGACAAGATGGGCTTCGTGGCGTTGGAAGCCGTCCTCGCCGTGCTCGCCGGCGTCGCGGTGTGGATGTACCGCGGCAAGGTCAAGCGACTGATGGGCGACGTCCACTGACGTCCGCTCCCGCGCATGCCGGAGGGCCGCCGTACCCACGTGGGTACGGCGGCCCTCCGTCGTTGCGCCCCGCGCGGCTCAGTTCGCCCTTCTCCTGGGCATGAACGTGAACACCGCGCCGCCCAGCAGGATCGCCGTGCCCGCGACCAGGCCCAGCGCCTTCAGGGTGCCGTGGTCGCCGGAGCCCGTCTCCGCGAGGCCGCCGCTCGTCGACGTGGACCCGCCCGAGGACGACGACGAGCCGCTGCCGCCGGACGCGCCGCTCGCCTGTTCCGCGGTGTTCAGCGTGAGGGAGACGGCCGTGCTGTCCGGAGTGCAGGTGGTGGTCGTGCCCATGGCCTCGATCGTGAGGACGCCCGGGGAGAGCGTGGACTCACCGGTCGCGCCGGGCTTGTAGACGCCGGTGAGGTCCGGGATCTCGATCGGGTCGTTCTGCGGGATCGGCGCGGGGTTCAGCGGGCCCTCCACCGTGACCGAGCCCTCGTCCGCGCCGCCCAGCACGATCTGCATGGCCGGCTTCACCTTGCCGGCCGGGATGTCGATCGGGCTGTCCATGACCGACTTCTTGAACTGCACGGTGAGGTCGTAACTCCCGCCGTTCTTCTTGGCGTTGATCTGGATCGGCGAGGTCGCCTTCTTCTCGCCGATCGGTGACTGGCAGGTGTAGGGGATGTCGACGACCTTGCCGGTGAAGTCGGTCCGGCCGTTGTCACCGCCGCTCTCGGACGCCGAAGGGGAGGTGCTGGGTGTGCCGGACGCGCTCGCCGAGGGTGACTGGCTCTGGCTCTGCGAGGGGTCGGGCGACGTACTCGGCGAGGCCGAGCCCGAGCCGGAACCCGAACTCCCCTCGCCCGCCGTCACGGTGATGGTCGCCGCCGGCTGGACGGCCTCCGTCGGCGCGCACTTGGTGTCCGTGGAGAGCGCGTTGACGACGTACGCGTCCGGGGTCAGCGTCACCTGTCCGGCCGCCGTCAGCTTCAGCGTGCCCTTCATGTCGGACAGCGTCATCGCGCCGCCCTTGGGGATCGCCGGGTTCTCGCGCGGGCCCTGCATCGCGATGTCGGCGGTCTGCGCGCCGGCCGCCTTGAGGGTGCCGGAGGGCTGGACCGAGTTCGCGGGCAGGTCGATGATGTCGGGGTTCTTCGACGCGGCCTGGGTGAACTTCCACACGACGTCGACGGTGTCGCCGACCTTCGCCGTCGCCGGTGCGGTGATCTCGACCTTGGTGGTGCCGTTGACGTCGGGCAGACCGATGCCCGAGGGCGGAACGCACTTGGTGGCGTAGGCCACCTCGGCGGCCTGGGCCTGCCCGGCGCTCACGCCCAGCAGGACGGCCGCCCCGGTCAACAGGACGGCGGCGCCCGCCGCTGCCGCTCGCTTCCGCGCGGGCGCACGGTCAGGTGATACGGCTCTCTCACTCACGTGGATCCCTTCCTGCCGGGAGTCGTGGGAGTCGTGGGACTCGTCGGATGGTCTTCGTGCGGTGCGGAGAGCCGGCCCGCCGGGCCCGGACCGGTGTCCGGGGTGAACCACGGCAGGGTCGTGTTCGGGGTGGGGGGCGCGGGCCTCGGGGGCGCGATCGCCGGCTTGCGCCTGCGTCCGTGCCCAGGGGCGTCGCGCCCGTGCCCGGGGGCGGGCGAGGGCCGTCGGGCGCCGTGGCGCGGGCGTACCCGGTCCACCACCGCCATCCCGATGCGGAAGACCGCCGCCGGCACCACCAGGCAGAGCAGGATCCAGAACAGGGTCACGCCCCAGGGGCGCCCCACCCCCCACGGCTGTTCGGCGAGGACCTTCCCGCCGTACCTGAGGGAGACGGTGTAGTCGCCGTGGGCGCCGGCGGTGAGTTCGACGGGCAGGTCGACACGGGTCTTCTCGCCGGGGCCGAGCGTGCCGTGCCACTGCCGCTCGTCCCACTGCGGGGCGAACACCCCGTGGGCGGTGCCGACCTGGAAGACGGGGTTCTCGACGGCCGCGGTGCCCACGTTGCCGACGGTGAAGGTCAGCGTGCGGGAGGGCGGCGCCCCGAACCAGGTCAGCAGGGAGCCGGAGCCGTCCAGCCGGGTGTCGCTGAGCACCGCCAGGCGTCCGCCGGCCGTCTGCGCGGGAAGCGGTTCGACCGGGTGTCCCGCCACCTGGAACACCGCGTCGGCCCGCGCCTTCGCTCCGGTCGCGGTGGCCACGTGCACCACACAGGGGCACGGCACCGGCGGCTCGGTCACCGGCAGCGTCCGGCTGAAACGGCCGTCCGCGTCGGTGGTGACGGCGCGGCCGTCGGCGTTGGCACAGGAGTTGGTGCCGCCGACCACGCCCCGGGCCGGTGTCGCCTGCCCGCAGACCAGCAGCATCAGCAGCGTGCGCGACCGCCAGCCGGTGCCGTTGACGGTGATCGAACCGCCCGTGCCCGCCTGCGCCGTGGAGAGGGTGACGGCCGGTTTGCCCTCCGCGGCGGCGGCCGGGCCGGCCGAGAGCGACGAGAGCGGGAGCAGCATCAGCAGCAGGGCCGGCAGCAGCGCCGTGATCCGGGGCTTGCCTCTCATGTCGGTGCTCCCGTCGCCGCCGCCCGGTTCGTGGCCGTTCCGCGCCCGCGTCGCCGTACGGCCACCGCGGCCGCCGTGACCGACAGCGCGCCGGCCGCCGTGCCCGCCGCCGCGCCCCAGGGCACGAACCGCGCCGACGCCCGCCCGGTGGCCCGCGCCGCGCCCGGCGCGGTCACCGTGAGGCGGACGGTGACGGCGTCCAGGGCCGGACGGTCGGGCCACGGTTCGTCGAGCGTGAGGCGGCGGCCCGGGGGCAGCCGGACGGGCAGGGTGCGCGGGGCGCGGTCCAGGACGGCGCCGAGAACGCCGTCCGCGTGTACGGCGAGCCGCGGGACGAGGTCCGTGGTGCCGCGGTTGACCAGCTCGTACGTGATGCGGTCGCCGCGCACGGCCACGTGCTCGACGGTCAGCGCGGCCAGCTCGGGGCCGCCGACCCGGATCAGCAGCCGGACGGCGGACTCCCGGCCGGTGGAGTCCCGTACGAGGAGTCGGCCGGCGCGGTCGCCGGGCGGCGCGTCCGCCGGGACCGTGACCGTGAACGGCACCTCGGCGCGGGTGCGGGCGGGGATGCCGAGGGCAGGTTCGGCGAAGGCGACCCGGAGCCCGTCGCCGGTGGCGCGCAGCCGTACGGTGAGCGGCCCCGTGCCCCGGTTGGTCACGGCGAGCGTGTCCTGGAGCACCGCGCCGGGCGTGCCCTCCGCGTAGAAGGACGGCCGTCCCCCGCCGGAGGGCGCGACCGACCAGCCGCCGGCGGTGGCCGGGGTGGCCGCGAGCAGCAGCGGCAGCGACAGGGTCAGCAGCAGGGCACGGGCGGCGGCGTACGGCATCGGCGGCTCCAGCACTCGTACGAGGGGGACGGTCAGCGGGGGGCGCGTGCCGTCCGGCCCCGCCGGGTCAGCCACAGGGTGCCCGCCGCGCCCGCGAGCAGCACCGTGCCGCCGAGGGTGCCGAGGGCGATGGCAGAGTCCTCGGGGCCGGTCTGCGGGAGGCCGCCGCCGGAGCCGCCGTCACTCGTGGCGCCACCGCTCGTGCCGCCACCGCTCGTGCTGCCGCCGCTCGTGCCGCTTCCTCCGCCCGACGCGGTCACGTCGAGGGTCAGCGAGGGGCCCGCGTTGTTGGCGGGCGTGCAGGTGGTGGTCGTCCCGAGCGCCTTGATGGTGAGCACGCCGGCCGTGAAGGTGACCTTGCCGGTCTTCTTCGGGGTGTACGTGCCGCTCAGGTCGTTGATCTTGATGGGGGTGTTCTCGGGGATCGCGGCCTGGTTGGCGGGGCCGGTGACCTCGAGGGTGCCGCTGTCGGCGCCGCCCAGTCGGATCGTGGCGCTCGGCTTCATGGAGCCCGCGCCGAGTTCGACGGGGCTGGACGAGACGCCCTTCTGCCAGGACATGGTGATCTTGTAGCCGCTGCCGCTCCTGACGCCCTTGATGTCGATGGGCGACACGGCGCTCTTGTCGCCGATGGGCGTCTTACAGGCGTAGTTGACGTTCACGACCTCGGCCATGGCCGCGGGGGCGGCCATCCACACCGCCGAGCCGGCCAGGGCCGCGGCAGTCGCGAGCGCGGCGGTTCGCTTCCGGTACGACACGGTCCCGTCCCCTCACTCCCACCGCCCCGCCCTTACTGACGAGGCATCAGATTGAGCCGTCAAGGTACGCCCGGGGCGATGAGGAGGGAAGAGAACATACGCCCCGGAGTTGTGGCGATCCGGCGTGCGGGTTCGGGGGGTTTCGAGGACGCCCGGACTCCCCCCCGGCGCCACAGCGACAGAGGAACGACGACCGCCCCGCCGGGCCGCCGACACCGCCCCGAATGACCGATCCGCCCACCGCGCTCCCCCGGGACCGGGGCCTGACCGACGGGAAGCGGGACCGGGGGTGCCGCCGGCCGGGAGCGGGCCCAGGAGCCGCTCGCCCGGAAGTCGACGCAGGAGCCCGCCGGGCCGGAAGTCGACGCAGGAGCCAGCCGGCCCGGAAGCCGACGCAGGACCCCGCCGGGCCGGAAGTCGGCACAGGCCGCCGGAAGCAGGCCCGGGGGGCGAAAGGTGGCCTGGGCCAGGGGTGGAAGGTTCCCGGATCCCGGAACGGAAGGTTCCCGGGCCCCGGGGTGGTCAGGCCGGGGCGCCCAGTTCCGCCCAGACCGTCTTGCCCGCGATGTCCGGGGTCCGTACGACGCCCCAGTCCAGGCACAGACGCTGGACGATGAACATGCCGTGGCCGCCGGGGCGGCCCGCCCGGTGCGGGGTGCGGGGGGCCGGCTGGCCCGTGCCGCGGTCCGAGACCTCGACGCGGATCACCTTGTTGTCGCAGCTGAGGACCATCGCGTCCGGCCCCTCGGCGTGCAGGCACGCGTTGGTGACCAGCTCGGAGACGACGAGCAGCACGTCCTCCGCGGCGGCCCGTCGGTCGGCGGTGGCCGCGGGCAGCCAGGCCCACGCGTAGAGCGCCTGGCGGGCGAAGTCGCGGGCGAGCGGGACGACCCCGCTGGCGCCGTCGAAGCTCAGCCGACGTACCTGGCGGCCGCCCTGCGACCCGGACGCCACGGTCGCCGCGCCCCCTGGGGACGCCTCGACTCCCGGTGCGCCCGCTTGGGACGCCCCAGGAGCGTCGCCGGGCTCCGGACCGCGGTCGCCCGGCGAACAAGGCCGGGTGGTGCTCATCAGCGCTTCACCTCACCGATTCCCCGATTCACCGGTTCACAATTCACAAGTCGGATCACTGCAAGTCTGCACATGGGCGGACGGCGTTCGCGTCGGCATTGCCGCCGACATGTTCGGGTTCTGGATGTCTCCTGCCCGAGAGAACCGCCGGAACACCCCCCGTTCACGTCCGTTCGCAACCGTTTCCGGCGGACGGCGAAGCTCAGCCGTCCTCGTCACGCTCGTCGTGCCCGTCGCTCAGGGCGGCTTCGACCGTGTCGTGCACGGTGAACACCGCGTCCGCGCCGGTGATCTCGAAGACCCGCGCCACCACGGGCAGCATGCCCGCCAGATGGACCCCGCCGCCGGCCGCCTCCGCCTTCAGGCGGGCGCCGAGCAGCACGTTGAGCCCGGTGGAGTCGCAGAACTCCAGACGCGTGCAGTCCACCACAAGGCGACTGAGCCCCTTGGAGAGGCAGTCCTCGAGTGGTTCACGCAACAGATCGGCGGTGTGGTGATCCAACTCACCCGCCGGGGTCACCACGGCGCTGGAGCCCTCTTGCCGCACCTCGACCAGAAGCCGGCCAGACTGTGCGCTGCCGACCGTCCCGCGGTCCATGCCGTCTCTTCTCCTGGGGTCGTTGACTGCTTCCTGACGCCCTCGCACCCTACGCCTTCGACCCGCACCTCAACACCCGAACAATCACACACAAACAGACATACTCGGACAAAATGCACTTGCGGCGGGGCAAGTAAAGCGGGTAGGGCTAGGAGAAGCACGTAACCGACACGGCCGGCTTCGGAGGCGCCGCACACCGCAGTGCACTCACTGGCTTCGGCAGCCATACGCCGAGAACGATGGAGGACATCATGTCACCCCGGCTCGACGCACCGCCTACCCGCGGAGCGACGTCGACACCCCCTCCGGAACAAGAACATCTGAAACCCATCGCGCAGGACGCGGCACCGGACGTCGACCCCACCGACGTCCTCGCCGGACTTCCGGAGATCCCCCCGTACGACGAGGTCGGAGCCGTCGACGCACGGGCCCTGTCCAAGACCCTGTTCGCACGGCTCGAATCCCTCGAAGAGGGCACGTACGCATACTCGTACGTCCGCAACACCCTCGTCGAACTGAACCTCGCCCTGGTCAAGTTCGCCGCCTCCCGGTTCCGCTCCCGCAGTGAGCCGATGGAGGACATCATCCAGGTCGGCACCATCGGCCTGATCAAGGCGATCGACCGCTTCGAGCTGTCGCGCGGCGTCGAGTTCCCGACCTTCGCGATGCCAACCGTCATCGGCGAGATCAAGCGCTTCTTCCGCGACACGTCGTGGTCGGTGCGCGTCCCGCGCCGGCTCCAGGAGCTCCGGCTCGACCTGGCCAAGGCGGGCGACGAACTGGCCCAGAAGCTCGACCGGGCGCCCACCGTCGTGGAGCTGGCCGAGCGTCTCGGCATCTCCAACGAGGAGGTCGTCGAGGGCATGGCCGCCTCCAACGCGTACACGGCCTCGTCGCTGGACGCGCAGCCGGAGGAGGACGACTCCGAAGGCGCCCTCGCCGACCGCATCGGCTACGAGGACCACGGACTCGAGGGCATCGAGTACGTGGAGTCGCTGAAGCCGCTGATCGCGGAGCTCTCGTCCCGCGACCGGCAGATCCTCTCCCTCCGCTTCGTCGCCGGTCTGACCCAGTCGGAGATCGGTGAGGAGCTCGGCATCTCGCAGATGCACGTGTCGCGGCTGCTGTCGCGGACCCTGGTGCGGCTGCGGAAGGGGCTGACGGTCGAGGAGTGACCCGTCCCGTCCGTGTCCGGGTGCGCCCCGGACACGGACGCCGGTGTCGCCCCGGCCTCTCGCCTCCGCCCTCCTCGGAAACCTCCCCACGGAACCGTCCGGTTCTCCGGGGCCCCTGGTGTCCTCATGCTGAAAACCCCCTGGCCGGATTCCCGTCGGTGACTACTCTGGCTCAGCCCTCTGACCAGCAGAGCCGCTGGGCCAGTCGCGTCATCTGCTCATGAGGAGCCCCATGCCCGACTCCCCTGCCTCCGCTCCTGCCTCGCCCGTTCCTGCCTCGCCCGTTCCTGTCCCGTCCGCCCCTGCTGCCGGTCCCTCCGCGCTCGGGCGGCTCGCCGATCTTCCCGTTCTGCTCGTCGCCGTCGTCTGGGGTTCCAGTTATCTCGCCGCCAAGGGCGTCACCACGGCGGACACCGTGCCGGCCGTGCTGGTGCTGCGGTTCGCCGTGGTGCTGCCGGTGCTGGTGGTCGTGGGGTGGCGGCGGCTGCGCGCGCTGAGCGGGCCGCAGTGGCGCGGGGCCGGGGTGCTGGGGCTGATCCTGGCCGGGATCTTCCTGCTGGAGACCTACGGTGTCGTGCACACCTCCGCGACCAACGCCGGGCTGATCATCAGCCTGACCATGGTGTTCACGCCGCTCGCGGAGAGCCGGGTGCGCGGGGTGCGGCTGCCGGGGGCGTTCATGGCGGCGGCGGGGCTGTCGGTGCTCGGCGTGGCGCTGCTGACGCAGGGCGCCGGGTTCACCGCTCCGTCCGGGGGCGATCTGCTGATGCTGGGGGCGGCCGTCGCCCGTACCGTGCACGTACTGGCCATGGCGCGCATGGACTCGGTACGCGGCGCCGACGCGCTGTCGCTGACGACGGTCCAACTGGGTTCCGCGGTGGCCGTGTTCGCGGTGCTGGTGGCGCTGCCGGGGGCGGGCGCCTCACCGTGGGCGGCCGCGGCGGACTTCGACGGCGGCGACTGGCTGGGGCTGGTCTACCTCTCCGTGTTCTGCACGCTGTTCGCGTTCTTCGTCCAGATGTGGGCGGTCCGCCGCACGTCGCCGTCCCGGGTCAGCCTGCTGCTGGGCACCGAGCCGGTGTGGGCGGCGGCCGTGGGCATCGCGCTGGCCGGGGACCGGCCGGGGTGGCTCGGCTACGTGGGCGCGGTGCTCGTGCTCCTCGGCACCGGATGGGGGCGGACGGTGGCGGACCGGGACAAGGGGCCGGAGCCGGCTCAGACGACCCGTACGCCGCGCCGCCACACCCCCGAGACGAGCGGCACGCCGGGCCGGTAGGCGAGGTGGACGTGGCTCGGGGCGTCCAGGAGCGTCAGGTCGGCACGGGCGCCGGGGGCCACGCGTCCCACGTCCGTGCGGCGCAGGGCAGCGGCGCCGCCCGCGGTCGCCGACCACACCGCCTCGTCCGGTGTCATCCCCATGTCCCGCACCGCGAGCGCGATGCAGAACGGCACCGACGAGGTGAAGGACGAGCCGGGGTTGCAGTCCGTGGAGAGGGCGACGGTGACGCCCGCGTCCAGCAGCCGGCGCGCGTTCGGCCACTCGGCCCGGGTGGAGAACTCGGCGCCGGGCAGCAGCGTGGCGACCGTGTCGCCGCTCGCGAGGGCGTCCACGTCCGCGTCCGTGAGGTGGGTGCAGTGGTCGGCACTGGCCGCGTCCAGCTCGACCGCCAGCTGCACGCCGGGCCCGTAGGAGAGCTGGTTGGCGTGGATGCGGGGGTGCAGTCCCTTCGCCCTGCCCGCGGTGAGGATCGCGCGGGCCTGGTCGCCGTCGAAGGCGCCCTTCTCGCAGAAGACGTCGATCCAGCGGGCGTGCGGGGCGCAGGCGTCGAGCATCTCGCCGGTGACCAGGGCCACGTAACCGGCCGGGTCGTCGGCGTAGTCGGGAGAGACGATGTGCGCGCCGAGGTAGGTGACCTCGTCGGTGTGGGCGGCGGCGAGGCGCAGGGCGCGGGCCTCGTCGGCGACCGTCAGGCCGTAGCCCGACTTGGTCTCGAAGGTCGTGGTGCCCTGGCGCAGCGCCTCGGAGAGGAAACGGGTGAGGTTCGCCTCCAGTTCCCCGTCGGTGGCCGCCCGGGTGGCCGCCACCGTCGTGCGGATGCCGCCCGCCGTGTAACCGCGGCCCGACATCCGGGCGTTGAACTCCTCGGTGCGGTCGCCCGCGAAGACCAGGTGGGAGTGGGAGTCGACGAAGCCCGGGAGGACCGCCCGGCCGCCGGCGTCGACCCGGTTGTCAGTGGCGGGTGCTTTGCTTGATTCACCGGTCCACACGACGCGGTCGCCCTCGATGACGACGGCCGCGTCCCGGACCAGCCCGAGCGGGGTGCTGTCGCCGAGGGAGGGATCGTTGGTGACCAGCGTGGCGATGTTCGTGATGACGGTGGTCGTGCCGGTCGTGCCGGTGCTGCTGCTCATCGTCGTGTCCTCGTGGGGGGCGGGAGCCGGTGGTGGTCGCTGGGGCGTTTCTTTCGGATCGGTTCGGATCAGGCGGCCGTGTCCGGTGCGGTGCGTCGCGAGGCGGAGCATGATCCGCGTACCGGGTGTACGCGGGTCGTGCGACAACGCCGCGAGGTGCCGTGCCGGGCGCCCTGGACCCGGGCTGACCCGAAAGCGCCCTAGGCGTGCAGGGCCGCCACGGCCCGCGCGAGGGCCTGCGGCACATCCGGTACGAGCGTGTGCGCCCCGTCGCGTACGACGTGCCGCCCGGCGACGACCGTATGGCGTACGTCCGCCGCGGTCGCCGCGAATACGGCCGTCTCGGCGCCGAGCCTGGGCGGCGGGCCCGCCGTCCTGACCGAGTCGAGCGCGATGGTCGTGAAGTCGGCGGCCGCGCCGGTCTCCAGGGTGCCCGCGTCCGGGTTGCCGAGGGCCGCGTGGCCGTCGGCGGAGGCGGCGCGCAGCAGGGCGGACGCCGTCCAGTGGCCCCGCGTGCGGGTGCGCAGCCGCTCGTTCAGCTCCATGGCGCGGGCCTCTTCGAGCAGGTCGATGACGGCGTGGCTGTCGGAGCCCAGGGAGAGTGGTGAGCCCGCGGCCTGGAGGGCGACGGCCGGGCCGATGCCGTCGGCGAGGTCCCGTTCGGTCGTCGGGCACATGCAGGTGCCGGTGGCGGAGCGGCCGAGAAGGGCGATGTCCTCGTCGGTGAGATGGGTGTTGTGGACGCCGGTGGTACGCGGTCCGAGGACGCCGTGCTCGGCGAGCAGCTGCGTGGGCGTACGGCCGTGGGCCGCGCGGCAGGCGTCGTTCTCGGCGGTCTGCTCGGACAGGTGCACATGCAGCGGCGCCCGGCGCTCCTCGGCCCAGCGCGCCACCGTCGCCAGTTGTCCGGCGGGCACGGCCCGTACCGAGTGGATCGCCGCCCCGATCCTCGCGTGATCCCGTTCCTTGAGAAGTGCGCAGCGTTCGGCCCAGGCGTCCGCGTCGCCGTCGGAGAAGCGGAGCTGGTGGGCATTGGGGGGCTGTCCGAAGCCGGCGGACAGATAGGCGGTGTCGAGGAGGGTGATCCGGACACCGGCTTCGGCGGCGGCCTCGATCAGGGCTTCGCCCATGGCGTTGGGGTCGGCGTAGGGGGTGCCGCCGGGCGCGTGGTGCAGGTAGTGGAACTCGCCGACGGCCGTGATGCCGGCCAGCGCCATCTCGGCGTACACGGCACGGGCCAGCTGGTGATAGGTGTCCGGGGTGAGCCGGTCGGCGACCGCGTACATGACCTCGCGCCAGGTCCAGAAGGTGCCGGAGCCGACCTGCACGGTGCCGCGCAGGGCGCGGTGGAAGGCGTGGCTGTGGGCGTTCGCCAGGCCGGGCAGGGTGAGGCCGCGCAGGATCTCGGCGCCGGGCGGCGGGGTGCCGACGCCCGTCCGGACGGCGGTGATGCGGCCGTCCGTCACCTCCAGGGCGACGCCCGGCTCGACGTTCGTGTCGAGCCAGGCGTGCTCCAGCCAGTACGTCCGTGTCCGCTGCGTGGGGGTCACCGGCAGGCCAGTCCTTCCAGTACGTCGGCGAGGGCGTGCACCCCGGCCACGCAGTCGTCCTCGGCGGCGAACTCGGCCGGGGAGTGCGAGACACCCGTGGGGTTGCGCACGAACAGCATGGCGGTCGGGATGGTCCCGGAGAGGATTCCGGCGTCGTGTCCGGCGCCGGTGCCCAGGACCGGGACCTTGAGGTCCGTGTCGCTGCCGAGGATGCGCGCGAGTTCGTCGCGCAGGGCGTGGTCGAACTCGACGACGGGCGTGAACGACTCACGGACGACGGCCAGGTCGATGCCGTGGCTCTCGGCGTACTCGCGGGCGGCCTTCTCCACACCGCCGACCACGGTGTCGAGAGCGTCCTGGTCGGCGGCGCGGGAGTCGAGCCAGCCGCGCACCAGGGAGGGGATGGCGTTGACGCCGTTCGGCTCGACGGAGATCTTGCCGAACGTGGCGACGGCGCCCGCGAGCCGGGCCTCCCGGCGGGCGGCCAGCACGGTCTCGGCGTACGGCAGCATCGGGTCGCGCCGGTCCACGAGGCGGGTGGTGCCGGCGTGGTTGGCCTCGCCCCGGAAGTCGAACCGCCAGCGTCCGTGCGGCCAGATGGCACTGGCCAGGCCGACCCGGTCGCCGCTCAGGTCGAGGGCGCGCCCCTGCTCCACGTGCAGCTCCACGAAGGCGCCGATCCGGGCGAGCCGCTCGGGGTCCGCGCCGATGGCGTCGGGGTCGTGGCCGGCGGCCTCCATGGCCTGCGGAAGGGTGATCCCGTCGCCGTCGGTGAGCCGGTGGGCCTGCTCCGGTGTGAGCCGGCCCGCGGTGAGCCGGGAGCCGACACAGGCGAGTCCGAAGCGGGCGCCCTCCTCGTCACCGAAGTTGACGAGAGCGAGCGGCCTGGTGAACGTGACGTCCCGCGCGCGGAGTTCGTCGAGCGCGGCGAAGGAGGACACCACGCCCAGGGGCCCGTCGAAGGCGCCGCCGTCCGGCACCGAGTCGAGGTGCGAGCCGGTGACGACGGCGTCGCCGGCCGCCGGGTCCCCGAGCCACGCCCACTGGTTGCCGTTGCGGTCGACCTCGTAGGTCAGGCCCCGCGCCTCGGCCTGTTCCCTGAACCACGACCGGCAGTCGGTGTCGGCGGCGGTCCAGGCGTAGCGGCGGTAGCCGCGGGACTCGGAGTGCCGTCCGACGGGCGCCAGCTCACGCCACATCTCCTGGAAGGAGGTATTGGCCGCCGCCGGCCGTGGGCCGTCGTCGCGCGGGGCGGGGCCGGTGGGCGCCGGACCCGCGGTCGGCGACGAGGGCTCGGCTCCCGCCGGACCGTGGCCGCCCCGCTCGTCTCGCGGAAGGGTCACGCGTCGTCACCTTCACGCATGGGCACCCGCACGCCCCGCTCGTCGGCGACCGATTCCGCGATGTCGTACCCGGCGTCCACGTGCCGGATGACGCCCATGCCGGGGTCGTTGGTGAGGACGCGGCGGATCTTCTCGCCGGCGAGCTTGGTGCCGTCGGCCACGGAGACCTGGCCGGCGTGGATGGAGCGGCCCATGCCGACGCCGCCGCCGTGGTGGATCGACACCCAGGACGCCCCGGACGCCACGTTGACCATGGCGTTCAGCAGCGGCCAGTCGGCGATCGCGTCGGAGCCGTCGAGCATCGCCTCGGTCTCGCGGTACGGGGAGGCGACGGAACCGCAGTCGAGGTGGTCGCGGCCGATGGCCAGCGGGGCCGCCAGCTCGCCCGACGCCACCATGTCGTTGAAGCGCTCGCCGGCCTTGTCGCGCTCGCCGTAGCCGAGCCAGCAGATACGGGCGGGCAGGCCCTGGAAGTGGACGCGCTCGCCGGCCAGCTTGATCCAGCGGGCCAGCGACTCGTTCTCCGGGAAGAGGTCGAGCATCGCCCTGTCGGTCTTGGCGATGTCGGCCGGGTCCCCGGAGAGCGCCGCCCAGCGGAAGGGGCCCTTGCCCTCGCAGAACAGCGGGCGGATATAGGCGGGGACGAAGCCGGGGAAGGCGAACGCCCGGTCGTATCCGGCGAGTTGGGCCTCGCCGCGGATGGAGTTGCCGTAGTCGAAGACCTCGGCTCCGGCGTCCATGAAGCCGACCATCGCCTCGACGTGCTTCGCCATCGACTCGCGGGCCCGGGTGGTGAAGCCGGCCGGGTCCTTCTCGGCGGCGTCGGCCATGTCCTCGAAGGCGATACCGGTGGGCAGGTAGGCGAGCGGGTCGTGCGCGGAGGTCTGGTCGGTGACGATGTCGATGGGGGCGCCCGTCGCGAGGAGCTGCGGGACCAGCTCGGCGGCGTTGCCGAGGAGGCCGATGGAGAGCGGCTTGCGCTGGTCGCGGGCCGCTACGGCCAGCTGGAGCGCGTGGTCCAGGCTGTCGGCCCTGACGTCCAGGTAGCGGTGCTCGATGCGGCGCTCGATGGCGCGCGGGTCGCAGTCGATGCAGATCGCCACGCCGTCGTTCATCGTGACGGCGAGCGGCTGGGCGCCGCCCATGCCGCCGAGGCCGGCGGTGAGGGTGATCGTGCCGGCGAGGGTGCCGGAGAACTTCTTCGCGGCGACGGCGGCGAAGGTCTCGTAGGTGCCCTGGAGGATGCCCTGGGTACCGATGTAGATCCAGGAACCGGCGGTCATCTGGCCGTACATGGTCAGGCCCAGCTGCTCCAGCCTGCGGAACTCCTCCCAGTTGGCCCAGTCGCCGACGAGGTTGGAGTTGGCGATGAGGACACGCGGGGCCCACTCGTGGGTCTGCATGACGCCGACCGGGCGGCCGGACTGCACGAGCATGGTCTCGTCCTGCTTGAGGGTCCTGAGCGTGCGGACCATCGCGTCGAAGGAGCGCCAGTCGCGGGCCGCCTTGCCGGTGCCGCCGTAGACGACGAGCTTGTCGGGGTGTTCGGCGACCTCGGGGTCGAGGTTGTTCTGGAGCATCCGCAGCGCGGCTTCCTGCTGCCATCCCAGGGCGCTCAGTTCCGTACCGCGTGGCGCTCGTACGGGGCGGGGTCCTGACATGGTCTGCCTCCTTGCGGATGGGTGATCCCGGCGGTTGTTGCTGTTGTTATTCACATCCTGACTCGATGAATAGGGCTAGTCAATACATCGGGGCCATGGCATCGCGGTCGCGGCATCGCGGCCATGGCATCGGGACCACCGCGCGCGGAGGCGTTGACGGGAAGAAGGGGGCGCGCGTTTTCGCGTTCACCACCCCGCAGGAACATGCGCGCCGTTGACGCGCGCCGCTGGGCTGGTGTTGAACGGTGGAGAAGGGGCGCATGGGGCGCCGATTCGGCCCGAAACGGGGTCAGTCGACCCACGTTAGCCGCCCCGCCGCATGTTCCGCCGGAAAATGCCAGAAGACTCACCCCTCGACGCCTACGTTGCGTAGCTTCTTCATCACTCAGCCGAACCGAAGGCGGGAGGGGAGCCCAACGGTGCCCGGAATCGACGAGTGTCTACTGGAGGCCATGCGGCTGCCCGGTGCCCGGGGTGCCGCGCTGGTCGACTGGACCAGCGGGCTGGCCCTGGGCGCGGTCGGGGAGTTCCCCGGCGGCGACCACGAGGCGGCGGCCGCCGAGGCCGCCGAGGTGGCCCGGCTCACGGCCGAGCAGCGGGCGTTCGCACCCGACGGCTACGACCGTCGCGACGGCCAGGACGACCACGACGGCCGCCAAGACGGCCAGGGGAGCGGGGGCGGGGTCGCCGATCCTCCGGTCGAGGACCTGATCATCAGCAACCGGGACAGCTACCACGTGCTCCGCTTCGTACCGACGTCCTTCGACAGCAGCGTGTTCCTGCACGTGTGGCTGGCCCGGCCGGACGGCAACCTCGCGCTGGCCCGTATCCGGCTGGGCGAGATGGCCGGACGGCTGGTGCTGGGGTGACCGCGGTGAGAACGACCCCGCAGGGGACGACCCCGCCGCCCCGGCTGCCCGTGCGGGAGAAGTCGGCGGCCCGGGAGCGCGGCGGCGGACTGTCGCCGATGCTGAACCGGCTCGCGGCCGAACGGGCGACCGGTGTCCTGGAGTGCGAGCGCGGCTCGCTCTACCTCGCCGAGGGCCGAGTGGTGCACGCCGAGAGCCCCCTCGCCCCGGGCCTCGACGTGCTCCTCCTGGCCCACGGCACGCTCGCCCCCGCCGTCTGGCAGGACGCGGTGGACCGGGCCGACGAGGAGTACGGCGTCGCCCGGCTGCTGCTCGACGCCGGTCGCGTCCCGCGCGGCGCGCTGGAACTGTGCCACCTGGAGGCGGTCTTCGACGCGGCGTACTTCGCGCTCACCCCCAGCAGCACTCCCGGCCGCTTCCGGTACGGCGCCGGGCACTGGCTTGGCACGCTCCGGCCGGTCCCGGTCGAGGCGGTCGAACGCGAGACGGTGCGCCGGCGTGAGCTGCTGCACCGGCTCTGGCCGGACCCGTTGACCGACGCGGCGCCGCTGCGGCGGGCCGAGACCGTCGCTGCACCCGCGCCGACCGCCCGGCAGAGCGCCGTGCTCGCCTCGGTGGACGGCGTACGCACCGCCTCGGACATAGCCCGGGAGCTGGGCCGGCAGGCCTTCCACACCCTGGTGGACGTCCGGCGGCTGGCTGCGGCGGGGCTGCTCACCGCCCTCTTCCCGCCACCCCGGCAGCACCGCCTGCCGCCGGTGGCGCCCCCGCTCCGTCCCGGACCGGCCGCAGGTCCCGCCGTGAGTCCTGCCGCCCCCGCCCCCGACCCGCCACCGGGCATCACCCTGCCCCGTGTCAACGACCCCGACATCACCTTGCTGAAGAGGCTCAGGGATGCGCTGGAGGCCCTTTGAACGGCAGCGACCGCGCGCCGAGAGGAGCGAGCTGATGGTGTCCGAGCCAGAGATACTCGACGAACTCCGGCGGCTGCGGGCCCGGGTGCCCCAGCTGACCGGCGCCCTGACGGCCGGCGTGGACGGTCTCGTCCTCGCCCACGACACACCCGGCGTGGAGCCGGAGGTCGTGGCGGCCCTGACGGCCGCCGCCCTCGGCGTCGCGGTGCGGATGGCGGACACCACCGGCCAGGGCGACTTCCGCGAGCTGCTCGTGCGCGGGGTCTACGGCTATGTCGCGACCTACGCGGCCGGTGAGAGCGCCGTGCTGACCCTGCTCGCACAGGACCGCGTCAACGTCGGCCGGCTGCATCTGGAGGGCCGCCGGTCCGGGGCCCGCATCGGGGAGCTCGTCGACGCGTGGGAGGCGAAGGCGCGGGAGGCCAAGGCCGCCGCCCCGCCACCGGCCAGGGCTGCGGCGAAGACCCCCGCGAAGGCGCCCGTCCGGACGCCCGCAAAGCCACCCGTCGTACGGACCAGATCGGCGCGCGGATCGGCCACCACCAACGCGCGCACCACCACGGAAAGTTGAGAAGGAACCGAGGAGCACAGCATGGCCAACACCGAAACCACACTGAAAGAGTGTCTCGCCTCGATCGAGGGCGCGACCGGAGTGGCTCTCGTCGACTACACCAGCGGCATGGCGCTGGGCACGTTGGGCGGCAGCAAGACCTTCGACCTGAACGTCGCCGCCGCCGGGAACACCGACGTGGTGCGCGCCAAGATGCGCACCATGGAGCACCTCGGGCTCAAGGGCCAGATCGAGGACATCCTGATCACGCTGAACGACCAGTACCACCTGATCCGGCTGATCAGCGGCCGCGGCGGCAACGGGCTCTTCATGTACCTGGTCCTGGACGCCAAGCGGGCCAACCTGGCGATGGCCCGCCACCAGTTGAAGAAGATCGAGGAGGACCTCGAGGTATAGCCCGACCGGCCGGACGTGTCCCACCGGCCGGACGTGCCGGACCGGCCCGCGTCTAGACCAGCGCCGCGGTGCGGCGGCGGGACCCTCCCGGGGCCGCGTCGCCGGCCGCGATGCCGGTGCTGCGGTACGCCTTGACGGCCTTGCCCGCCGGGCGTCCGCCGCGCCGGTCCAGCCAGTCGACGCGCACCCACAGCAGTGCGTCCTCGGCCCGCTCGCGCCGTCCGATCCAGGCGGCCTTCAGCCGCAGTCCCGTCCCCCAGCCGGCGAGCAGCAGTCCGGCGGCCGCGGGGACCGCGAAGGAGCTGCCGAGCGCGGCCAAGAAGGCGAGCAGCAGCCACCAGCGGTGCCCGCGCCGCCAGGTGCGCACGGTCACCGCCCGGTCCTGGAGCACGTCGTGCTTGCCGGCCCGGGCGGCGCCGCGGCCGAGTCCGGTGATCCGCCTGTGGCCGCGCCGCGCCACCACGGCGACGGCGACGATGAACAGGGCGGCCCCGGCCAGCACCCCGATCCGCCGTCCGGTGAGGCCGGGCACCAGGACCCCGACGCCCGCCGCGAACACCCCGCACCACCACAACGGCGCGGCTCCGGCCCGTACGACGACGGCCACCCGAGCCAGCCCCTGCCCTCCGCGCGCCACGTCCGCCTCCTGGTCTCTCCGGCACAGTCTCGTGACCGTTCAGACTAGTGAGCGAACGTGAGACGAGTCTGAGAGAACACCCCGATAAATCGCGCCCTCCGCGAGCGGCGGCCTACTCCACGAAGAGCCCCCGCGCCGCCGCCCGCGCGTCGAACTCCTCCAGCCGGGCCTGCGCGTCGGGCAGGTCGTCGCACATCGCCTCCAGCAGCACCCGCCCGAGCAGCATCGGCGCGCACGCCGTGTCGAAGGCGAGGCCGGTGCCCACGGCGGCCGGCAGCAGCAGGTCGGAGACCTTGGCGACCGGCGCGAACGCGGAGTCGGCGACGGTCACCACGCTCAGCCCCGCCTCCCGGGCGTAGCCGAGGGTGTCGACGACCTCGCGCGGATGCCGGGGCAGCGCGAAGCAGAGCAGGGCCGAGGCGCCGGCCCGGACGGCGGCGTCGATCCGGTCGTGGATCATCGTGCCGCCCTCGTTCAGCAGCCGTACGTCCGGATGGACCTTGGCGGCGAAGTAGGCGAACCCGTACGCCTGGGAGGCGGCGGCCCGCAGTCCGAGCACGGGAAGCGGACGGGAGGCCGCCAGCAGCCGGCCCGCCCGCTGCACCGGCCGGGGATCGCCGAGCAGTTCGGCGAGGTGCTTCAGGTTCTCGATCTCGGCCTCGACGGCCTGCTGGTACTCGTTGTACGAGGCCGGTCCCGCCGTCTGTTCGGCGGGGGCGACCTCGCGCAGGTGCCTGCGCAGGGCGGGGTAGCCGTCGAAGCCGAGGGCGACCGCGAAGCGGGTCACCGACGGCTGGCTGACACCCGCGAGTTCGGCCAGCTCCACGCTGGACAGGAACGGCACGTCGGCGGCGCGCCGCACCATGCTGTGCGCGATGCGCCGCTGGGTCGGCGTCAGCCGGTGCCCCTCGAAGAGCGCCTGCAGCCGGGCGGCGGGACTGTCCGGCGGACCGGCACCCGGTGCCCCCGGATCCGATGCCGCCGGGCCCGTCGCCCCTGGACCCGTCGCCGCCGGACCCGGCACTCCCCCACCGATCCCCGTCTCCGCGCTCATGCCCCGCTCCCCCTCCAGATGTCCGTGAACCGGTCCAGCAGTCCGGCCGCCGCCCGCACGTCGTCCGTGAGCGGCCGGTCGGCCTGTTCCGCGTCGAGCACCGCCTCGGCCAGCTCCAGCGCCCGGCCCGCCGGAAGTCCCGGCTCGGGCCGCAGTTCGCGCTGGCGCAGCGCCCGTACGGCGGCGACGAGTTCGCAGCCGACGACGAGACGGTACGCGGCACAGGCGCGCAGTGTCTGCCGGGCGGCGAGCGAGGCGAAGCTGGCCTGTTCCTCGACGCCCCGGGAGAGTACAGCGTGGCCGAGCGAGGCGGGCGCCGAGAAGGCCCGCAGGTCACCCAGGGCGGCCGCGGCGGCGTACTCGAGGATCATCACGCCGGAGGAGGCGGGCTCGGGGTCGGCGAGGAAGGGGCGCAGCCGGGTGTAGGCCGGTTCGTTCAGGGTGGAGAGGCGGGAGGTGGACAGCCGTGCCACCTGGGTCAGCGCCAGCCTGAAGTGGTCCAGGGCGAGGGCGAGCTGGGCCTGGTAGAAGCCGCCGTGGTGGTAGGCCGTCATGTCCTCGGGGGAGATGAGCGGGTTCTCGGCGGCCGCGTTGATCTCGATGCCGACCACGTCCTCCAGGGCGTCCGCGGCGTCGTGCGCGGGGCCGTGGATCTGGGGCAGGCAGCGGAAGCCGTAGGGGTCCTGGATCCTGCCGAGGGGTGGCGTGGGCCGGTCCTGCGCGCCGATCAACTCCCGCATGCGGCGGGCGACCTCGGTGGATCCGCGGTGCGGGCGGGCGGCGTGCACGGGGGCGGCGTAGGCCTCGTGCGAGCCGTCCACGGCGAGCAGCGAGAGCGCGGCGACGACCTGGGTGGCCTCCAGAAGCCCGCGCAGTTCGTGCAGGGCGAGGGCGGACTGGCCGAGGGTGAGGGCGTTGCTGCTGATGAGCGCGAGGGCGTCGTTGTTGTCGAGCTGCTGCGGTTCGGGGATCCCGGTGCCGCGCCAGGGGTGCTCCCCCACCAGCGCGAGCCCGACCTGTGCCAGCGCCGCCAGGTCGCCGGTCCCGACCGAGCCGAACTCGTTGACGACCGGATACGCCCCGCTCCCCAGCGCCTCGCACAGCGCGGTGACGACGCCGGGCCTGAGGCCGGCGCCGCCGGCGAGCAGTTGGTTGGCGCGGACGGCGAGCATGGCCCGGACCTGGCGGGCGGGCAGTTCCTCGCCGATGGCGCCGGCGTGGCTGCGCAGCAGGCGCAGGCCGTGCTCGGCGGCCGCCTCGGTGGGCACGTCCTCGTTCCGGTTGGCGCCGACCCCGGTGGAGCGGCCGTAGACGCGACCGGTGGCGGCGATCCGGCGGGCGGCGTCCCAGGACTCGGTCATCCGCTTCGTCGCCTCGGTGCCGGGGACCGGGCGGGCGGCCCGGTCGGCGAGGCGGGCGACGTCCGCGACGCCGAGGGCGATCCCGTCGAGGACGACGAGACCGGAGCCCACTCCGGAGGGGGCGTCCATCATCCGAGACGACATAAGGCCACGAACTCCCATCAATCCGGACACTCGATCTTGCCTGCCGGTCATCCGTCACCTCGGATTAACACCGAACCGTTGACAAGCTATTCACCTACCGAGAACTCTGCATGACGTTATACAGCCGGACAAGGGAGATCCTCATCCCCGCGCCCGGGGGCGGCGACATCGACCTGCGCCCCGTGTACCAGGGCGCGATGCAGAACACCCTCGGCGCCGCCCTCCCGGCCGCCCTCCCGCGAACCCGACTCCCGACAGGGGGGCTATCCCCAGTGCGGCGGGCGTTCCCGCTGCCTAGCCTGGTCGGCATGACGGGATGGGAGACCACCATGGAAGCGCGCGACACGGACCTGAAGAAGGAACTCGACGCCACCCTCGCGACCCGCAGGGAACTGGGCGAGGAGTACGAGTCCGCGCTGGTGGACTCGTTCCTGGAGAAGGTCGACCAGCGCATCGACGGCGCGGTGGAGCGCCGGGTGCGGCGGCAGTTCGCGGAGCAGCAGATGGTGGCGGCCCGGGACGCCCGCTCGCCCAGGGCGACGGACTCGTGGGGCGAGCGCTTCGGCTTCGGCATCGTCTCGCTGGTGCTGGCGGTCCCGCTGTCCGCGATCGGGGCGGGCACCGCGCACCTGCCGGGCCTGATCGTCTCCTGGGTGGGCATCGTCGGCGTCAACGTGGTCCAGGCCGCCCGCTCCCACCCCGGCCTCTTCGGCATCCGGCGCGGCTCCTCGAAGGGCGGCGACTGGGAGGAGTGACCCGGGCCGGGGGCCGGGGAGCGGAGTCACGCCTGGCGGGTCGGCAGCACCGTGATCCACCGTCTGCCGCAGGTCGAGGTGCCGGGAGCCGCTGGTGGCGTACACCCCGGAGCCAGGCTCCGAGACGGAGGAGCGACTGCGGCTCCTGGGCGGCCGGAGGGCGACGCCGGTCCGGACATGCGTGGTCCGGGTCCGGCGGACACGACTCAGGGCCTGTCCGGTGGACAGGCCCTGAGTGGCGGAAGCTTGCGCGGGGACCGCCGCACCCCCGTTACCGGGGGGCGGGACGACGGCGGTCCCCGCGAGGGACGCGGGCCGGGTCAGGCCGGGCTTGCGCGTCCGTGGCGTCGGTGGAGGTCCGGGAGCCGCTCCGGAGGTCCGTGACGCCGTTTTGGTGCCGGTGGGGCGGGGAGCCGCTCCCGCCCTGCCGACATCCACAAATATGCCGGACGCGTGTTAACCGAGTGCTGCGTGGACGTGACACCCTCGTACCACTTCCGCGAAGTCCACCACTTCGGTAGGCAAACGGAAGTTCAGCGCCCACAGGGGCCGTTCACCGGAGGTTTCCCCGAGGTTTCGGCCCCTGCTCCCCGGAAGTTACTTCCCGCCCTTGGCCAGGAAGGCCAGCAGGTCCTGGCGGCTGACGACCCCGGTGGGCTTGCCCTCGACGAGGACGATCGCCGCGTCCGCGGTGCCGAGCACGGACATCAGGTCGCCGACCGGCTCACCGGAGCCGACCTGCGGCAGCGGGGCGGACATGTGCTTCTCCAGCGGGTCGTCGAGGGAGGCCCGCTGGGTGAACAGCGCGTCCAGCAGCTCGCGCTCCACGACCGAGCCGACGACCTCGGCGGCCATGACGTCCGGGTGACCGGCGCCCGGCTTCACGATCGGCATCTGGGAGACCCCGTACTCGCGCAGCACCTCGATGGCCTGGCCGACGGTCTCGTCCGGGTGCATGTGGACGAGGGACGGGATGGCGCCGTGCACCTTGTCGTTGAGGACGTCGGCGACGCGCGCGCTGGGGCCCTCGTCCTCGAGGAAGCCGTAGTCGGCCATCCACTCGTCGTTGAAGATCTTCGAGAGGTACCCGCGACCGCTGTCGGGCAGCAGGACGACGACGACGTCGTCCGGGCCGAGCCGCTCGGCGACGCGCAGGGCGGCCACGACGGCCATCCCGCAGGAGCCGCCGACGAGCAGCCCCTCCTCCTTCGCGAGCCGCCGGGTCATCTGGAAGGAGTCCTTGTCGGACACCGGGACGATCTCGTCGGCGACGGTCCGGTCGTAGGCGGTCGGCCAGAAGTCCTCGCCGACTCCCTCGACGAGATACGGCCGCCCGGACCCGCCGGAGTACACGGAGCCCTCGGGGTCGGCGCCGACGACCTGGACCCGGCCCTCGCTGGCGTCCTTCAGGTAGCGCCCGGTCCCGGAGATGGTGCCGCCGGTGCCGACGCCGGCGACGAAGTGGGTGATCCGCCCCTCCGTCTGCTCCCACAGCTCAGGGCCGGTGGAGTGGTAGTGGGAGAGCGGGTTGTTCGCGTTGGAGTACTGGTCCGGCTTCCACGCGCCCGGCGTCTCCCGCACCAGCCGGTCGGAGACGTTGTAGTAGGAGTCCGGGTGCTCGGGGTCCACGGCGGTGGGGCAGACGACGACCTCGGCGCCGTACGCCCGCAGCACGTTGATCTTGTCGGTGCTCACCTTGTCGGGGCACACGAAGATGCACTTGTACCCCTTCTGCTGCGCCACGATGGCCAGCCCGACGCCGGTGTTTCCGCTGGTCGGCTCGACGATCGTGCCGCCGGGCAGGAGCTCCCCGCTCTTCTCCGCCGCCTCGATCATGCGCAGGGCGATGCGGTCCTTCACGGAACCGCCCGGGTTGAAGTACTCCACCTTGGCCAGGACGGTCGCCTGGATGCCCTTGGTCACGCTGTTGAGCTTCACCAGCGGGGTGTTGCCGACGAGGCTGATCATCGAGTCGTGGAATTGCACCGTTGTCTCCGGTTGCTTGCAAAAACAGTGGTCGTAGTGGTTACGCCAGGGTACGGCCCGGGCGGCGGCCGGGTCGGCAGTTCACTCCCGGCTGAGATTGGGCGACGGTCCGTACGGGGCAAGGAGTGGGTGTACGGACACGAGGAGGTGGCGTCGAGGCATGACGAGCATGTCGAGGGCGAGAGTGGCCCGGCGCATCGCGGCCGGCGCGGCCTACGGCGGCGGCGGCATCGGACTGGCCGGGGCGGCGGCGGTGGGGCTGGTGGTGGCTGAGGTGCATCTGGCGCGGCGCCAGGTGAACAACGGGGCGCATCCGCACGTCCCGCAGGCGGAGGGCCGCTACGGCCTCGCCTACGACGCACCCGGGCCGGGCAAGGAACCCCTGCGCCTGACGATGCTGGGCGACTCCACGGCGGCGGGCCAGGGCGTGCACCGCTCCGGGCAGACCCCGGGCGCACTGCTGGCCTCGGGCCTGGCGGCGGTCGCCGAACGGCCCGTGGAGCTGCGCAACGTGGCACTCCCGGGTGCGCAGTCCGACGATCTCGACCGCCAGGTCGCGCTGGTCCTGTCGGACTCCGACCAGGTGCCCGACGTCTGCGTGATCATGATCGGCGCGAACGACGTGACCCATCGGATGCCGGCCACCCGCTCGGTCCGCCACCTGTCCTCGGCGGTACGACGGCTGCGCACGGCCGGCGCCGAGGTCGTCGTCGGCACCTGTCCCGACCTGGGCACGATCGAGCCGGTCCAGCAGCCGCTGCGCTGGCTGGCCCGCCGGGCCTCACGCCAGCTGGCGGCCGCCCAGACGATCGGCGCCGTCGAGCAGGGCGGCCGCACGGTCTCCCTGGGCGACCTGCTGGGCCCCGAGTTCGAGGCCAACCCGCGCGAGCTGTTCGGCCCCGACCACTACCACCCCTCGGCGGAGGGGTACGCGACGGCGGCGATGGCGATCCTCCCCACGGTCTGTGCGGCCCTCGGCCTCTGGCCGGCCGAGGAGGAACGCCCGGACGTCTCCCGCCGCGAGGGATTCCTGCCGGTGGCCCGAGCGGCGGCGGAAGCGGCCTCGGAGGCCGGCACAGAAGTAGCGGCAGCGATGCCGACCGGCCCCCGCGGCCCCTGGGCCCTGCTGAAGCGCCGTCGCCGGCGCCGGGTCTCGGAGACAGAACCCGCGTCCCCTGCCAGCCCGTCCGGCGTTTGAGGAGGAGGCTCCTTCAGGGCCGGCGGGGGTCTGGGGGCACAGCCCCGAGGGGCCGGCGGGTGGACCCGCGTGGACCCGCCCGCACATTCCCCGGCCGCATATTCCCCGCCCACCGCCGGAGGCCCAAGCAAGCGCTTAGTAAATTGCGGCGCGAGTCACACGGCCACACCAGTGACCCAGTCCATACGTACGGGTAACTTCCCAGACAGCCGTGCCCGTAAGAACACCCTCGCCAATGGAGCCGTGATGCCCGAAGCCGTCATCGTCTCGACCGCCCGCTCACCCATCGGCCGCGCTTTCAAGGGCTCCCTGAAGGACCTGCGCCCGGACGACCTCACCGCCACGATCATCCAGGCGGCCCTCGCCAAGGTCCCCGAGCTGGACCCGAGGGACATCGACGACCTGATGCTCGGCTGCGGCCTGCCCGGCGGCGAGCAGGGCAACAACCTGGGCCGCATCGTGGCCGTGCAGATGGGGATGGACCACCTCCCCGGCTGCACGATCACCCGTTACTGTTCCTCGTCCCTGCAGACCAGCCGGATGGCCCTGCACGCCATCAAGGCCGGCGAGGGCGACGTGTTCATCTCGGCCGGCGTCGAGACGGTCTCCCGGTTCGCCAAGGGCAACTCCGACAGCCTGCCCGACACGCGCAACCCCTTCTTCGCCGAGGCCGAGGCCCGCACCGAGGCCGTCGCCGCGCAGGAGGGCACCACCTGGCACGACCCGCGCGAGGACGGGCTCGTCCCGGACGCGTACATCGCGATGGGCCAGACCGCCGAGAACCTCGCCCGCCTCAAGGGCGTCACCCGCCAGGACATGGACGAGTTCGGCGTCCGCTCGCAGAACCTCGCCGAGGAAGCCATCAAGAACGGCTTCTGGGAGCGGGAGATCACCCCGGTGACGCTCCCCGACGGCACGGTCGTCAGCAAGGACGACGGTCCGCGCGCCGGCGTCACGCTGGAGGGCGTCCAGGGCCTGAAGCCGGTCTTCCGCCCCGACGGCATGGTCACCGCCGCCAACTGCTGCCCGCTGAACGACGGCGCCGCCGCGGTCGTCGTCATGAGCGACACCAAGGCCCGCGAGCTCGGCCTCACCCCGCTCGCCCGCATCGTGTCCACCGGCGTCTCCGGCCTGTCCCCCGAGATCATGGGCCTCGGCCCGGTCGAGGCGAGCAAGCAGGCGCTGCGCCGGGCCGGCCTCGGCATCGGCGACATCGACCTGGTCGAGATCAACGAGGCGTTCGCCGCCCAGGTGATCCCCTCCTACCACGAACTCGGCATCGACCTGGACAGGCTGAACGTCAACGGCGGCGCCATCGCCGTCGGCCACCCCTTCGGCATGACGGGCGCCCGCATCACCGGCACGCTCATCAACTCCCTCCAGTTCCACGACAAGCAGTTCGGCCTGGAGACGATGTGCGTCGGCGGCGGCCAGGGCATGGCCATGGTCATCGAGCGCCTCAGCTGATCGCCCGGACGCAGACCCCCAACAGGGCCCCTGCGTAACCGATTCGGCACCTGTGGTGACGGATCAGCCCGGAGTCCGGAAAGCCCCTGGACTCCGGGCCGTTTTGTGATCCAATCTCCCCCAGGATGTGACCTATCTCCCTCCCCGGAGGGATTTACGCAGCTCAGCGCCTTTCGGCACCAAACCCCAGGCCCAAAGTCCTGCCCGTTTCGTGACGTTACGCACTGACAGGTGGATAGTCCACCCTTCAAGCTGATGTAGGAAGTCGGGGGTCGACTTTGAACCGGGAGTACGTCAGTGAGCGCCATGCCGATCGCCTTGCTGGTCACCACGGCCGCCACGGGCGCCGTGGGCGTCGCCGTCCTGCGCACCCTCTTGCAGTTGCGCCGGCAGGTCGCCGCCCTGCACACCCAGCTCGCCAGGGACGCCAGGAACGCCGAGGAGACCGCCGCCGAACTGCGCGGCTTCGTGCCGGCCGCCCGCGGGACCGCCGACGCGGCTGAGATACGCGCCGCCGTCGCCGACGCGCTGGCGGAGGAGCGGGAGCGGGAGCTGGCCGAGGCCCGCGCCTTCTGGGCCGCGCAGGAGGCCCGTGACGCCTCCGACGTGCCCACCCTGCTGGGCCTTCCGGACAGCGAGCTGTTCCTGCCCCGCCAGGCCGACTTCGTGGGCCTGGAGCCCCTGGAGTCGGTGAGCGAGCCGTCCGCGGACGCCGACGAGTTCGCCGGGGACTCCGCCGAACTGGCCGCGGCCCGCCGCCGCCACCCGTCCCACCCCGACTTCGTACCGGTCCAGTCACCGGTCGTGAACGACCACGAGCGCACGGTGGCGACGCTCGAGGAACTGGCCGCGTCCCAGATCGAACTGACCGACGTCCGACCGGGCCCGCTCGGCACGCTCGACGTCTACGTCTTCGCCGACGGCACCACCCTGTGCATGACCCCGGGCCACCGCGAGACGGCGGAGCGCCTGGCCGCGGCCCTCACCGCGGGCGAGACGCCGTTCCTGCTGGGCGGGTCGGGCATCTCGGGCGCGTACACCCTGACGTTCCAGTGCGGGGCCGAGAACGTCTACATCCTGGCGGACCGGGTCATAGCGAGCCTGTGAGGCTCACACGCCCGCCCGTTTCTGCGCCTGCGCCACCAACTCCAGAGCTTCCTGGACCTGGCCCTCGTCCGTGAGCACGAGGGCCAAGTCGTGCGCCGCGACGGTGATCTGGTCGGCGGCGGCGAACATCCCGGCGTCCGGCATCTCGCGCGGCAGGGCTCCGGGCTCCTCGATGAGCTGCGCGCGCCGGACCAACTCTCTGGCCAGCGCCAGCGCCTCCGTGGCCGCGCCTCTCTGGAGCCGGCTCTGCGAAGCGGCGCGCAGACGATCGGCGAAGTGGTCCACCGCACGGGTCAGGGACGTCGTATCAGCCACGCCGCGAGAGTACGCGTCGCACCGGCACTGTTGCCAACGGGCGAACACTCAGGCACGGTGACCTGAAGGACCGGCTTACATCCCCTTTGCTACCGGAGGCGCCGATGTCCCATGTCCTCTCCGAGGAGACCCACCGCAACATACTGGCCCGCATCCCCCATTGCACCGGTCGTGAAGTCGCCGACTGGCTGCGCACCGTCGACGAAGGCCCCGCTCTCCGCTTCGAGGAGAAGGTCAGCTGGCTGCGCGCCGAGCACGACCTCGCGTACGGCCACGCCAAGGCGATCATCCACGAGTACGACCTGAGGAGGGCCGCGCGCAAACTCCTCTAGCGCGCACGCGACACACCACCCTGTGGACACGGGGAAGGGCCCCGGGATCGGATCCCGGGGCCCTTCTCGCTGTCACTGTCCGGGTGGATCAGTCGCTGTTGAGGATCGAGAGGAGTCGCAGGAACTCCATGTAGATCCACACCAGCGTCAGCGTGAGGCCGAAGGCGGCGAGCCAGGCCTCCTCGCGCGGGGCGCCGTACGCGATGCCGTCCTCGACCTGCTTGAAGTCGAGGGCGAGGAAGCAGGCGCCGAGCAGGATGCCGATGACACCGAACACGATGCCGAGCGGACCGCTGCGGAAGCCGAGACCGTCGCCGCCGCCGAAGACGGTGAACAGCAGGTTCACTGCCATCAGCAGGACGAAGCCGAGCGCGGCGGCCATCACGAAGCCGTAGAAGCGGCGGTTGACGCGGATCCAGCCCGCCTTGTACGCGACGAGCACACCGGCGAAGACGGCCATGGTGCCCATCACCGCCTGGGCGACGACGCCGTCCGCGATGTACGTGGAGACCGCGCTGGAGATCACGCCGAGGAAGACGCCCTCGAGGGCGGCGTACGACAGGATCAGCGCGGGGGCCGCGCGGCGCTTGAACGACTGGACCAGGGCCAGCACCATGGCGACCAGACCGGCGCCGATGGCGATGCCGTACGACTTGCCGAGGTTGGCCTCGTCGACGGGCAGCAGCACCCAGGACAGCACCGCGGTCAGGACCACCAGGCCGAGCGTGGTCGCGGTGCGCGCGACGACGTCGTCCATGGTCATCCGGCCGGTGGCGGCCGGGGCCTGCGGCGGGGCGCCGTACGAGAGGTCCTGCTGGGCGTAAGGGTTCTGCGCGTACGGGTTGCCGGCCTGCTGGGCGTAGGGGTTGCCCTGCTGCGTGCCGACTGCGGGTCCCCCGGCCTGCGGCGCGGCGTTGAAGCCCGCGTAGCCGTTGTCGCGGCTGAACCCCCGTCGCGAGAAGACCGGGTTTCTGCTCCTCATTGCACTCCTCCGTGGCCACACTGCGCGGCCTTGAGCTCAAGGGTAATGGGTAGGCAAAGGATTGACCCTAGTGCTTGGGGAGGATCTTTCCCTCTTCCTGCTGGCCAACACGCTACGTGGCGTCGTGATTCCCGGCACAGGAGGGCCGTATTCATGACCAAGCCGCGACATGGCCGGTACCGCGCGGAGACCGGACGGGCCCGGACGGGCCCCCGAAGAGACCCGCTGTCCGATCACCCGAACGGGAACCCGGTGTACGCCTCGGCCAGGTCGGTCTCGGCGGCGCGGGAGGAGGCGATCCGCTCCAGCCCGGCCAGCTGGAGACGGTCCTCGAAGGGGGTGGCGTCGGGGGCGCGGTGCAGGAGGGTGGTCATGTCGTACGAGAACCGCTCGGCCTGCCACACCCGCCGCAGACAGGTCTCGGAGTAGGCGTCCAGGGCAGCGGTGGACCCGGTCTCCCCGCGGTGCGTCAGCGCCCGCGCGAAGGTGACGACGTCCCCGACGGCCAGGTTCAGCCCCTTCGCCCCGGTCGGCGGCACGATGTGGGCCGCGTCCCCGGCGAGGAAGAGCCTGCCGTGCCGCATGGGCTCGTGCACGTGGGAACGCATGGGGGTGACCGACTTCTGGGTGATCGCCCCGCGCTCCAGTTTCCAGTCGTCGTCGGTCTCGAGGCGGCGCTCCAGCTCGTCCCAGATCTCCTCGTCCCCCCACGCCTGGGCGTCCGTGCCCTCGGGCACCTGGAGGTAGAGGCGGGAGACGGACGGGGAGCGCATGGACAGCAGCGCGAAGCCGCGGTCGTGGCGGGCGTAGACGAGCTCGTCGTGCGAGGGCGGCACGTCGGCGAGGATGCCGAGCCAGCCGAAGGGGTAGGTCCGCTCGAAGACACGGGTCGACGCGGCCGGGATCGCCTGCCGGGCGACGCCCCAGAAGCCGTCGCAGCCCACGACGTAGTCGCACTCGAGGACGTCCTCGACGCCCTCGTGGCGGAAGCGGATCCGCGGGTGGTCGGTGCCGGCGTCCTCGACCGCCAGCGCCTCCGCCTCGAACAGCAGCGGGCCGCCGTCCGCGAGCTGGAGCGCGATGAGGTCCTTGCACACCTCGGTCTGCGCGTAGACCGTCACCGACCGGCCGCCGGTGAGGGCGGGGAAGTCGACGCGGTGACGCCGCCTGGCGAACCGCAGCTCTATGCCGTCGTGGCGCAGCCCCACGCGGTCCATGCGCTCCCCGGCGCCGGCCGCGCGCAGCACGTCCACCGTGCCCTGCTCCAGGATCCCGGCGCGCTGGCGCTGCTCGACGTAGGCCCGGTCGCGGCTCTCCAGCACGACGGAGTCGATGCCGGCGTTGTGCAGCAGACGGGCGAGGAGGAGGCCGGCGGGGCCGGCGCCGACGATGCCGACGGTGGTGCGCATCGGGCGTTTCCCTTCACTGTTCGCACAGTGAAGTTTTCTTCACTGTCTTGGGACGTGAGTCTGCGCCCCTGTCCACCGGGTGTCAACGGTCGAGGCGACGAGACGCGCGGGCGGGCACGGGCGGGCGGGGAGAGGCGGAGGGAGGAGGCCGACCGCCGCGGCGGTCAATGCCTCGATGAAGGATGCGGCGATCGCCGGGACGTCGGAAGTGCCCAGAGCCGGACTTGAACCGGCACGCCCGCGAAGGGGCAGCGAGGTTTAAGCTCGCCGTGTCTGCATTCCACCATCTGGGCAGGCCTGACGGCTCCGTTGGAGCTTCCGACCCTATCGGGATCCGTCCCTCGAACAGCGGAACAGCGGACCGATGTTGTCTTATTTTATTGACGTCTGAGGGTGCATCAGCACCTGGAACTGGCCATCTGCACTTGCCAGTAGCCTCGCGCGCGGCAACCGCTTGCGCACGCGGAATGACGGAATTTCACCGTCCGAACGAGGTTGCTCCACCGGTTCTTGACGACGTGGCCCTCAGGGACGGGCGTCATCCCCAGGTATGACACGGCGGTCCGCCGTCCGACCCGAGTCTGCCCTCGGAACCGGAACAGCGGGTGACTACACGGCCGTCGGCGGCCGGGACGATGGTTCACGTCCCCAAGACTTGCCGTCGTCCCGTCAGGAGCCACGCCCGTGACCACCAGCCCCCTCGCCGAGCGGACCACCGCCGTGGCCGCACGCGCCACGGACCTGTCGAAGATCTACGGACAGGGCGAGACCCAGGTGGTCGCTCTGGACCGGGTCTCGGTCGACTTCCGGCAGGCCGAGTTCACCGCGATCATGGGGCCGTCCGGCTCCGGCAAGTCCACGCTGATGCACTGCGTGGCGGGCCTCGACAGCTTCTCCTCCGGCTCGGTGCGCATCGGTGACACCGAGCTCGGCACGCTGAAGGACAAGCAGCTCACCAAGTTGCGCCGGGACAAGATCGGGTTCATCTTCCAGGCGTTCAACCTGCTGCCCACGCTGACGGCGCTCGAGAACATCACGCTTCCGATGGACATCGCGGGGCGTAAGCCGGACAAGGAGTGGCTGGAAAAGGTCATCCAGATGGTGGGGCTCGCCGACCGGCTGAGCCACCGGCCCTCGCAGCTCTCCGGCGGTCAGCAGCAGCGGGTCGCCGTCGCCCGTGCCCTCGCCTCCCGGCCCGACATCATCTTCGGCGACGAGCCGACCGGAAACCTCGACTCGCGTTCGGGCGCCGAGGTGCTGGGCTTCCTGCGCAACTCGGTGCGGGAGCTGGGGCAGACGGTGGTCATGGTGACCCACGACCCGGTGGCGGCGGCCTACGCGGACCGGGTGATCTTCCTGGCGGACGGGCGGATCGTCGACGAGGTGTACGGGCCGACGGCCGACTCGGTGCTCGACCGGATGAAGCAGTTCGACGCCAAGGGCCGCACCAGCTGATCCCCCACCGGGACCGACCGCTCGTCGACGAGCAGGACTGAGAAGAACCCATGTTCCGTACCGCCTTGCGCAACGTACTCGCGCACAAGGCCCGGCTCCTGATGACCGTGCTCGCCGTGATGCTCGGCGTGGCCTTCGTGTCGGGGACCCTGGTCTTCACCAACACCCTTTCCGGCGCCCTCCAGAAGAGCTCCGCCAAGGGCTTCGACCAGGTCGACGTCGCCGTCACCGCCGAGGTCCAGGACGACGTCGGCGACCGCATCGTCAAGACGCCCGAGCTGACCCAGGCGCTGCTGGAGCAGAGCGCGAAGGTGCCGGGCGCCGCGTCCGCCATCGGCGTCGTCAACGGCTTCACCGCCATCGCCGACAAGGACGGCAAGCTCGTCGGCGGCGGCTTCCAGTCGCAGGGCGGCAACTACTGGGGCGCCAAGGACGCCCGGTACCCGCTCGCCGCCGGGCACGCGCCGAGCGGCGCCGACGAGGTCGTCATCGACTCCCGTACGGCCGAGCGGGCCGGGTACAAGGTCGGCGACACCGTACGGATCTCCGTCGACGGCCCCGTCCTCAGCCCGAAGATCACCGGCATCTTCACCACCGACGACGGCAACGTCGCGGCCGGCGGCAGCCTCGCCCTGTTCGACACGGCGACCGCGCAGACCCTCTTCGGCAAGACCGGCACCTACGACGAGATCGACGTCCGGGCCGCCGCCGGGACCTCGCAGAGCGCCCTGAAGTCCGCACTGGACAGCGCCCTGCCGAAGGACAGGGTCGAGACCGTCACCGGAAGGCAACTCGCCGACGACCAGGCGGAGATGATCGCCGCCTCGATGAGCGGGATGAAGCAGGGACTGCTGGTCTTCGCCGGGATCGCGCTGTTCGTCGGCACCTTCATCATCGCCAACACCTTCACCATGCTGGTCGCCCAGCGCACCAAGGAACTCGCCCTGATGCGGGCCGTCGGCGCCTCCCGCCGGCAGGTCACGCGGTCGGTGCTGATCGAGGCGTTCGTCGTCGGCACGGTCGCCGGGGTGACCGGTCTGGTCGCCGGGGTCGGCATCGGGGCCGGGCTGCGCTCGCTGCTGGGGACGCTCGGGGCGACCGTCCCCGACGGACCGCTCGTCGTCTCGGGCGGCACGGTCGCCGCCGCCCTCGTCGTCGGCGTCGTCATCACCATGCTGGCGGCCTGGCTGCCCGGCCGACGGGCCGCGAAGATCCCGCCGGTCGCCGCGATGAGCAGTGTGCACGCCACCGCGAGCACCAAGTCGCTGGTGCTGCGCAACACGCTGGGCGCGCTGTTCTCGGCGGCCGGCGTCGCCGTGGTCCTGGCCGCGACGACGATGAGCGGCTCGGACGGCCAGGCCCCCATGGGTCTCGGCGCGGTCCTGCTCATCATCGGCGTCTTCATCCTGACCCCGCTGCTGTCGCGTCCGCTGATCGCGGCCGCCGCGCCCGTCCTGCGCGTCTTCGGGGTGTCCGGCAAGCTGGCCCGGCAGAACTCGGTGCGCAACCCGCGCCGTACGGCGGCCACGGCCTCCGCGCTGATGATCGGTCTGACCCTGATCACCGGTATGACGGTGATGGCGGGCAGCCTGCAGAAGTCCATCGACAAGATGGCCTCCTCCGCGATCAGGGCCGACTACGTCGTGTCGATGGCGAACGGCAACGAGCTCTCGGCCGACATCGACGCGAAGCTGAAGGCCACCGACGGGGTCACCGCCACCAGCCCGATGCGGGGCGCGCCCGGCCGGATCGACGGCACGACCGAGTACCTCACCGGCGTCACCGGCTCCACCATCGGCGCACTGACCGACCTCGAGGTCCATGACGGCTCCTTCGAGGTGGGCGGCGGGCAGGTCGTCGTCGACGACACCACCGCCGAGTCCCACGGCTGGAAGGCCGGCTCGTCCTTCACGGTGAACTACGAGGACGGCAAGAAGCAGCAGTTGACGGTCTCCGGGGTCTACGAGGGCAACGAGCTGATCGAGGGCATCCTGCTGGACAACGCCGCCCTCACCCCGCACCTGACGGACCCGGCCGACATGCGGGTCATGGTCAAGACGTCCGGCGGCACCTCGGACGCCACGAAGGACCGGCTGGAGAAGGCCCTCGGCGCCAATCCGGCCATCAAGGTCCAGAGCAAGCAGGACCTCTCCGACGAGGTCGCGAAGATGTTCACGCTGATGCTGAACATGCTCTACGGGCTGCTCGCGATGGCCGTGATCGTCGCGGTCCTCGGGGTCATCAACACCCTCGCGATGTCGGTCTTCGAGCGGTCCCAGGAGATCGGCATGCTGCGGGCCATCGGCCTGGACCGGCGCTCGGTCAAGCGGATGGTCCGGCTGGAGTCCCTGGTGATCTCGCTCTTCGGCGGGGTGCTCGGCATCGGCCTGGGCGTGTTCTTCGGCTGGGCCGCAGGCGAACTGCTCGGCACCCGCATGCCGACGTACGAACTGGTCGTGCCGTGGGCCCGGATGGCCGTCTTCCTGCTGCTGGCCGCCGGGGTGGGCATCCTCGCCGCGCTGTGGCCGGCCCGGCGGGCGTCGCGCCTGAACATGCTGGCCGCGATCAAGTCCGAGTAGGCCGCGCCCGGTCGGGGCCCCGTCGCGCGATGCGGCGGGGCCCCTCGCGCGTCGGGCGGCCGTCAGTTCCAGGTGCGGGCGCGCAGCGGCATCCCGGAGTCGCCCGAACCGGGGGTCCGGACGGCCAGGACCTGGTTGACGCCGATCTGGTTGCGTTCGAAGGCGACGGCGGAGGCGGCCATGTAGAGCCGCCAGACCCGGGCGCGACCGGGGCTGGTGAGGCGGACGGCCCGGCCCCAGCCGGCCTCCAGCCGGGCGACCCAGCGGCGCAGGGTGAGGGCGTAGTGCTCGCGGATCGACTCGACGTCACGGACCTCGAAGCCCGCGCGTTCGAGCTGGCCGACCGTGGCGCCGACGGGGGCGAGTTCGCCGTCCGGGAAGACATAGGCGTCGATGAACGCGTCCACGCCGTACGCCGACTCGTCGCGCTGCGGACGGCGGGCGATCTGGTGGTTGAGCAGCCGGCCGCCCGGCCGGAGCAGCGCGAACAGGACGTGCGCGTACTCCAGGTACTTCTCGGAGCCGACGTGTTCCGCCATGCCGATGGAGGAGACCGCGTCGAACGGCCCGTCGGCGACGTCCCGGTAGTCCTGGACGCGGATCTCGACCTTGTCGGTGAGCCCGGCGTCGGCGACGCGCTTGCGGGCGAACGCCGCCTGCTCCTGGGAGAGGGTGATCCCGACGACGGTCGCGCCGTGCTCGCGGGCCGCGTGGATGGCGAGGGAGCCCCAGCCGCAGCCGACGTCCAGCAGCCGCGACCCCGGTCTCAGGTCCAGCTTGCGGCAGACGAGTTCGAGCTTGTCGCGCTGGGCGAGTTCGAGGGTGCTGTCCCCGGACTCCCAGTAGGCGCACGAGTAGACCATGGACGGGCCGAGGACGAGCGCGTAGAAGTCGTTGCCGACGTCGTAGTGGTGGCTGATGGCGCGTCGGTCGGTGCGGCGGGTGTGGAGGTGTCCGGTCCGGCGGACCTCTTCGCGCGGCGGGGCGGGCGGCAGCGGCGGTCCGGCGAGTTTCAGCAGGCCGCGCACCGCCGAGCGGAAGTCCGGGTCGCGCAGCGCCCGGCCGAGCGTACGGGCGTCCTCGCCGCGCTGCCAGATCAGGCCGGAGAGCAGATCGAGAGCGGTGTACAGGTCCCCCTCGACAGTCAGGTCGCCGGCCACCCAGGCGCGGGCGAGGCCGAGTTCGCCGGGCTTGAAGAGGAGCCGGCGCAGAGCCCGGCGACCGCGCACCACCACGATCGGCGCATCGGGCGGACCCGCCTGCGAACCGTCCCAGGCGCGGACGCGCACCGGGAAGGGGGCTCCCAGCAACTGCTCGACGAGGGCATGGAGCCGCGGCGCGACCTCAGCCATGATGCACACCTCCGTGACGGGTGATCCCGCAATGTCCTGACACCACGTAAACACGGAAGCGCGCGGCGTCCAGTCCCGCGCGGCCGTCACGGCTCGGCAAAATACATGCACAGGGCACGCGTCACCGTCGGCATTCGGCGCGAGGCCCGCCAGGGGCACCGGCTCGGGCACGGACACCGGCACCGGCACGGACACCGGCTCGGGTTCGCCGCACCGGCTCGGGCACGGACCCCGGCTCAGGCTCGGCGCACGGGCTCGGGCTCAGGCGCGGCGCACGGGCTCGGGCAGCTCGGCGCACGCCGAAGGGGCCGTCCGCACCACGGATGGCGGACGGCCCCTTCGGGGGTGTTTCAGTGACCGGTGGCCCGGAGGCCGGAGGCCGGGTGACCGAGGGTCAGGAGGCCTTGGCCTTCTCGTTCTCGGTCTTCTCGGCGGCCGGCTTCGCGGCGACCGGCGCCGGCTTCGCGGCCTCGTAGAACTCCTCGCGCGGGGACTCCAGCGCACCCAGCGCCACGACCTCGCGCTTGAGGAACATGCCGAGCGTCCAGTCGGCGAAGACGCGGATCTTACGGTTCCACGTCGGCATCGCCATGCCGTGGTAGCCGCGGTGCATGTACCAGGCGAGGCGGCCCTTGACCTTGATCTTCATCTTGCCCATGACGATCATCGCGACGCCCTTGTGGAGGCCGAGGCCCGCCACCGCACCCTTGTTGGCGTGCGAGTACTCCTTCTGCGGGAAGCCCCGCATACCGGAGATCACGTTGTCGCCGAGCACCTTGGCCTGGCGCAGCGCGTGCTGCGCGTTCGGCGGGCACCAGGCGTTCTCGACGCCGGCCTTGCGGGCGGCGACGTCCGGGACCTGGGCGTTGTCGCCGGCGGCCCAGATGTAGTCGGTGCCCTGGACCTGGAGGGTCGGGGCGGTGTCGACGTGACCGCGGGGGCCCAGCGGCAGGCCGTAACGGGCCAGTACCGGGTTGGGCTTGACGCCGGCCGTCCACACGATGGTGTTGGAGTCGACCTCGAGGCCGTTCTTCAGCACCACGTGGCCGTCGACGCAGGAGTCCATGGAGGTGGAGAGGTAGATCTCCACACCGCGGCCCTCGAGGTGCTCCTTGCCGTACTGGCCCAGCTTGGGGCCGACCTCGGGAAGGATCTTGTCGGCGGCGTCGACGAGGATGAAGCGCATGTCCTCGCGGGACACCGTCTTGTAGTACTTGGCCGCGTCCCGGGCCAGGTCCTCGACCTCACCGATGGTCTCCGCACCGGCGAAACCGCCGCCGATGAAGACGAAGGTGAGCGCCTTGCGGCGGATCTCCTCGTCGGTCGTGGAGTCGGCCTTGTCGAGCTGCTCGAGGACGTGGTTGCGCAGGCCGATGGCCTCCTCGACACCCTTCATACCGATGCCCTGTTCGGCGAGGCCGGGGATCGGGAAGGTGCGGGAGACCGCGCCGAGCGCGATCACCAGGTAGTCGAAGGGCAGCTCGTACGCCTCGCCGACCAGCGGCGCGATCGTGGCGACCTTGCGGTCCTGGTCGATGGTGGTGACCCGGCCGGTGAGGACCTCCGCCTTGGGCAGCACGCGTCGCAGCGGGACGACGACGTGGCGCGGGGAGATGTTGCCGGCGGCGGTTTCGGGGAGGAAGGGCTGGTAGGTCATGTACGACCGGGGGTCGACGACCGTGACGGTCGCCTCGCCGTAGCGCATCTTCTTCATGATGCGCCGAGCTGCGTACAGGCCTACGTACCCACCGCCTACTACGAGGATCCTGGGACGCTCCGTGGTGCTCATGGGATCGAGTATCCACCCGCTCGAGGGGGGTCGCTCGTGCGCCCCTTCACAAGCTTGCCGGGGGTGTGTGCTATCCTCCGCGACCCGCGTGATCCACGTCATGGCGCGGAGTGGGAACCAGCGTGTAGTGCACGGCGTTGTCAATGCCGCGTGAGCTGCCTCTCCGGGCTCGGAAGGGCTCCGTGAGGGCCGCCGCGGACCCCTTCCCCGGACCTTCGCGATACGTCCGCGCGCGCCTCTTTTGAACACGTTCACAGGGGTGCTGGGCCCCCGGAAGGGCCAACAGGGACACCTCCGTCCTCCGACAGGGCCGAATTCCTTGTGAAGAACTTCACGAACTTTCCCGAGGGGGTGCCCCAGGAACGCGCCCGAGGGGCCACGAAGGGCCCCTCGGGACTGCTCATCCGCGCATCCTGCCTGCTCAGCAGAGTGCAAGTAGCGGGTTGGCCGGGCTCACGCGATGGACCAGGGGATGCCGTCGAGGATCGCCTCCTATCGCGACTCGAGTGCCGCGTGGAAGGCGATGCCGTCGAGGATGTCGTGCTCGCTCACCACGACCTCCTGCGCGCCGATCCGCTCCATGATCGCCAGCAGGACGAGCGCGCCCGCCGCGATCACGTCCACCCGGCCCGGGTGCATCGCCCGATACGCCGCGCGCTGTTCATGGGTGGCCCGGAGAAGGTCGTCGCTGATGCTCCTGACCCGGTCGAGACCGATCCGCGCGTGGTGGATCTTCGTGGAGTCGTACGCGTCCAGTCCCAGGGCGATCGCCGCGACCGTCGTCACCGAGCCGGCCAGGCCCACCAGGGTGTGCGCCTCGCGCAGCGGGACCGTCCGCTCGGCGAGGTCGAGGGCGGCCTCGACGTCGGCGCGCATCGCGGCGATCTGCCCGGCGGTGGGCGGGTCGGTGACCTTCCCGTCCACGACCAGGTGCCGCTCCGTCATCCGTACGCAGCCCACGTCGACGGAGCGCGCGGCACGCACCCGGTCGTCGCCGACCACGAACTCGGTCGAGCCGCCGCCGATGTCCACCACCAGGAAGGGCTCGGCCAGGTCGGCACGCCCGTCGAGTTCCCTCGTGGCGCCGGTGAAGGAGAACTCGGCCTCCTGGTCGCCGGTGATGACCTCGGGCTCGACGCCGAGGATGTCCAGCACCCCGCGCACGAACTCGTCCCGGTTCTCCGCGTCCCGGGAGGCGGAGGTGGCGACGAAGCGCAGCCGCTGCGCGCCGTGCTCCTTGATGGCGGCCGCGTACTCCCGGCAGGCCGCGAAGGTCCGCTCCAGCGCCTCGGGGGCGAGCCGTCCGGTGCGGTCGACGCCCTGGCCGAGGCGGACGATCGTCATCCGGCGGTCCAGCTCGACCAGCTCGCCGGTCTCCGGGTCGGCGTCGGCGACGAGGAGGCGGATCGAGTTCGTACCGCAGTCGATGGCGGCGACCCGGGTCACCGGGCGGCCGCCTTCGCGTCGTCCCGCTCGACCGGCACCACACACGTGCCCTTGCGCCACCACTGCGGGAGCATCTCCAGGGCCTCGTCGCCGAGGGGGTTCACACCCGGGCCGGCCGCCAGGGAGTGCGCGACGAGCACGTGCAGGCACTTCACCCGGTCCGGCATGCCGCCCGCGCTGGGGAAGTTCTTCAGTTCCTCGATCTCGTCCCGGCGCCGGATGTAGTCCTCGTGCGCGGCACGGTAGGCGGCGGCCAGCTCCGGGTCGGCCTGGAGCCGCTCCGTCATCTCCTTCATCACGCCGTTCGCCTCGAGCGTGCCGATGGCCGAGTTGGCCTTCGGGCACGTCAGGTAGTACAGCGTCGGGAAGGGCGTGCCGTCGGGCAGGCGGGGGGCCGTCTCCACGACGTCCGGCTCACCGCACGGGCAGCGGTGCGCGATCGCGCGCAGACCGCGCGGCGGCCGTCCGAGCTGCTGCTTGAAGGCCTCGACGTCCGCGTCGGTGGGCTCGGTGCGCGGGGTGGTCGGCGGGGGCGTTTCCATGCCTGTCTTTCTATCGGTTCTGGCCACCGGCTCCGGCCACCGGCTCTGGGTACCGGGTTCCGGCTGCCGGCTCTGGCTGCCGGCTCTGGCTGCCGGCTCTGGCTGCGGGTTCTGGCTGCCGGTTCTGGCTGCGGGTCGGTTCACTGGTCGGAGGCGTCGGACTTGTCGACGCCGTCCCAGACGTTCGAGTACCAGGGGCGGTCGGCCGCCCCGAGGTCGGTGCGGGACTGCCTGGCCGCCTCCGGGTCGATCACGACGAACCCGGTCTCCCCCGGCAGCACGTAGTGCAGCCGCTCCCGGATCTGCTGCTCGGCGTAGGCGTCGTCCTGCCAGCGCGCCTTGAGGTCGCGCAGCTGCTCGACGCGTTCGCCGGCCTGCCGCTTCTCGCGCTCCAGATCGGCGATCTCGGCGCGCTGGGAGACGTACTGCCGCATCGGGTAGGCCAGGGCCACGATCAGCGTGCACAGGACGAGCGCGAGGAGCGCGGCACGGCCGGTGAGCCGGGAGCGGCGGGCCTGGCGCTTGGTCTGGGAACGGTAGACCCGGGCCGCGGTCTGCTCGCCGAGCAGCTTGATCCTGGTCGCGGTGGAGAAACGGTCCCGGTCCTTCACGGCCACTGCTTCCCGCCTCCCGTCTCACACGTGCGTACGTCCCCGCACACGGTACGGGACCGGTACGGGGACGTACGTACGACTGGCGGAGCCTTGACCCGGTTAGGGTCGGCGGCTCAGCCCTTGCTGTGCCCGAGGTCCGCGGAGCGGACGCGCGGGAGGGTTCAGCCCTTGAAGCGCGGGAAGGCGCTGCGGCCGGCGTACACCGCGGCGTCGTCGAGGATCTCCTCGATGCGCAGCAGCTGGTTGTACTTGGCGACGCGGTCCGAGCGGGCCGGGGCGCCGGTCTTGATCTGACCGCAGTTCACCGCGACCGCGAGGTCGGCGATGGTGACGTCCTCGGTCTCGCCGGAGCGGTGGGACATCATGCACTTGAAGCCGTTGCGCTGGGCCATCTCGACGGCGTCGAGGGTCTCGGTCAGCGAACCGATCTGGTTGACCTTGACGAGCAGGGCGTTGGCGGAGCCCTCCTCGATGCCGCGGGCCAGACGCTCGGGGTTGGTGACGAAGAGGTCGTCGCCGACGATCTGGACCTTGTCGCCCAGCTTGTCGGTGATGACCTTCCAGCCGGCCCAGTCGTCCTCGTACAGCGGGTCCTCGATGGACACGAGCGGGTACGCGGAGACGAGCTCCTCGTAGTACTCGGTCATCTCGGCGGCCGAGCGGGACTTGCCCTCGAACTCGTACTTGCCGTCCTTGTAGAACTCGGACGCGGCGACGTCGAGCGCGAGCGCGATCTGCTCGCCGGGGACGTAACCGGCCTGCTTGATGGCCTCGATGATGAGGTCGAGCGCGGCGCGGTTGGACTCCAGGTTCGGGGCGAAGCCGCCCTCGTCGCCGAGGCCGGTGGACAGGCCCTTGGTCTTCAGCACCTTCTTGAGGGTGTGGTAGACCTCGGCACCCCAGCGCAGGGCCTCGGAGAAGGACTCCGCGCCGATCGGGGCGATCATGAACTCCTGGATGTCCACGTTGGAGTCGGCGTGCGAGCCGCCGTTCAGGATGTTCATCATCGGCACCGGCAGCAGGTGCGCGTTGGGGCCGCCCAGGTAGCGGAACAGCGGCAGGTCGCTGGCCTCGGAGGCGGCGTGCGCGACGGCGAGCGAGACGCCGAGGATGGCGTTGGCGCCGAGCGAGCCCTTGTTGTCGGTGGCGTCCAGGTCGAACATGGCCTGGTCGATCAGGCGCTGCTCGGTGGCGTCGTAGCCGACGAGCTCCGGGCCGATCTGCTCGATGACGGCGAGGACGGCCTTCTCGACACCCTTGCCGAGGTAGCGGTTGGGGTCACCGTCGCGGAGCTCGATGGCCTCGAAGGCACCGGTGGAGGCGCCGGACGGAACGGCGGCACGACCCGTGCTGCCGTCGTCGAGGCCGACCTCGACCTCGACCGTGGGGTTGCCTCGGGAGTCCAGGATTTCCCGGGCTACGACGACGTCGATGGACGGCACGAGCATCTCCTTCTTGGGATGTGACGCTGGTTGTGCGGGGCCCGGGGGCCTTGATGAGCCCTTGCTGAGCCTTGCGACTAGAGCCTAACCGCCCCGGGACCGTCGGCAGCCGACCGACCGTCCCGTGGACAGACAGACGGTACCTATTGTTTCCGCCCGGAACAAAGGGAGTGGCCGAGAAAAGCCGACAGGAGGTGACGAACGGGCAAAGAGAAACCCCGCTCCGGTGCGTACGGGGGAACACGCACCGGAGCGGGGGGCCCGTGGGGACGGGGGGTGACCCTCACGAGGTCTTCAGTGTGCCGACCTCGCATATGAGGGCGCTGTGGCTTCTCTGGGGGCCAGGTGTCACTTCACGTGAGGTGACACCCCCAGGCGCCGCGACACCCCAGATGCGGTGTCACTTCAGGCGCCGTGACGCCTCGGGCGCGGTGTCACTTCAGGTGCAGCTGCTGGCCCGGGTAGATCAGGTCGGCCTCGACGACGATGTCCTTGTTCAGCTCGAACAGCTTCGCCCAGCCGCCCTTGACCTTGTGCTTCTCGGCGATGGAGCTGAGGGTGTCGCCCTTGACGACCTTGTACTCGCCGTCGCCCTTCTTGACCTTCTTGCCGGTCGGGGTGGTGACCGTCTTGGAGGCGGCCGGGCGGTCGGTCGAGCGGGAGGCGCTCTGCTCCTCGGTCGAGCGGCTGCTGGTGCTGCCGCTGTTCGACGAGCCGGCGGAGCCGGAGGAGCTGGACGAGCCGGAGCTCGAGGAGCCGGCGCTCGAGCCGTTGTAGGCGGCGCCGGACAGGCCGGTGCCGCAGACCGGCCAGGCACCCTTGCCCTGGCCCGCGAGGACCTTCTCGCCGATGGCTATCTGCTGGGACTTGGAGGCCTGGTCGGCGGTGGAGGCGTAGGCGGTGCCGCCGTACGCGGCCCAGGTGGACGCCGAGAACTGCAGACCGCCGTAGTAGCCGTTGCCGGTGTTGATGGACCAGTTGCCGCCGGCCTCGCACTGGGCGACCGCGTCCCACTCGGAGGCGGTGGCGGCGGAGGCGTTGCCGGCCGCCATCAGCGGGGCGGCGATGGCGACGCCGGTGACGCCGGCGAGCGTGGCGACGCGGGTCGCCTTGGAGGGACGGCGGTGCTTGCCCTTGGCGGAAAACAGCATGGTGGATCCCCTCACCGACGCCTGCGAGGTGAGCTGTCGGGTTCGGGCCGTGTGAGTTGCCCGGCCACTTCCTCGCCCGTCGGAGCGCTGCTCCGTGGGAGGTGTGGCTTCACCCCGAGCCGTTCCGGTCAACCGACCGGCGCGGCACTTACCTTGGGTCCCCCGCTCCTGCCTACGGCGCTTGACGCGACGACTGTTCCCGGGTCGTCGCTGGCAGGATTCGGCGTTGCGACGGCCGGGGCCCGGGTTGCCGAGCGGCCTCGACCGTAGACACGCGATCGGCGGAATTTCAAAGACGATCAGGGCTTCTGAGACTCATCCCACACTTTCACCAAACCGGACATTCGGCGCGAAGCGTGACGCGAACTGCCACTGTTTTTCTTGGGCTTTGCGCCCTATTCCACCCCTGTGTCGAGGGTCTGACCGGCGGCGATGTTGCTCGGGTCGACACCGATGAGGTCCCGGTTCTCGGCATAGAGGGCGCGCCATCCGCCGTCGAGGCCAAGGGAGTCGGCGATGGACGCGAGGGAGTCGCCCTCCTGGACGACATAGGTCGCCGCGGCGTGCCGGCCGGCGGAGGCGGTGGTGGTGCCGTCCAGGCCGTCGTCGGTCGCGCTCTTGGTCGTGGCCTCGTCGGCGGTGGCGCCGCGGTGCTTGCCCGAGCCGAGGGAGCCGGTGTCGACGAGGCTCCAAGAACCTTCGTCCTGGACGTATTTGTCCGAGTCGTCCGCGCCCGGGGTCGCCGTGGACGAGTCGTCGCCCGTCGAGCCGTCGCTCCGGCCGCCGGAACCACCGGAGGTACCGGAGTCACCCGTGGCGGCGGAGGAAGGGGACGAAGGGGAGGAAGCGGATGCCGAAGGCGAACTGGATGAATCAGCGGACGAGTCGGACGATCCGGTCGAGGAGTTCTCGTCGGCCGTGGAGCCCGAGGCGCCCGAGGATCCGGACAATCCCCTGGACAGGTCGGACAATCCGGAAGAACCAGACGAGTCTGACGAGTCGGAAGAATCGTCCGCCACGCCGGTGTCCACGTTCAGCGCGCCGTTCTCCTGGGTGAGCCCGGAGGTCAGCCCGCAGGTGCCCCACGCGCCGATCCCCTCGGCCGCGAGCACCTTCTGCGCGACGGCGATCTGCTGGCTGCGGCTGGCCAGGTCGGGGCTGGTGGCGTAGTCGAGGCCGCCGTGCGCCTCCCAGTCCTTCTGGGTGAGGCTCAGGCCGCCGTACTCGCCGCCGCCCTCGTCGGCGCTCCACGAGCCGCCGGTCTCGCACTGCGCCACCTTGTCCCACACCGTGCCGTCCGCCGCACTCGCGCCGGAGGCGGCGAGCAGCGGGATGGCGATGGCGGAGCCCGTCACTCCGGCCGCGACAAGGAGGGCCGGGGCCTGGCGGGGGCGACGGTGACGACCGTTCCCGGAGAGCATGCGAGGGGCCTTTCTCTGGACAGCACTGACCGGCGCGGCAGGTGGAACCGATGCGTCGCGCTGACGAGAGAACGTATCGGCAGACGATCACTTGTCACAAGTTAATGCCGCGCAGATCACGTGAAGATCACAGACTTGAGTGTTGGTCACCTTTGCTCCGCCGAACGGTCACACTCCGGCTGACATCCGGTCAGATGCGGATCCTCATGAACCGGAATGCACCGGAGTGAACTCGACCGGCAAAGTCCGCAGTCCGCGCATGATGAGCCCGCCGCGCCACCTCAACTCGGCCGGATCCGCGGCCAGTCGGAGATCGGGCAGCCGGGTGAGCAGGGTGGCCAGCGCGGTCTGGCCCTCCAGCCGGGCCAGCGGCGCTCCCAGGCAGTAGTGGATGCCGTGGCCGTAGCCGAGGTGCTGGTTGTCACGGCGGGACAGGTCGAGGGTGTCGGGGTCCGAGAAACGCGCCGGGTCACGGTCGGCGGCCGCCAGCACCACGAGCACGGGGTCGCCCGGCGCGATGTCCTGCCCGCCGATGCGCAGCGGCTCGGTCGCGAACCGCCAGGTGGCGAGTTCCACGGGGCCGTCGTAGCGCAGGAGTTCCTCGACGCCCGTTTCGAGGAGGCCGTGCTCGCCGTCGTCCTCGGTGAGCGACCGCTGGAGGCGTGCGCGCTGCTCGGGGTGGGTGAGGAGGGCGTAGGTGCCGTTGCCGATGAGATTGACGGTCGTCTCGAAGCCGGCGAACAGCAGGATGAAGGCCATGGCGGCGGCCTCGTTCTCGGTGAGGTGCTCACCGTGGTCCGAGGCGCGGATGAGACCCGAGATGAGGTCCTCGCCGGGAGCCGGGTCGGCGGGAAGCTCCGCGCGCTTGCGGTGGATCAGCTCCAGCAGATATCCGCGCATCTTCTTCACCGACCGCGCGACACCGCCCCGCGGGCCCCCGCCGTGCCGGATCATCATCCCCGCCCAGTCGCGGAAGTCGTCCTGGTCCTCACGGGGGACGCCCAGGAGGTCGCAGATCGCGTAGATGGGGAGAGGGAAGGCGAAGTCGTGGATGAGGTCGGCCTTCCCCTCGGCGGCGAACCGGTCGATGAGCTGATCCGTCAGCTCCTGGACCCGGGGCGCGAACTCGGCGACCCGACGCGGGGTGAAGGCCTTGCTGACGAGCCGTCGCAGCCGGGTGTGGTCCGGCGGGTCGATGTTGAGCAGATGCGTCATCAGCTCGGCCTTGCGCTCACCGGGGATGCCGGTCTTGCCCTTGGCGTGCGCCGGTTCGTCGTGGTGCGCCGGGTTCTTGGAGAGCCGCTGGTCGGCGAGGGCCTGTTTCGCGTCGGCATACCGGGTGATCAGCCAGGCCTCGACCCCGCTGGGAAGAACGGTGCGGTGCACGGGCGCGTGCTCGCGCAGCCAGGCGTAGGCGGGGTAGGGGTCGGTCGCGAACTCCCAGGTGAAGAGTTCGGGAGCGGTGCGGTCCGGGTTGTCGGTGTCGGGCTGCTCGGTCACTCCCCGACCGTAGCGGTGTCCTCGCCGCGCTCCGCGAGGGCCTTCCGCGCGGCGGGCTAACACCATGTGGGCGGCTTCGCGGTATCGGAGGGCGGCATCAGCGGCGTCGCCTCCTAGCCATCGGCCCCCTCGACACCCCGGATCGCGTCCCGGTACGCCCGCGCCGCCGCGCGCAGGGCCGCCTCCGGGTCGACGCCCTCCGACTCGGCTCGTGCCGCCAGGGCCAGCAGTTCGTAGCCGATGCCCTCGGCCGTCGGCAGCGGTACCTCCAGCCGTGCCGTGCGGGCCCGGGACACCAGCTTCGCCGCGAGGGCGAGACCGGGCTGGTGAAGGGGGACGCCGTCGGTCACCGACTCCCGCCGCTTCTCCGCCGCCTTCGTGCGCAGCCAGTGCTCCTTCACTTCCTCGGGGGTGGTGGCCGTGGCGTCGCCGAAGACATGGGGGTGGCGGTGGATGAGCTTGGCGACGATCGTGCCCGCGACGTCGTCGACGGAGAACGGGGACTCCTCGTCCTCCTCGGCGATGCGGGCGTGGAAGACGACCTGGAGCAGGACGTCGCCCAGTTCCTCGCGGAGTTCGTCGTGGTCGCCGTCCTCGATCGCCTCGACCAGTTCGTACGACTCCTCGACCGCGTACTTCGCCAGGCCCTTGTGGGTCTGCTGGGAGGACCACGGGCATTCGGCGCGGATCCGGTCCATGACCTGGACGAGGTCGAGCAGCCGGGCGCCGGGGAGGTCGTAGGAGGCGGGGAGCAGTTCCAGGTCGGGCATGGACACGCGGCCGGAGCCGGCCAGGCGGGCCAGGCCGTCGGTGAGGGCCGGTTCGCCCTCGCCGGTGGCCACGACCACGACCGTGCGGCCGCCGGCGCAGGCGGCGAGCAGTTCCTCGGCGGTCGGGGAGGTCTCCTCGACGGTGATGCCCGCCTCCCGCAGATAGGGCAGCTGCGGATGCGCGCCGTCCGCGCACAGCACCCGGTCCGCCGTGCGCAGGGCCTGCCAGGCGGGCCAGGACAGCAGGCCGGGGGCGACGCGGTGGCTGGTGGTGAGCAGGACGACGCGGCCGGGGGCGTCGGCCGGGGTGTGGGCGGCGGCGGAGCTGATGGCGTTCACACCCCGAACGTAACCCACGCCCGTCAGCGGCCCCGCGAGTTATCCACAGGAAGGACCGCCCGGTCGTACGATCACATGGTCACGTCGTCTGCTGCGTCCCGGCCGCCGAGATCTCCCGTACCCAGGGCGTCTTCGCGTCGACGCGGGCGACCTTCTGCGCGTCCCAGTTCCCGTAGCGCGGGTTGAGATCCACGTCGAGTGCCTTGGACGCCTTGGACAGCGCGTTCCAGAAGGCGGGCTGACTGGTGTTCGTGCCGAGCTCGGTGGCGAGTTTCTGGGCCTCCAGCTGGAGGCGGAGGTTCTCGTCGAGACGCTGCGGCGGAATGCCGTACTGCTGGAGCCACGCCGTCTCCAGGCCCTTCGCGCCGCCCGCCTGCTGCTCCAGGCCGGCCCGCATCTCCTGGACCTCCCGGCGGCTGACGGTGATGCCCGCGTCCTCGGCGGCGCGGTGCAGCACCTTGTCGAGGACCATGCCGTGCAGGGTGTCGCGGGCGAGGGAGCCGGTCTGGGCGACGGCCTGCGCGTACTGGGCGTCGTCGGTGACCGCGGCCCGCTGGGCCGTGCGCACCTCGTTCACCCGGCTCTCCAGTTGCGCGACGGTGATCCGCTGGTCGCCGACGACGGCCGCCGCGCCGGGATGCGCGTCGTTCCCGCAGGCGGCGAGGAGAGGGGCCGCCACGATCGCGGCGGACAGCAGGAGCGCGGTACGACGACGGCGGTGCAAGGGAAACCTCCCGAGGAGATTGTGCGACGGTGCACAAAGTCTTGCGGTGATCGATGTTAGGCAGTGGGGCGGCTGGGGCCAACCCATTCGACCAACGATTCACCAGGACTTCGGGCACCGCCGCGCCCGCTCTTCGGTGCGAGGGCTCAGCCCCGCGCGTCCACCGCGTGCTCGACCGCTTCCGCGACGCCCGCGCGCAGACCGTCGCCCGTGGGGACCGTGCGCACGTTCCCGCTCGCGCGGGTGGCGCCGCCCACCGGGACGAAGTCGACCTTCCTGTACCGCGCCGCCGTCGATTCCACCGCGGTGACCTCGGGATCGCCGACCGCCAGGACGACGTCGCAGGAACGCTGGAGGAGGCCGTTGAGGAAGGGGCGCGCGTTGCCGGTGCTCTGTTCGCCGGTCACCGGCGCGTAGCTCACGCGCGCGTGCGTCTTCACGGACGCGTCCCGCATGCCCTGCCAGACGGTGGCCGCGGTGCTGTCGGCGGTGATGCCCTTGTCCCCGGTGAGGAGGCAGGCGTCGACGTCGGTGTAGGCGCGGGCCCGGGTGGCGGGGACGGCGGGACGGTCGTACGCAGCGCCGCGCCGGCCACCGCTCCCGCGAAGACCATCCTCATGTCCCGCCCTCCCCCGAACGTCCTGCACCGTGCCTGCGGTCTGGTGTGATCCGGTTCAGCCGACGATGGCGACCGGGGCGTCCCAGGTGTCGCGGTCCACGGTGATCGTGTAACCGCCGCGGGTCTCCTTGCTGTTGACCTGGTACTGGTGGCCGCGGCTGTGGCCGGTGAACTGGGTGGCGCCCCACGGCCAGTCGGTGGTCGTGGTGTCCTTCTTGTCCCACAGGGCGTACCAGAGGTTGCCCGGCAGGTCCGTCTTGTTCGTCGCGGTGGCGATGGCCTTGGCGCTGGAGCTGCTGAAGCCGTAGTAACCGGCCCGGTAGATCTTGGCGCGGAGGGTCTTGGTGAACGAGCGCACATACGCCAGCACGGCGTCGTTGCACGCCTTGTCGGTGATGTCGTACGCCTCCATGTCGAGGTAGACCGGGCTGCCGGCCTTCATGCCGAGCGCCGAGGCCTTGGCGACCGCGTCGGCGCCGTCCGTCGCGCCGAGGGAGGTGGCCGTGGCGGCGGTGATCTTCTCGGGGCTGGAGCCCGTCTGGCAGGGCGGCTGGGCGCCGACGTAGAGCGGGATCAGCTTCCAGCCGACCGTGTTGACCGACTTGACCCAGGAGGCGGTCAGGTTGGGCTGCGCGCAGCCGCGGTTCTTGCCGCCGACGTAGACGGCCGCGCCGCCGTAGTACCCGTCGGTCTTCCAGGCCTTCATCGCGGCCAGCGAGGGCGCGGTGCAGGCGTCGAAGGCGCGCCCGGTGTAGGTCTTCTGGGCGGGCCAGGTGGTGGCCGCCATCGAGGTCTGCGCCGCTATCCCGGCCCCCGCGAGGACGGCCGCGCCGGCCACGCCCCACGTGATGTATCTGCGCTTCCTGGACTGCCGGTGCTCGGCCATCCCCACCCCATCGTTCGTCTCCGTGTGCGGCGCTTGCCGCGTGGGCCTGTGGCGTGTGCCCGTGCCAGGCCGAAGTCCCCTGATCCGATGCGACGATACGGTCTCGACCCGACGTCCGCACCGGACGGATCGCACCGTAACCCGCGCCAACCCACTGATCGGGAAACACAGGTCCCGCATAGCGACAAGATTCGCTCATGTCACAGTAAAGAAGCGACGCCCTGGAGCGGCCCGTCCGTGTCCTACCCTTAGCCCCTGGTGACTTGGGGGGCGACATGACGATGCCGACGACATCGACGGCGGCGGGCGCGGAGAGACGGCTTGCGGGCGGCTGGTTCCAACGGCTCGCCTGGGGGGTCCTGGTGTGGGGCTCGCTGGGCCTGCTGGTCTGGGTGCCCTTCCTCTACGTGGCGATCCGCCGCGGCCATTCCTCGGACTGGGCGGCCTTCGCCTCGTTCGCGCTGTACGAGTGCGTGACCCTGCCCTGGGCGGTGATGACGGCCGACGGCGACGGTGACCCCTACCTCGGCATCGCCGTCATGGTGTCCCTGCTGACGGCTACGGGCATGCTCCTGTTCGCGATGTTCGACAAGAGGCTCCCGGCCCCGCAGCCCACCTACGGCACGGCCATGCACCCGCAGGGCCAGCCGTACCAGCAGGGGTATCAGTACGGGAGGTAGGGGCCGCGGGTGCCGTGCGGCAGCATGTCCAGGTGCCCGACATCCTCGATCCACGTACTGCCATGTCCCGCTCCACTCTGCTCGCCGAGCGGCTGTTCTGGCTTCAGCACCTCTATTCCTGCGCCCAGCCAGGGCCCTGCCGGTACTGCGCGGTGGACCACGACCCACGCGGGCGGGCGGATCAACGACGGCCGCTACTCATTCCGCAACCCCGCACAGCCCGTCGCCCTCGACGACGGCGGTCTGCGCCGGGTGTCCGCGGCTCCCGCCCCATGAGGACGTCGAGCGGGGCCGGCAGCTCACGGGCCGGGCGGCGGCCACCAGGGCCAGGCGCCCGCGCCGCAGGGTGAAACGGCCGGCCGAGTCGCGGGGACAACACCTGCCGTCGCCCACGGTCCCGGTCCCGGTCTCGGCAGCGCCCCGGCGAGCCGCCTCTTGCGCCAACAGAATCGTGGCGCCGGCCTCCTGAGCCCCGGTCGCCCGCACGCACATCCCAAAGATTCATGTCAGACCTCACGGCTCGCGAACTACGCCAGTGTCCTCACTGATCCCACGAGGCCACCGGGGCCGGCCGGCTGCGTCGACGCGAGAAGGACCTGGACTCCAGTCGCGTGGGAACGCCGAGAGCACCGCCACCATCTCGCGGCTGTAGTCGTCGCACAGGGCCAGCAGCTCGCGTCCCGTCGTGGAGGCCGGCAGGTCGGTCCCGTCGGTGGCGGTCAGGACCGCCTCGTGGCACCGGCCCTCGACTTCGAGATTCCGGGTGGCGAAATAGCCCAAGCCGTAGCCGCGGAGGGGGTCGGCGACGTTCGCCAGGTAGCACTCCCGATCCTTCTCCCCCGGCACCACCGTCAACGTGTCGTCCACGCACCCGTCGAGGTAGCGGGCGAGTTCCCGGGTGCGGACGACGATGGTGTCCGTCTGGTCCTCGGTCATCTCGCCCAGGGCCTGGCCCAGCAGCATCCAGCCGCTGATGGCCTCCAGTTGAAAGGTCTCGGCGAGTTCGGGATCGACCTCGGAGTCGAACAGCGGCGCCCGGCTCAGCCGGTCGAGGGCCTGTTGGAAGTCGTCGTCGAGCTCGCCGTCCAGCCGGGCCGCGCCCTGGTGGAGGAGGCCCTCGACCGCTGCCTGGTCCACGCCCCACTCCTGCGGCATCGCGATGTCCGACAGAGGCGCCTGCAGTCGGCGCACCGCGAAGAACGCGGCCTGGTGCCGCCGGGCCCGGTCCATCCGCCGGATCTGTGCTGTCAACCTGTCGTCGAGACGCCAGTCCACCGGGCTCTCCAGGGGTAGCACGGATCCGTTCATGAAGGCGTACTCGGCGCCGCCGGTCGGCCCGCCTTCTCCCACTCCACGAAGGTGTTCGTACGGGCGTGGACGAATTCTCTCACCGGGTCGACCGAGTAGTTCCACAGCACGCTGCCTATGCAGCCGCGACCGCGCGGAACTGCTCGACCGCCTCCGCATACCGCTCCATGCGCAACAGGGCATCGGCCAGGTGCCGCATCCACACGTTGGGCTCGGACCTCGGCGACTTAGCCGGGCGCCGTAGGGCCGACGTGAGGCCGCCCTGGGGACGCCGCCGGTCTGCCGGCCCCCGCTCACCCCGCGTGGAAACGCTCCGGTGCCTTCGTGGGGTTGCCCCCGGTGGGGAGTTTCTGGGCGGGGCAGGTCTCCAGGACCTTCTCCATCGCGGACTTCTCCGCCGCGGTGACCCACAGTTCGTACTTCTTCTTCACGGCTACCTGCGCCGCCACGTACGTGCACCGGTAGGCCTTGTTGGGGGGCAGCCAGGTCGCCGTGTCGCCGTCGCCCTTGGAACGGTTGGTGCTCGCGTCGACGGCGAGGAGGTTGAGCGGATCGTTGGCGAGCGCTATGCGCTTGCCGGCGTCCCAGTACTTGGCGCCCTTCTGCCAGGCGTCGGACAGGGCGACAATGTGGTCGATGTCGACCTTGCTGCTGCCACGCCGGTACGTCACGTCCTTCCCGGAGTACGGGTCCGACTCCAGTACGCCGTAGGACACCTTGCACGCGCCGCCGGTGAACTTCACCTCCTCCAGGTCGCGCTTGAGTATGTCGTCACGGGTGTCGCAGGAGTTGGAGTCCGTGTCCGCCCAGGCGGAGCCGAACTTCTCCCGGTCGTAGCCGGTCTTGGGCGCCCGCCCCTTCACGGCCAGCGACTCGGCCGCCGTGAGAGCCGCTCCGCCGCTCCCCGCTCCACCGCCCGCCGTCGCTCCCGCACCACCGGCACCCGAACCCGTTGCGGAACCGGAGTCCGACCCGGTGACCTGCTCCTTGCATCCGGCCACCGAAACAGCACACATCAGCACGGCGGCGACCGCCGCCCCACCCCTCAGACGCTTCACGCGCCCCTCCCCTTGCCGGCCCTATGCCACCCCGCACAGGGCGCTTTCCCCTGACGGGGACCGGCACACACGTTAGCCAGGGGGCGCTCGGGGGCGGTCGGGAGGTCCAGACCACCACCGATTCAAGTGGGCATCTCGCACTTATGGGGAATATCGTCGGTGGAGAGTCACCTCCGGAAGGAGCTCTGGATGGGCATCCTCGACAGGTTCAAGAGCAACAAGGCGGCACAGGACAAGGCCAGGAGCATGTCCGACGCCGCGGAGCAGAAGGCGAACGAGAAGACGGGCAACAAGTACGAGTCCCAGGTCGACTCCGGGCAGCAGAAGCTGCACGAGCGGCTGGGCATGGACGAGGAACGGCCCGACCAGCCCTAGGTTCTGTCCGGCGGATCATGTGACTTTTTGACTGGTCGCTCGTTGGTTGGGTCATGGGTCGGGGGGATCTGACGAATCGCGAGTGGTTACTGCTGGAGCCGCATCTGCCGCCTCCAGGTG